>DATBAT010000483.1:0-14477 GCA_036271375.1 Terriglobales bacterium
GAATGCAATGCAGCGTTAGTTGATGGACAAGTTCGCCCCACTTCCTGAAGTCTTTCGGAGGGTAAGTCCATCCCACGTAGAGTTCGTCTTTCGGCCAGTGATGGCGATATGGCTCGGGCTTGGTCGACAATGCTTCGGGCATGAAGCCGATTTCCACGAATGGCTTTGCACCGGTTTGAACGTAGGTGTCGAGAATTTTGTCGACGATGGTCCAGTCGTAAATCGGATTGCCCGATGCGTCTTCCGTATAGGCATTGGTCGATCCCCACTTTAATGCAGGAATGCCGTCTCCAGTGGTCAGCAAATTGTGCGTGCGGATGTAGACCTGACGATGGTTGGACGCAGTCAACTCAGAGATCAGTTCCCGCCCGTGCGCGGTGTAGGTGTAGTTGGGTTCGTCGTAGCCGAAGTAGTCCCAGACGGGCTTCAGCGAGCCCTGCGTGACTGATGCGTCGACTTTGATGTTTACGGTTTCTTGCGAAACTGCGAAATGCGCGAAAAGCGAAACGCAGATGAAGCCCCGAAACAAAGTATTCAGATTTGCAGGCACGCTGGCTCCTAATTACACGGTCCCATCAATTCAACATAGCTAGCCATTTCTTTGTAAAGGAAGGTCCCCGTTTCGGCGTTGAACACCAAGTCTGTCGAGCTAATGCGGCCCCACCAGATCTGGACAAACAAAAGCTTTTCGTTTATCCAATGGACAGCAACGCCGCTGTTGGCGTGATTGAGGGCTTCTAACCGGAATGCCTTGCCAGCGGGGTGGGCGTTTATGACGATGCTCGTGTTCCATGGTCCCGGTTTCATGTAGTCGGGCCCCGTAACGGCGAACCACACTGTTCCTTGAACTGAGAATTGTTTCTCGGACTTGGCCGGTTCCCGATAGGACTTTTCGAGGGGTGTAAGGAGAATTTGTTTCGCAAACTGCGCATCGAAAGGCGCGTAACGAACCACTTGCTCTTCGCACTTACCAGGCGTCTGAGCCGACGATGCGAGACAGATGCCTAAGAGAAGACACAAAAGCGGACGGATGTTTGATGGGAAAATCACCGCCAGCCATGATACGCCAGCTGGTGGCTCTGTCTATTTCTTATGCGCTACATCGAGCCGGGTTTCGGCCCGCTTCAAATCATCCTCGGCCTTGGTGAAGTCGTCTTCGGTCTTGCCGGATTTGAATTCATCTTCTGCCCGCTGCTTGGCTTCTTCGGCACGCCCCACGTTGATCTCGTCGGGACGCTCCGCAGATTCGGCCAAGATCGTGACCTTGTCCGGCAGCACCTCGGCGAATCCCCAGGCGACGGATAGGTAGTGCGTAGAACCACCTTTACGGTACGAGATTTCGCCCACGGCAAGCTCAGTGATGAGCGGAGCATGGCCGGGAAGAATGCCAAGATATCCGTTCTTGCCGGGAATCTGCATCTCTTCGGCTTCGTCCTTCACCACCATCTTTTCGGGGGTGACGATTTCGATTTGGAAAGTGTCCATAGAACCGTTCTGGCTGCTAGCTGCGGTTTTTATGCTGCTGCTTTCATCTTCTCCGCCGCTTGCAGCGCCTCTTCTATCGTTCCCTTCATGTAGAACGCCTGCTCGGGGATGTCGTCGTATTTGCCTTCTACGATTCCCTTGAAGCCCTTCACAGTGTCGGCGACTTTTACGTAACGCCCGGGCGCTCCCGTGAACTGTTCGGCGACGTGGAACGGTTGTGACAGGAAGCGTTGCACTTTGCGGGCGCGTGCTACTGTCAGCTTTTGGTCTTCGCTCAGTTCGTCGATACCGAGGATCGCGATGATGTCTTGCAAATCTTTGTAGGTCTGCAAGGTGCGCTTTACGAATTGCGCCACGTCGTAGTGCTCTTGTCCGACGATGCGCGGATCGAGCACACGCGAGTTCGACGCCAGCGGATCGACCGCCGGGTAAATTCCGATTTCCGTCAACGCACGCGAAAGCACGGTAACCGCGTCCAAGTGAGCAAATGTGGTGGCCGGCGCGGGATCGGTCAAATCGTCGGCGGGCACATAGATCGCCTGCACGGAAGTGACTGAGCCTTTCTTGGTGGACGTGATGCGCTCCTGCAGTTCGCCCATTTCCGTCGCCAGGTTCGGCTGGTAGCCTACGGCGCTCGGCATACGGCCTAGCAGCGCGGAGACTTCCGAGCCTGCCTGGGTGAAACGGAAAATATTGTCGATGAAGAGCAGAGTGTCCGCGCCTTCTTCATCACGGAAATATTCAGCGACCGTCAGTCCGGTCAACGCGACGCGAAGGCGAGCGCCTGGAGGCTCGGTCATCTGGCCGTAGATGAGCGCGGCTTTCGATTTTGAGGGATCACCCGGCTTGATGACGCCCGACTCGCTCATTTCCAGCCATAAGTCGTTGCCCTCACGCGTCCGCTCGCCGACGCCGGCGAACACAGAGAATCCGCCGTGCTGTTTGGCGACGTTGTTGATCAGTTCCTGAATGAAAACCGTCTTGCCTACACCGGCGCCACCGAACAAGCCGATCTTGCCACCTTTAAGAAATGGCTGCACCAGGTCGACCACTTTCACACCGGTCTCGAACATTTCGGCGGTCGTGGCCTGCTCCTCGAACAGGGGCGCAGGACGATGAATCGGCATGGTCTTAGTGTGCTCGATCGGGCCCAGTTCGTCGACAGGCTTACCGATCACGTTCATCACTCGGCCCAGGGTTCCATGGCCCACGGGAACCGAAATCTGCGCGCCGGTGTCGATGACTTTCATGCCGCGCACCATGCCTTCGGTGGCCTCCATGGCGACGCAACGCACCCGGCCTTCGCCAAGATGCTGCTGAACTTCAAGAACCACGTCGATGACGGAAGGGACATCAAAGCCGTCGCTGGTCACTTTGAGCGCCTGGTAAATCGGCGGCATCGCAGCCTCGGAAAACTGCACGTCGACTGCGGGTCCGGTAATCTGAATGACTTTCCCTACATTCTCTGGCATAAGAACCTCTGCGACTGGCCTATTGTGCTGCCGCCGCTCCACTTACAATTTCGATAATCTCTTTGGTGATCTTCGCCTGGCGGGCACGATTCATGGCCAGCGTCAGCGACTCAATCATGTCGGAAGCATTGTTGGTAGCCGAATCCATAGCGGTCATGCGCGCTGCGTGTTCCGCGGCTACCGACTCCAGCAACCCATGGAAAATTTCTATGGTCACGTATTTCGGCAAAAGTGAATTGAATAACTCTTCCGGCGACTGCTCGTAAATGTAATCGACGGGCGCGGTGGCGAATTTCTGGGCAACGCGATCGATCTCGGTGGTGTCAGCTTCCCGCAAACTCACGCCCGTGCCTTTGGCGGCTTCGATGGCGTGCTTCTTGCCTTCCTGGTCCAGCCCTTCGGACTGTGCGATTTCCGCTTCACCGATGTGCTCAATGGGCAGAATCTTTTCGACAACCAGACGCTGCGCGATAACCGACTTGAATTCGTTGTAAACGATGTAGACAGCATCGATTTCGTCATCGGTGTAGCGCTTAATAACTCGGTCGGCCAATTCGATCGCCGTCTCATAGTTGAGCGCGTTCAGAATTCCAACCTGCTCTCCGATGACTGTGGTACGCATTGGGTCTTGCGAATCCGCCGGCCTCGGCTCGGCGCCAGGAAAGCGGCGTTTCAGGAAGTCGCGCCCCTTGCGGCCGTAAGTTTCAATTTCGATGTTCTTTTCCTGCTTCGATCCCAGGAAACGCTGCGCCGCCTTCAAGATATTGGTATTGAAAGCCCCGGCGAGTCCTTTGTCGCCGGTAATCACAATCAAGAGAATGCGATTTTCCGGACGCTTCGCCAGCAGCGGATGCCGTGGCTCTCCGGTGACGGGATCGTTGATTTCCACGCGCGAGACCAGCGACTTCAGCACATTGGTCAACATCACGGCATACGGACGCGCCGACAACGCGCGCTCCTGGGCTCGCCGCAGCTTTGCCGCCGAGACCATCTTCATGGCCTTCGTGATCTGCCGCGTGTTAGTCACGCTGCGAATCCGCCGCCGAATGTCGAGAATATTTGCCATGTGTTATTTCGGTGCGGGCTGGTGCTCCTGCACAAACGTCTCTTTCGCGTCTTTAATCACCTTGGTCATGGTGGCTTTCAACTCGTCGTCGAGAGTTTTCTTTTCCATGATCGCGCGCAGCAATCCGGGATTTGAAGTATCGACATACTTGTAAAGCGCCGCTTCGAATTCACGGACCTGCTCCACCGGCAAATCGTCGAGGAAGCCACCAGTTCCGGCAAAGACAATCAAGATCTGCTTGGAGAACGGCAACGGTGAGAACTGCCCCTGCTTCAAGAGTTCGACCAACCGTTTGCCGCGATTCAGCTGAGCCTGCGTGGCCTTGTCCAGATCGCTGCCGAACTGCGAAAACGCTGCCAGTTCGCGGAACTGCGCCAGTTCCAGCTTCAGGCTTCCGGCAACCTGCCGCATGGCTTTGATCTGCGCGCTGCCACCGACGCGGCTCACGGAGATACCAACGTTCACCGCGGGACGCACGCCGCTGTTGAACAAGTCGGTCTCAAGGAAAATCTGGCCGTCGGTGATGGAAATCACGTTGGTCGGAATGTACGCCGAGACGTCGCCTGCTTGCGTTTCGATAATCGGCAGCGCGGTCAACGAACCGCCACCCAACTTGTCACTGACTTTCGACGCGCGCTCCAGCAAGCGGGAGTGAAGATAGAACACGTCTCCGGGATAAGCCTCGCGTCCCGGTGGCCGCCGCAGCAGCAACGAAATTTCGCGATACGATGCCGCATGCTTGGAGAGATCGTCGTAGATCACCAACGCATGGCGGCCAGTGTCGCGGAAGTGCTCGCCCATGGCGCAGGCGGCGTAAGGCGCGATGTACTGCATGGGCGCAGGTTCTGAAGCGGAGGCCGCGACCACGATGGTGTACTCCATGGCGCCAAAGTCGGTCAGCGTCTTCACTACCTGCGCAATGGAAGATCGTTTCTGCCCGATAGCGCAATAAATACAAACAAGGTCGTTGCCCTTGTTGTTAATGATGGTGTCAAGGGCTACGGCGGTCTTGCCGGTCTGGCGGTCACCGATGATCAACTCGCGTTGTCCGCGGCCAATCGGAATCATGCTGTCGATAGCCTTGAGTCCGGTAGCCATGGGTTCGCGCACCGGCTGGCGCTCAATAACGCCGGGGGCAATACGTTCAACCGGAATAAACTTGTCGGTCGCGATCGGGCCCTTGTCGTCAATCGGCTCGCCAAGCGCGTTCACCACGCGGCCCACCATATTGTCGCCGACAGGTACGCTCATAATGCGTCCGGTGCGCTTTACTTCGTCGCCTTCCTTGATCTCGGTGTAGTCGCCCAGGATAACCACGCCCACCTGATCTTCTTCCAGGTTCATGGCAATACCGGCGACGTTGTGCGGGAAGGAAAGCAGTTCACCGGCCATGACCTTATCCAGGCCGTGGACACGCGCGATACCGTCGCCCAGCGCGATGACGGTGCCGACCTCGTCCACCGCAATCTTGGACTCGTAGTTCTCGATTTGCTGCCGGATTAACTGCGTGATCTCGTCTGGTCTGATCTGTGCCATAAAGTCGCTTCTCGCTTCTTGCCGCTGGCTTCTCGCTATGCTCCGCTGACTAACTGTTCGCGGATTTTCTCCAACTGTCCTTTTACCGATCCGTCGTAAATTGTGCTGCCGATGCGAACGACCGCTCCGCCAAGCAAAGACTCATCCAGCTGATAGTTAGCGCGGACCTTCTTGCCGGTCATCTTTTCTACCTGCGATTCCAGATTGTGCCGCGCTTCGGGATTCAGGTTTTTGGCGCTGGTGATGTCGGCTTCGGCAAATCCCATGCGCTCGTTTAGCTCTTGTTCGAACTGCTCTACGATCGCCGCCAGGAACGAAATGCGCTGGTGGTCGATGAGCACGGCGATAAAGTTGCGGACTTCACCGGAAATGCCTTCGCGAGAGGCGATCGCATCCAGCAGCTTCACCTTCTGCGCTGAAGGAATCGACGGCGCTTCCCACACCTCGCGAAGATCTTTGCTGCCCGCGAATAAAGCGACCAGCGTCTGAGCTTCGTTCAACACCTGCCCGGCATTCAGCTTGCGGTCAAACACCACGTCAGCGAAGGCGCGGACGTAGATGCTGGTAACGGAGGCCATGGTTAGTGGTCCTCTCGCGAGCCGGGGCCGCTAAGCTGGCGGGCGAAACCACGCAGCAGTGCTTCGTCCTGGGAGTCGTTTACCTGAATCTGTGTTTGCGCCAGCGATACTGCCAGGTCCGCTGCATAGCGCGTCAGTTCGCGGCGGGCAGCTTTTCCCGCTGCGACAATTTCCTGCTCCGCGGCTTCAATCACCTTACGGACATCTTCTTCCGTCGCAGCTTTAATACGAGCTTCTTCGTCGGCGGTATCGCGTTCGGCCTGCTTCGCAATGTCAGCGATTTCGGAATCCAGCTTGCTCAGCCGGGATTCGATATCCGTGAGGCGCTGCTTGGCTTCCTCGCTGGCTTTCCTCGCTTCGGCCATTGCTTTCTGAATGGATTCTGTGCGACTGCGGAACAATCCCGGCAGGCTTTTCTTGGAGAACCAGATAACCAGCCCCGCGATGATGGCGAAATTCAGCCCCATGCTGAGCCAATAAGCGTTCTCGAGGCTTAGGCCGGTCATCCGAGCCACCAGTTGGACCGATGGAGATTTTCTGAACTCGGCGGTTTCGTCTTCGCCCGCGGCTTCCTTGGATTGATGGACGAGCGCGGCGTCACTCTGCACCGGCGCTTTCTGCGCGAACGTTCGTGGAGCTAAGGTGATGGCGAGCAAAAGCAACACCAACAGATAGCGGCCCCGGGAACCTGACATATTCCGCACGCTCATCTCACACCCCCTGCGACCGGACGCAACACTGTCTGCACAATTTGCGCCGCCAGCGCCTGACTCTGGGCCTGTAACGCTTCTTGCGAGCTGTCCTGCTCCTCCACGATCCCGGCCCGCTCTTTCTCCACCCGGGCATGGGCGACATTGCGCGCCTCTGCTACAGCAGCATCCCTCACTTGCGCCGCCTGCTGGCGCTTAGCTTCCTGAGCTTTAAACACGGCCGTCCGCGCTTCGCGCAGCCGCTGCTCGTATTCCGAAGTGCGGGCTTCGGCGGCGGCCACGTCGGCCTTGGCCTTGGCGACCGCGCCTTCCGTCCGGTCGTGGCGCTCCGCCAGAACCCTGGAGAGAGGTTTATGCACCAGCACGCTATAAGCGGCGTAAATCAGCACCATAAAAATTACCGTCGGGATCGACCCGAGCAGTAATCCGCCTAGCTGTTTTAGAGTCTCGTCCATATTGTGTTGAATTGGAAACCGAACTTAAGAAGGCGTTATAAAACGTTCAAAATTAACACTCTAGTGGGCGAGTGTCAACGCAGCCTGAACACTTTTTTGTCTCGTTTTTCACCCCAAAAACGAGCATTCCAAACTTTGTTATCAACCATACAAAATAAAGCAAACAATTCTTGACATCTGATCTCAGGGGTCTACCATAAAAGTATCACCTCCGGCCCAATTCCGGGTCGAATGGGCCGATAGCCAAGGACTGTCACCGCTTCTTGGTTGCCGGCCCATTTAAATAACAAATCATTACAACCGAAACTCCCGCACCACACTGGTGGCTGCCGCGTGCTACCGTGCGGACAGTCGTCATTTCCCGCAAAGGAATCGGCCCGTGAATCCCCTGGAAACCTTGTCCGCTGTGGAAACCCTCTCTTCAGTTCACTCTGGAAAAGATCGTTCTGAGAATGGAAACTATCCATCCTCTTTGCATCCGCTTGAGCCATTGACCGCCGCGGAAGTCGACGCGTCGATCCAATTGTTGAAAGCCCTACCAGAGTTCAATTCCACGACCCGAGTGATCAGCGTAATGCTGAAAGAGCCGCCGAAAGAGGCGGTATACGCCTGGCCCACGGGTCCAAAGCCTGAACGCGAGGCGACGGCCGTCTGCTTCGATAATTCCGCCAATCAGGCCTACACCATTGACCTGAACCTAGCCACCGGAGCCAGCAAAGTAGTCGCGGCGCCAAAAGGCTCGCAACCCACCATGTCGGTGGACGAGCAGATTGAGTGCGAGCAGGCGGTGTTGAACAACAAAGAATTTCAGGCGGCGATTCTGAAACATCACGGGATCACCGACTCGTCGCTGGTGATGGTGGACATCTGGAGTGCTGGCAACTACGGGTCGGAGGAAGATTCCGGACGCCGCTTGGCGCGGCCATTGTGTTTTCTGCGCAGTGATCCGACCGACAACGGCTATGCCCGGCCCATCGAGGGGATTCGCCCGGTAGTCGATCTGAATTCGATGGAAGTAATCCGGGTGGAGGAGTTCGGTACCTGGCCGCTTCCGCCGCTCCCAGGAAACTATGCGGCGGGCCGCGTGCCCAATCAGCGCACGGATATCAAGCCGCTGGCAATAACGCAGGCTGACGGCCCCAGCTTCAAGCTGGATGGCCGCCAACTGAGCTGGCAGAACTGGGATTTCGTCGTCGGCTTCAATGCCCGCGAAGGCCTGACCATCCATCATCTGCGTTACACCGACAAGGGCAAAAAGCGTCCGATCTTGTATCGCGGGTCGCTAACCGAAATGGTGGTTCCCTACGGCGATCCGACCGCTACGCAGGCGCGCAAAAATGCCTTCGACGTTGGCGAATACGGCATGGGGATGTGCGCCAACAGCCTTCAGTTGGGATGCGACTGCGTCGGCCACATCGAATACCTCGACGCCGACATGTGCGACAGCCGTGGCGGCGCGCTGAAGATTCCCAACGCGATCTGTATCCACGAGGAAGATTTCGGGATTTTGTGGAAGCATACCGACCGCCGCCTGCCCGATACCCCAGAAGTCCGCCGGTCACGGCGTCTGGTGGTGTCGTCCATTTCCACCGTCGAAAATTACGAGTACGGATTCTTCTGGTACTTCTACCAGGACGGGAACATTCAGTTCGAAATCAAGCTGACGGGAATTCTATCTCTAGGCACGGCGCGCGAAGGCGAGAAGCCCAAGTGGGGCACCATGATCGCGCCGCAGCTCTATGCGCCGAATCATCAACACTTTTTCAATGTCAGGCTGGATTTCGATCTGGATGGAACGGCCAACACCATCCAGCAGGTGGACATGGTTGCGGATGAGCTAGGCGAGGCCAACCCATTCGAGAACGCTTTCCAAGCCAAGGCGACAAATCTAAAGTCTGAGAAGCAGGCCTTGTCGAATCTGCATCCGGAAACCATGCGCACTTGGCGCGTGACCAACCCGGCGGTAAAGAATGCGGTTGGCGATCCAGTCGCTTATAAGTTCTTTCCCGGCGACACATCTTTTCCGCTTGCCTCGAAGAATGCCTGGTGGCGCAAACGTGCCGGGTTCGTGAATAACCACGTATGGGTCACTCCCTTTAATGCCGATGAAAAATTCGCGGCGGGAGACTTCCCCAATCAAAGCACCGGTGGCGACGGCCTGGAAAAGTGGACTAAGGCTGATCGGCCCATCTCCGACACCGATGTCGTTTTCTGGTATACCTTCGGCCACACGCACGTGCCTCGTCCAGAGGACTATCCGGTTATGCCGACGGCCTATATTGGCTTTTTGCTAAAGCCAAGCGGGTTCTTCGATCAGAATCCGGCGAATGATGTGCCTCCGTCAAAGGCGACGCAAGAAAAGAGCTGTTGCCACGACTAAGCGATAACGCCTAGCGCTTCGACCTGGAATCCGCTGTCACAAACTCCTTGACTCTTCTGAGAGCGGATTCTGGGGCGTCCACCTCCAGCAACACTGATCCTTCCTTGTACTTGCGCGAGAGAATCACCGCCTTCGCCTCCAACATCGCCAGGAGTTTCCCTTCAGTCTGCGGGATTTTCAGCCTCACCCGGCTGGGGCGGTCTTCTTGCAGCAAGTCGTCGATTCGCGTCAGCAGAGTGTCGATGCCAATCCCCTTCGCGGCTGAGACGTATGCCGTTCGCTCGTTGTTCCGCAAAGCGTCGCGCTGCGCGGCCGGCAGCAAGTCGATCTTGTTTTTCACGTGAAGCCGGGGCTTGCCATCCGCTTCCAGTTCTTTGAGGACTTTATCGACTTGCGCGTCCTGCTCGGCGGAGAGCGGGCTGTTGGCGTCGGAAACTTGCAGCACCAGCGTCGCCCGCTGTACCTCTTCCAGTGTGGCGCGGAATGCGGACACCAGAGTATGCGGGAGGTTGCGAATGAATCCCACGGTATCGGAGAGCAACACACTGCGCTTCGATGGCAACTCCACCGACCGGAGCGTTGGATCCAACGTAGCGAACATCCGCGACGATTCCAGCACCTTTGCATTGGTAAGCGCGTTGAACAGCGTCGACTTCCCGGCGTTGGTGTAGCCCACCAGCGCTACCGTTGCCACCGGAACCGATTCGCGCCGCTGCCGCTGCTGCGAGCGGATGCGACGGACATTTTCCAGTTGTTGCTTAACATGGCGTACGCGCCGGTAAATCTTGCGACGATCAGTTTCTAGCTGGGTTTCGCCAGGACCTCGTGTGCCAATACCGCCGCCCAGCTGCGACATCTCGATACCGCGTCCGGCAAGGCGCGGCAGCATGTATTCCAATTGCGCCAGTTCCACTTGCAGTTGGCCTTCACGGGTGCGTGCGTGCTTGGCGAAGATGTCGAGTATCAACTGGGTGCGGTCCAGCACGCGCACTTCGACAATCTTCTCGATGTTGCGTTGCTGCGAGGCAGTGAGATCGTGATCGAACAGCACCAGATCAGCGTTGGCTGAGGCAACTGCGCCAGCGACCTCGGTTAGCTTTCCGCTTCCAATCAATGTCGCGGCATCAGGACGGTCGCGGTGCTGCAGAAATTCACCGACGACTTGAGCACCGGCGCTGGTCGCCAACGTCTTCAGTTCGTCGAGAGATTCTTCAGCAGTAAATTCCGGAATATTGGAGGGCGGCGGGGAACTTCTGGCCGCGCCATCACGCGCAGCTTGCGCTCCACTGCTGATTGACTTTGTAGGCTTTTTCTTAACGCGATAGTCGAGGCCGACTAGAAAAGCGCGCTCCGCGCGGGTTCCGGCGGTGGTGCTTTTCAGGGCCCGACGGGCGCTCTCCGCTTCCGCAACCAGCCTGGACCCTGAACTGCGCAATCCTTGTCCCGTCCTCAGCCTTCGCTGGCAGCGCTGGTGGCAGCGGCTTCAGCAACCGGCGTCGCCGACGTGTGGGTAGCGCGGTCGGTATGCGTGTGAGCGCTGCGTCCCATGGCGATGGTCGAGATCGCGTGCTTAAAGATGAGTTGCTCCTGATTATTCGTGTCCAATACAACAGAGTACTTATCGAACGAACGTATGCGACCGGTCAGCTTGACTCCGCTGACCAGGTAAATAGTGATATTGCTGCGTTCCTTGCGGGCAGTGTTCAGAAACGAATCCTGAATATTTTGCGCCGGCTTATTTTCCATCGCCGATCTCCTTGTACGACCGATTGCCACTGCACAAAAATGGCCACAGGAAAACCGTCCTTGCAGCCAACTCCGTAACGATACGGGGTTACCCGGCAAGTTTCAACCGCCGCGATTTGAGTCAGTCTCGGCGAGCCGCAGCTTTGGTTTACAATGCCCACCCGAAGCCTTTCGCCAGACAAACGGAGACAGTCCATGCCGCCATTGCTTGCCAGTTGGATGATGCCCAGCCACACCAACCCCGAAATCGTGGGAATTCTTCTGCGTTGGACCCACGTTCTGGCGGCTATCACCTGGGTCGGCCTGATCTACTATTTCAACTTCGTGAACATTCCTTTCATGAAGCAGTTGGCTCCTGAGATGCGGCCTACCATCTTCCAAAAACTGACCTTGCCACTGCTCGAGTGGTTCCGCTGGAGCGCGCTGGTGACTGTATTTCTAGGCTTCTGGTATTGGGGGCAAATCTACGTCGCCGCCAGCGCTCATCTGGAAGGCAAAAATCCTCTTGGGACAATTGGCTTGTTCCTGCTGATTTGGGCAGTGCTTGGGTGGCACATCCTATTCGTCGCGATCCGTCGCGTACCCAATGCGTGGGCACTGACGGTGATCACGGTAATCGTGGTCGTCGGTTGCTCGTGGGCATTTCTTCGCTTCATTCCAGTGGGCGGGGGAGATAACCACGTGCTGTGCATCGGGATAGGCGGGGGTATCGGATGGATGATGGGCGCGAACGTCCTCGGCATCATTTACAAGAACAATAGAAAAATCATCGACGGCACGCTCGCGGGCACGCCGCCGGCAAATGCCGCCACCCTGGCTCTCCAGTCGTTCCGGGCCGCCCGCATGAACCTGTATCTTTCATTCCCCGCCGTGTTCTTCATGGCCGCGGGGAGCCACTTTCCGTTATTCGGCAGGTAAGCGGTCGTTGGCTCTTGGTCGGCGGTCGTTCGCAAACCCCTCCAAGCGGTTGGGGCTCTGGCAATGTTTGGAAGTTATGGGGCTTTGGCCAGCGACGAACGACCCCTTGCCATCTGCCACGTCCCTGAGGCACAATATGGCCTCGATTCTGGCACTTCCGTAACGTTAAAAAATGGTGAATTCTTCGGACGGTGCCGGCATCTAAGTAAGTGAACAAAGCGGTAAGTGGCTTCAACATCCCCGCAGGCTGGGCGTAGTCGGATAGATTGCGCAGCGAGTCGGCTGGAGCCGCTGAGGTGGCTTTCAACATCCCCGTTCCAGATCAGAGCGGACGCCGCAGTCAGGGCATCCCGTGTCTGGAGCTGAAAGCGTGACAAGACTATGGCTACTGCTGCACCAGTTTGTGGTTTGGAGAATTATCTCGTCCTGCCGGATTCCAGCATGGACGAGCGTATCGCAGCCGCTAGAAAAGAATTGGGCCGCGATGTTGTGATCCTCGGGCACCACTACCAACGGGACGAAGTCATCCGCTTCGCCGATTTCCGCGGCGACTCCTACAAGCTCTCGCAAGAAGCTGCCCGCGCCGGTGGCAAATACATCATCTTTTGCGGGGTGCACTTCATGGCGGAAAGCGCCGACGTGCTTAGCCATCCCGGACAGGCGACGATCCTGCCGGACCTTAACGCCGGCTGCTCCATGGCCGACATGGCCGAGATCGGCCAGGTTGAAGATTGCTGGGAGCACCTCGTACGAGCCGGCATCACCGACGACGCAGGCAACGGCGTGACGCCGGTGACGTATATGAATTCGACCGCCGCCATCAAAGCATTCTGCGGCGAACGCAACGGCGTGGTCTGCACATCATCGAATGCTCCCAGTGCTTTCAAATGGGGATTCGACAAGACTCCGAAACTTCTCTTTCTTCCCGACCAACACCTCGGCCGCAATACCGGCTACCGCATGGGTATTCCGCTCAACGAGATGGTGGTCTGGGACCCTTATCTCATCAACGGCGGATTGACGGCGGAGCGTTTGCGCGCCGCAAAAGTGATTTTGTGGAAGGGCCACTGCTCGGTGCATCAGCGCTTCCTGCCGGAGCATGTGGACAACGTTCGCGCGAAGTATCCCGGGATAAAGGTGATCGTGCATCCCGAGTGCCGCTGGGAAGTTTGCCAGAAAGCCGATGGCATCGGCTCCACCGAAGGCCTGCTCAAAATGATCAAAGACGCGCCGGCGGGGTCGATGTTCGCGGTGGGCACGGAGATCCATTTGGTCAACCGCATGGGCAAAGAGTTCGCGGCGGAAGGCAAGAAAGTCATCACGCTGGACGATTCCGGCTGCCTTTGCACCACCATGTTCCGCATCTCGCCGCAGCACCTGTGCTGGGCGCTGGAGAACCTGGTCGACGGCAACATCGTCAACCAGATCAAGGTCAAAGATGACGTGAAGCATTGGGCTCGCGTGGCCCTTGATCGCATGCTGGAGATTCAGTAAAGAAGGGCTAGAATAGAAGCAATGGCGAACCGTAGTTTCACTTTAAGCGAAGCGCAAACACTGTTGCCGATTCTTGAGTCCCTGCTGCGCTCGGCCATCGACGGCAAAAAGCTGATCGAGACTGTCGATGAAGAATTTCAGGAGCTGTCGCACCGCATCCTGTTGGCCGGCGGCATGCACCTGGATATAGTTCACTGGGCCCGCCGCAAAGCCGAACGAGAAAAAGCCATTCAGCGCATTAAAGACGCACTTGGCGAAATCGACGCCACCGGAGTGCAGGTGAAAGATCTCGACATGGGCCTGCTCGATTTCCCCTGCCAGGTAGAAGGACGCACGGTGCTGCTCTGCTGGAAGCTGGGCGAAACCGGAATCACCCATTGGCACGGCACCGATGAGGGATTCGCAGGCCGCAAGCCGATCGACGACAAGATTTCGCGCGCGAAAAGAACGAACTAGATTTACTGCCGCAACCCCATCCAGCGCTCCGAAATCACAATCGAGTTTCCCGGATTCAGCGGATCGTACCGCACCGAAGTCGGCAGCCCCAGCCGGCAGGAATGCAAATTGATCAGCGGCCGGAGATAGGTCACATCCTGCGAGCACTCGTAAGAAACTCCCGCCACGTCGTACTGATAGA
>DATBAT010000484.1:0-8809 GCA_036271375.1 Terriglobales bacterium
TGGGCCGCCACGCAATTGAACTCCGGCGATCGCCTGGAGATCGTCCACTTCGTGGGCGGCGGCTTGAACCTGCTCACGTAGAGGCAGGTGTCCTCACCTGCCCGGCCCTAAGGCTCACTACAAATGCAAACAGCAACCGGAGCTGCGCTCCGGAGGGCAGGTGAGGACATCCTTCGACTTCGCTCAGGACAGGCTCTGCCGCTACGTAAGCATTCTTAGGGCTCCTACCCGAACTCATCTAGTCACTAGTTGGTAACGATTAATGCATGGATTCACAGCCAGCCATGCCTAAAATGTTTCAAACATTTTCAGGTCTTTTTGTTCCAAACATTTCTGGCCGCTAATGCAAGACAACTTCACATCACGCGAGGTCGTGGAGCTTACCGGAATCACTCCACGGCAATTGCAGTGGTGGGACGAGCGGCGGATCGTACGTGCGTCGCGGCAGGGACATCGCCGTATGTACACGATGGAAGACCTGACTGAAATCGCGGTGATCTGCCAGTTGCGCGACCGGGGATTTTCCCTGCAGCGGGTGCGCAAGGTGATCAAGTTTCTGCAAGTCGAGTTCGAAAAGCGGCTGGCGGAAACGGTGCGCGGCGGGTCGGATTATCACCTGCTGACCGACGGATCGAACCTGTATCTCGAAACTTCGGCGCGGCAGATTGTGGACATACTGAAAAACTCGCGGCAGCCGATGTTAGCAGTGTGCCTCAGCGATACGGTGCGGCAGGTCAGGGCAGTGGTCAGGGCGGGAAAGAAGAGCAACGAAGCGGCACCGTCGTTGCGCAAACGTAAACGGGTTTCCTAGTCGGGCGGAGCGCGGAGGCAATATGGTGGCAGAACTGGATGTGCTTAGCGAGTGGATTCCGGAGCAGATGGTTCCCGGCACGATTTTCGTGCTGGAAAATGCCGGCAAGGTTGGGGAAAAAGAAGATCCCTACTGGGCCGTGCTTGCCTGTCCTACGTGCGGAACTCTCGGTCTGATTACGCGCAAACAAGTTTCAGGATTGTTGCCGGTGATTTGCGGTTCAGGCCACTGCGCAGCGCAATTTTTCATTCGCGACAGCGACATTGTGGTGCGTAAACCCAGCTAGGGTTTCGCGTCTTTGTGTATTTCTACGGTGCTCCACGTCTTGTCCGCGGCGTGGCAGATGTTTTCCAGCGGACATTCCACACATTTCGGTGAACGGGCCACGCAGATTTTGCGCCCGTGCCATATCAACTGATGGGAAAACAGCGTCCAGCGCTCGCGCGGCAGGATTTTCATCAGGTCGCGCTCGATCTTCTCCGGATGGATTTCTTTGCTCAACTCCAGGCGATGCGATAGCCGGGTTACGTGGGTGTCGACGACTACGCCTTCGTTCTTGTGAAACCAGCTTCCCAGCACGACATTCGCGGTTTTGCGGGCGACGCCGGGCAGGGTGAGGAGCTTGTCCATTTCGTCGGGGACCTGGCCACCGAAGTCGTTCACTACTTTTCTCGCAGCGCCGACTATTGATTTTGATTTGTTGCGGAAAAATCCAGTGGTGCGGATGTCGTCTTCCAGTTGCTCGGGCTCCAAGGCAGCAAAAGCCTGGACGCTGGGATATTTCTTGAATAATTCCGGCGTCACCATGTTGACGCGAACGTCGGTGCATTGCGCGGAGAGGATGGTTGCGGCCACCAATTCCCAGGCGCTGGTGTGGTGTAAAGCACAGACCACGTCGGCATAGTTCTCGTCGAGGCGCTTCAGGATTTCCTTTACCCGCTCAGGCGCCAATGGATTGGATCGCTTGGCTTTTGGCTTGACGCTCTTTGTCGCCGGGACGGGCTTCAACTTCGTTGGAGGACGGCGAACACCTTGTTGGCGTCCAGTCTTGGCGGGTTGGCGAGGCGTAATTCCGCGCGGCATTATGGGTATCCGAAAAGCGATGTTAGCAGAAGGTTCCACGTGTCACGTAGGGGCAGGTGTCCTCGCCTGCCCACCCTAAACCGCATGTAACCTGTTAACGTCCGTGACAAATGATGTCCGTGACGAAAGGTGCTCGGGCAGGTGGAGCCACCAGCCTCTACGTGACACGAGGAGCGAACCAGTTACACTAATTGACGGCAAAGCCCCATCTAGGTAGGCTTTAAGCTAATTAAAGAGGGGTCCAACATTGGCCGTTAAATCGATACAGCTTGGGCAAGTCTGGCGCAATGACGAGAGCAAGCAGGACTACTTAGTCACCCGCGTCTATAATGAGGTCTTTACGAAGTACGCGATCCTGCGCCCAGCCGAGAGAAATGCGCCGGACGCGCCGACGGTGAAGGTCAAAGTCACACAGGCGGCCGACGGGCTGTCATTGCCGGGTTACACCTTTACGCAAGACTCCACGACTTTTTAATTCTCCGCCACTATGACTGAGCGAATTCTCGCCGTTGTATTCGTGTTTATAAAAACGGTGATCGCGGCCACGGGCTATGGCGGCATCGCCATTCTAATGGGGATTGAGTCGGCGTGCATTCCGCTGCCCTCCGAATTGATCATGCCGTTCGCGGGCTATCTGGTTTACGAAGGCACCATGAATTTGTGGTGGGTGGCGACGGCCGGAGCGCTGGGCTGCAATCTGGGCTCGTTGGTGGCATATGAGGTTGGCTGCTACGGCGGGCGTCCTCTGGTCGAGCGCTACGGAAGCTGGATACTGATGGGCAAGCGGGAGCTGGATTGGGCCGACCGCTTCTTCGCGCGCTGGGGATATCTGGCGGTTTTCATCGGACGGCTGCTTCCCGTGATCAGAACTTTTATTGCCCTGCCTGCCGGGATCGCGCGCATGCCACGGGTTCGGTTTCATGTCTATACGTTCCTAGGATCTTGGCCGTGGTGCCTTGCTCTCGCGTACTTTGGCATGAAGTTGGGAGAGAATTGGCGCGAGTTGGGAAAGTATTTCCATCGCTTCGACGCAGTGATCGTCGTGGTCGGGGTACTGTTCGTCATCTGGTTCGTACGTTCCCACTGGCAGAATCGCATCAAGACTGCTCAATAGCCGGAGGAATTCCGATGAAATATTTTCTAAGCATTCTGGTTTTGCTGGCCGCGAGTTCTCGCGTGTTGCCGGCGCAATCGGCTCCGGCAGGTCAGCCATTTGTGGTCGAGTATTACTACAAAGCCAAATGGGGCCACGCCGAAGAATTTCTCAAGCTCTTTAAAAAGAACCACTACCCGTTGCTCAAGAAGCAGGTCGAACTGGGACGCATGTCGAAAGTATGGGTCGACCAGCCGCGCTACCACACCACCGAAGACGGACGTTGGGATTATCGCGTCACCATCGTCTTCAAGAACGCGACCGTGGCCAATGAATCCTTCGATGAAGAGTCGTTGAAGAAGCAGCTCTATCCCGATCAGGAGACTTACGCAAAGGAAGAGCAGCGGCGATTTGAAATTCTCGATGCGCATTGGGACCTGCCATTAAAGACTGTCGACGTGGACAAGTAATCGGCGTTTCCATTCAAGGTTCAGAACTCGCCATTCGCTCTCGGAAACAACGTTATCGCGCCCGGTTGTTTGCAATTCCCCTTGCAATACGAGAACATAGCCGGTTGTTACTCATCAAAAATACCAACTAAGGACGCAGCCACCTATGGCGACGCGGCAGAAGCACGCAAAAACTCAGGTCAACAGCAGTTCAGGCAGCGGTATCGCTCCGGCTAAAGGGAAACTTGGCGTCATGATTGTCGGTATGGGCGCGGTGGCGACCACCTTCGTCGCCGGTGTCGAAGCAGTACGTAGAGGGCTCGCGGCCCCCATCGGTTCGCTTACGCAGATGGGCACGATTCGCCTGGGAAAGCGCACCGATGGCCGGTCGCCGCTGATCAAGGATTTCACCCCTCTGGCCTCGCTCAAAGATCTGGTCTTCACCGGCTGGGACATTTTCGAAGACGACATGTATACCGCTGCGATGAATGCGGGCGTGCTCGAGAAAGATCTGCTCAAGCAGGTAAAGCCGTTGCTCAGTTCGATCAAGCCTCGCAAGGCAGTCTTCGATCGCAACTACGTGAAGATGCTCGATGGCAAGAACGTCAAAAAGGGCAAGAACAAACGCGATCTGGCGGAACAGCTTCGCGCCGACATCCGGCAATTTAAAAAGACTTCGGGGGCGGCGCGGCTAGTGATGATCTGGTGCGGGTCAACCGAAGTGTTCCTGCAACCCACCGCCGTACACCAGGATTTGAAATCGTTCGAGAAGGCCCTCGAAAAAGACGACGAGGACATCGCGCCGTCCATGATCTACGCTTACGCTGCTCTGATGGAAGGCGTGCCGTTTGCTAATGGCGCACCAAATCTGACGGTGGATTTGCCAGTGATGCACGAGCTGTCGCGGGCGAATGAAGCGCCGATCTGCGGCAAGGATTTCAAAACCGGTCAGACGTTGATGAAGACCATTCTCGCGCCGGGATTCAAAGCGCGCCTCTTGGGACTGAATGGGTGGTTCTCTACCAACATTCTGGGCAACCGCGACGGCGAAGTGCTGGAAGATCCGCAGTCTTTCAAGACCAAGGAAGAGTCGAAGCTTTCCGTACTCGAGCACATTTTGCAGCCGGAGCTTTATCCCGCACTCTACGGCAAGTTCACCCACAAGGTGAGAATCAACTACTACCCGCCGCGTGGTGATAACAAAGAAGGCTGGGACAACATCGATATCTTCGGATGGCTCGGCTATCCCATGCAGATTAAGGTCGACTTTTTGTGCCGCGATTCGATTCTTGCCGCGCCGCTGGTGCTGGACCTGATCATGTTCCTGGACTTGGCTCAGCGCAGTTCAGAGTTGAAGGGCATCGGCATCCAGGAGTGGCTGAGCTTCTACTTCAAATCTCCAATGACGTTGCCGGGGCTGTATCCCGAGCATGACCTGTTCATTCAGTCGATGAAGCTGAAGAACACCCTGCGGCATTTGGCGGGAGAAGAGCTGATTACGCATTTGGGTCTGGAGTATTACGATTAACTCTTGCCTCTAAGTTATTGATAATAAGTAAAAATACAGTATCGCCCGTATGACCCCAGTTCTTGATTTCTCCTGATTCCATAGAGAGATCGATCTGGGGTCATGCTATTTTTGCCTTCGGTTTGACAGGAGTTTCGCCATGGCAGGATTTATCGAAGTGCACCCCCGCAACGCCTTTCAGGGGCTTTTGCTGGTCAACGTGGACGACATTAAATACGTCTACCAACTGGCTGGAGAGGGCAACGAGAAGTGGACGGTCATGCGCTTTCAGGGCGCAGACCTCAAACCAATCGACGTCGAAGAAAGTTATGAAGAAGTGAAGCGGCTGATCGCGCAGGCGACCGGCGGAATTGCGCCTAGTTCGGTCGGACTGCGGATGATTCCAACGCCCGCCCGCGTTTCATTGAGCGGAACGGCTCAGTGACATCCGCTCCTGGAAAAGCTCCAGGGGCGCGAACGCGGTGTGAACGATCCAGGCGATACCCCCTCCCAACAGAGTATTGATGGTGCGTTGTGCAATCAGGCCGGTTTCTGGCAACCCCGCCAGCGCCAGCACGAAGACTACATACGCCGTCAGGCAAATCGCAAAGAGCGCGTAATTGACGAAAATTACCATGAAGCAAGCCCACACAAAAAATAGCACCAGCGTCACCAGAATCCAGGGCTGAGGCCGTAGCAGGGAAGCAATGACGGTCGCCACGACGGCGCCGGCCAAAGTCCCCAGGATTCGGGCCAAACCTCGTTGAAAGGTCTGCACGAAAGTCGGTCGCATCACAATTGCAGCGGTCATCGGGATCCAATAGCCGTTGGGCAATGCAAGATAGCGATACGCTGCGGCAGAGACCGCCAGAACGATAGCTGCGCGGAAGGCTTGCAGCCTCATACCATGGTCCGCGCCCAGCGCATGGGAGACGATGGCGTATTCCTCCGGCGTGCCACTGCCGCCAAGGACTGGATTCATTTTTCCGGTCACGCGGCGCACGATCAAGATGATTGCAATCTGAAGAAGTCCGCCGAGCAGCATGAAAGTCCCGCGTTCAAGCGCCTGCAAACCGTTCTGCGGATAGGCGGTCGAGATCACCAGCCAGATCACGCATTGAAGGGCGGTCCACGCGATGCTGGGGCTCAGGTTCCAGACGGTGCCATAGAGAAATCCCCAAAGTGCGCTGATCAGGATGATGGAAAGATTGGAATGCCCGGCAACACTGCCGATCCAACTGGAGACGCACATCCCGATTGCCGCAGCCCATAGAGGCGCTGTGCGCGAGCCGCGGAGTTCCTGGAAAGTTCCGAACCCAACGGTGAAAGCCCCGGCGGCCGCCATGAGCCCGTAGCGTGGATGGCCGGTGCTGATGCCAACGATCAGGGGAATCGCGATCGCCGGCAAGCAACGCAGCGCCGACTTGGGAATGAGTTTGGTCCAATCGAAGATTATGGTGTCGTGGGCTAGGGTACGAAGCATGAAGTTATACCTTGCATGGATAAGCGGAATTCAGCAAGGGCGGCTGCTTATGCGTTTCTTGAATATTGTCTTTGGAAGAGCGATGCGAGATTTGCTCGCTGGACAGGCGATCGTGCCTGCTGGAACGCGGGATTGCCTAACGGGCTTATTCCTGGGGCCAGTATTGGGGCACTGGAGCGGCGTTGCGGGTTAGGACTGACGTCCAGAGCGCGCGGTACGGGAGCCAGCGGGGCAGCCTGCGTGCGCGTAGCGCGGGCGCTAACGCCTGGAAGTTCTGGTCCAGTTCGAACAGTCTGAGATAGCGGCGAATCACTTTCGGCATCGTCATGCGGAGGGCAGCGAGGAAGTTTCTCTCCGCCATAACTTCCTGCCATTCCGGATGGTCGAGTATCGACGACAATGCCTCCGCCATCTTTTCCGTGCTGCCGGGTTCGTAAAAGCAGATTGCCAGGCCTTCGGCTGTGGCCATGTCGCGGAACTCCGGCAGGTCGGCGGCGACGATCGGGACACCGTATTCGCATGCCAAGTGAGCTACGCCGCTGGATCCCGCTGACGACGAATAGGGCATTACCACAATGCTGGCGCTGCGGAACAATTCGGCGACGTCGTCTTCTGCCACGTAGCCAAGGAACTCAACCTGCGAGTTTCCTTTCATGCGCTCGGCGATCGACTCAACATAACCCGGCATTTCGGGATGGTTGCCGCCGGCTACTACCAGTCGCACGGTCGGATGGTTCTTAGAGAACGATTCGAACGCGTCCATCAAAGGCTCGAGGCGCTTGTAAGTTCCCCATTTTCCGAACGCAAGAATCCGATGCTCGGGATTACCGCGCCTCGAAAGATCCGGAAACTCCGGGCGTCCGAAGAGAATGCCGTGCGGACGAAAATGTACATTGTTTCCGCCGTAGCGTTCGATCAGTGTGCGGCGGTACGCGGGGATCAGCACAGAGATCGAATCCGCCAGCAACAACATGCGGGTCGCGACCCATCCGCCGAGACGATAAAGGCGAGGATAGGGGACTCGCGCATCTTCCAGATTCATAGTGTCCATGATCTGGTGAAGCGTGACGTGGGTGTAGTAGCCACGCAGCCGCGAGAGCATCGGCACCATGACGCCCAGAAAAGCAGGAATGGCGCGGCTTCCGAAGGAAGCAAAACCCAGGTTGAACCAGACCACGTCCGGCTTTTCTTTGCGGATGGCGCGCATCAACTGCACTGGGTTCGACAGTTTGTTGAACGACCAGCAGCGGATGACGTTGAATCCGTCGACTTCGGGCTGAGGTTCGGGAAGAGTATCTGACAAGATGGTCAGCTCAACGTTGGCGAATTTCCGCAGCGCTTGAGCCACGTGAAAGCCATATTCGTTGAGTCCTCCGCGGCTTGGCGGGAAGGCGCTGACCAGGCAGATTTTCACGAGGAGACTGTCCGGGTTATGGCGTGGCGTGACAGGCGGCCAAGAAGCGCCAGATATTCGACCCCGACGCGAAAGCTTGCCTTGCTGGTGCCGCCGTGACGCAGTCCGAACTGATAGGGAACTTCTGTCACAGAACGCATCTTGCCGCGCACTAGAATTTCCAGCAGGAGTTTGAAACCCTGCGGCTGAAGCTCGATGCCGTCGATGCACTCGCGGCGAACCACAAAGAATCCTGACAGCGGATCACGGACTCGAATATCGCGGCGCTGCAAAGGAAGTGTGACCCACGTGCCGGCGCGCGAAACCCAGCGGCGCAAGAAATTCCAACCTTCGGTGCGGTCGCCTTCTACGTAGCGGCTGGCGACGGCCATATCTTTTCCCTGAAGGACGGCTTCGACCAACTTCGGCAGCAACTCAGGCGGATGCTGCAAATCGGCATCGATGACACCGAGAATGTTCGCATCGGTGTGCTTCCATCCGAAGATGACGGCACCGGCTAATCCGCGTTCACCCTTGCGGGTCGCGAGTTTAATTCTGGTGTCGCGGTCGGCATACTTCTGCACCACCGCGCCGGTTCCATCCTGACTATCGTCGTCGGCCACGATCAATTCGTAGTCGAGCGACATAGGTTCAAGCTGGGCGCGCAGGCGATCCAATACCAAGCCGATGTTTGCAGCTTCGTTTAAAGTCGGGATGACAAGACCGAGTTTCTCGTTGCTCATGATCGTTTTATGTAGTCCGTAACCGTCGTAATACTTTGATGGGTTCCGCACCAAAGATGTTGGCCGAAAGTGAGCATGCTGAGTGATCAAAAATAGAGCACATGGCCTGTATTGTCGAGGCTTTTCGCATGGTCACTAGTGTGCAAAACTATGCGTTCGCGGGGGAAATTTCAGTTACAGATTCCAGCCTTGCTCCGGCCTTTGCCGCTTCCGATATGACTCTTTGCTTCGCCTCTACCAGAGGTAG
>DATBAT010000485.1:0-5446 GCA_036271375.1 Terriglobales bacterium
CATTTCGTACATCCGTTTTTGGAACTGTCATTCGGCAAAGATCGCCTTTTACAGGGACATTTAAGCTTGGTGTCGGGGACCTTGACAGCGGATGGATGAAATGCGACCGGTGGATTCACAAACACTGGCCTGCCGGCATTCGGATGAATGAGCCACATGTTTCCGGGAGCTATTGTGATAGGGCAGCCAAGGCGTGTGGCAAATTCGTCTACCGCCCGTTTGACTCCCTCGCGGGGGTAATTTGGCCGTAAGTAGTCGTGACCGCACATGAATCCAGGCGGTTTGAGTTTGGGATACCAGGCTTCGAGGTCGCCTTTGCATCCTTCGTAAGAGTGACAGGCGTCGATGAAGACGAAATCGAGGCTTCGGTTGGGGACTGTGGAGGCTGCAGTAGTGGAGTAATCGCGGAGAACGATCCGGCGATCTGACGCGAAGGCTGTGTTTTCCAATGCTTGTTCATACTCGCGATCGAAATTCGCCTGCGGACGACCGTAGAACCTGGGGTCGGTTGCCAGGGTATAGCCGCTCTCTTGCCGGACCCAAGGGTCGACCATAAGCAATGTGAGGTTGTCGTGTCCCCGCAAAAGCGCCGCTGAGGTGTCGCCCCGGCGAACGCCGATCTCGGCACCGCGAGGGTACGCGGCCGCGCCTGCGTGGGCCAAACCGTTGAGGATCAAACGTGCTTTCAGGTTCGAGGGCGGAAAGGACATTAATTCTCCGGCGTAATAGCTTTCAATTGCTTGGACAACTTGAAGTGGCTTAATAAGCGACATGCATTTGGGGATCGTCGATTTGCCGACTGTCACCGGGTAAGGGCATCCGGGTTCGGACCCGCTGGAAAAGCGCGAAAAACCGCACCCGCCTTTGAGGCAGCAGGAGAGGGTTCCGACGTTATGGAGGACGCGGTGGCCCGGGTACGTAATGTAATGGGGCGACTCGCGCCCCCCTGCAACAACGACGCACGGGCGAAGGGCGAATTGGCTGCGACGGGTATCGACTGGCGTGGCCGCCGCGAGATGCATGAGCGAGGTTATCGGGCAGAGCACCCCCTCGGCGCCGTGGACCAAATTTACGAGATCCCGGAGATTCGTTCGACCGACGATGTTAGTGACGCCCTTCAGAGGAGGAAACCAAGCTGGCCGGCTGCCCACCTGGACGAAGTGGATGCGTCCGCGGACGGCATCGACGACCTCTTGATAGTTTTGAGTCCCCCAGCCTTTCGTGGGCACATTCGATTTGCAACCGGCCACGACGATCCAGTATCGCTTCGGAAGTTCGGGGAGCTTGGGCGACGAATCCGGATAGATGTCACCTTTGAAGGCGCTAACCTGAGCCTTCACGCCGAACGCTTCGGCGACCGGCTGGAGATAGGCTTCCAAAAAGTGTACCGGTTTCTGGCCGGCTCTGCGCCACGATGGACAGAAATCACGCAAAAATGCCTCACCAGATCCCGCAATGGTTTCTCTTCCGCGTTGAATCGCGTTGACGTGTGGGTTTCCAACCCAAAGATCCGGCTTATCCGTCGCAACGGTGATCGAGAGATTTGGGACCGAGCGTTTTAGGTCACGAATAACCCCTGTGAAAACGACTTCGTCGCCAAGAAAACCAGGTGCTTTGAGGCAGACCGTCCTCATCGCAAAAAGACGGTGCTCCAGCAGCCAGAAACGCTGGAAACGAAACACCAAACCAATTTTTTTTCAGGCTGGGATGTCATAGGTGACGACGAGCGCGTCCCGAATCTGAGCGCTCCCCGAGAGCTGGCTCATCTGCCGCGAGTGCACGGCATCCGGCACTCCTGCGACGGCGGTATTCGTAGGTGGATGAGGGGCCGCCGAGGGGTGACCTAGGGCCGGTCGTCCGGCGGATTCTGGAGAAGCAACCCCGCTCCGCGATGACGAACCAGACGTCAAATTGATTTGGATCGCGATCACTGCCGGCCGGTAATCAATGAGGCCTCCGTGCGGGGTATTACGCAAAAGTAATTGACGTTGAACCAACCGGATGCGACCCCGGTTGGCACCGAAGCGATTGGCTAGGCCCTGGTCAAACCGGCGACGCAGGGCTTTTTCGAGATGCGGTGAGGCGAAAGCAAGACGGACGCGTCGCCAAAGCTCACGCTGCTTTTCGGGGAGGCGCCGAATATTCTCGGCGTCCAACGAGAACTCGCGCGGGACTGCTTGGCCATTCGCCAGGACGGCACCTCCATCCTGATAGTGCCGATCTGCGGGCAAATTTGCCAAAATCTGTTCGAACAGAATGCTTGGAAATATCGCTCCAATACGGATATGCCAAAACGGTTCGGTAAACGACTTGGCCTTCGCCACGGCGACTAAAAGCGGGTCGAGAATCCGCCGATCGGCCGCGGCTTCGGTCACATTACAAGCAGAGCTTTGGATGGCCTGTTCCACCTTGGGATTCAGTTTTGCCTCCATTTTCTGATACATCCCAACCGTACGCTCCCTAGAATAGTCACCGAGGTGGGCAGTTGCTTCGGCCACAGCCTCCTCATATTGGATGAAAGGAAAAGCGGTGAGTTTGCTGGCCGGATTGCAGTTTTTAACGACGAATCCTTCGCGCAGAAAATGCGGCTGCAATTCTTCAAACCAGCGCTGAAGTTTCGCGTAGGTTGAAAGGTTATTACAAATCGCATGCCCGCTCCGCAACTCTTGAAAATGGTAACGCTTTTGCGAACTCATCTCGAAGTCAACTCCGAGGAGGTAGACGCGTCGAAAGCCAAGTAAGAAAAGAATGCGCAATCCGGCTAACATAACACTCCGGCCACCGCCCCTTTCCTTGCTATTACCCCAATTGATTGTATCCTCGAAAAGCCAGCGGCTGGCGTTAAATTCGTCATTGCGATCATAGCCAATGACATTGGGGCAATCGCTAACCGTAAGCGGAGCGAGTTCCCAGCGCTGACACCAACCATCCTTCATTGCCATGCGCCGGTTGTCCCAAAGTGGTTTCCCGAAATGTCCCTTCGGAACAAACTTTTGGATAAGCGGATCAAGCCACATTGACAGATTGAAACGGCAGGGATCGTCGACGGTGACGTTCGCCTGCCCCCGGTACGTGCTGTTCGCGTTATTGAGCGTCATCGTCCAGCAGCGGCCGAGAAGTTGCAAATCGATCGTACAAGCACTAGGACCGCAACCGAGAAGAAACGCGAAACAGCCTGGGTGAAGATTCTTTAATCGGAGCGGAGAGCCATCTGACCCGAAAAAGTGATTTTCAGAGTTCAAAGAAATGCCGTCCACCGGGCAAAGCGATCTCAGGTCCGCACGTGGCCGAACGCCAAGTTCAGTCTCATCTCTAAGCATAACAATTGCTCTCCGAATCTAAGTTGCGCCATTCTCATTAAAATTGCTTATTGGGAGCTTGCCGGCATGGAAGGCGATATTTCCGAGTTCTTAAAACGTATTTCTTTGCATTCACTTCCCCATACTTGCCAGTAATTCTTTTAGTTCTTCGATGTCTTCCGAAGGATAGCTGAGTTTCTTTTCATCGATCAATTTTGTCGCAGTCGGTTCGTCGATTAGATTGTTTATCAGCAATGCCTTCAAAGCAACACGGTCCACGCCCTCACCGTCAACCTCGCGGGCTAGGCACATAAGCTCTTCACTTATTTCATTGACAAGAGATCGAGGCCAGGAGCAAGCAAAAGTCAGGATTAGCCAGTATTTCCATTGAGAGTCATCGTCTTCTCTTAGAAGTCGCTTGACATGAGGAACGACCGGCGGGCCAAGTTTGCACAACAACTCACCGACGATGCCAGCGCCGGGCCAGTTGCCATCCTTTAGCCAAGGAAGCAGGTTTGCTATTTCCGGTATTAGTTGTTCAGGCGAGGCATCGGCTAGCGCAATGGCTTGGTTATACCAAGTGCGCTTCTGTCCACGAGGGTAATCATCTGCTTCAGTCGTCATTCGTTTTTTGGTGGGCCTGGTGGTTTCGGCCTCTTAATTTTACCTACAATAGCCTCTTTTACTTCCTTGCCAAGTGGGTGGTTTGGGTTATCGAACCAGTCCTTCAGTTTGCTTGCGTCTTTCGGTGTAAGAGAGACATGCCCCTCCGGCGGAGAATCCTTCACGGCTTTAAGATCCTTTAGCTTAGCAATGGCGATTCGTTGCGCTTCGTCACTGTTGGGGCTATGCTCCCAAACGTGCTCAGGTGTTTCGAAGGTTGAAAGGCCAGTAGTGTCTTTTCTCGCTCGTGGCATCAGGGCCTTCGGACCCGCTCCTCCGCCCCTCCAAACATGACCTTCCGTCATGATGACTTCTTCGGTCTGAGCCGCTGCAGCTCGCGCGCTTGCGCCGACGGTTCCCGCTCTTCCAGCAACGGCCATACCCGCAGCGATTGTAACGAGGTTGAACATGACCTCGCCTGCTCCCTGCGGTGTCGTTACAAGTCGCTTTATTTCCGCCCTGAAAGCGGCATGCTCTTGTAATGCTCTTGCTTCTGCGGCCGCTAAATAGCCCTTGGGAGATTTGATATCAGTTATGGTGTTTCGTACGTCTTGATACACGTGGTGGGCTTGGCCAAAGACGGTCGATGACCAGAGGCCCTGAGCCATATGTACGGGTCCTGTTACAAACAATCCCTTCGCAATTTTCCCCAAAATGTGATTGGTCTCCGCAACGACGTGTGGGGCAACTTGGCGTTCTTCGTGGCTCGGTCGAATGAGCAGTAGACCTTCAGGATCGAAATGTGACCACGGGTTTTGGTGGACGTAAGTGTAAAGATTAGGTCCATCATTGAAGCCGATCGGGTCACCTGTCAGGAATTCATTTGTTTCGAGGTCGCGATAGCGGTGGCCCTCGTTGAGAAGCCCAGTGGGATCTTCGTCTTTTGTATTGGCCTTTTGCCGATCATCGGTGGAACCGACCTCCTCTGGGCGTGTGCCAAAGGCATCGTAGGTGGCCTGATACGTCAGGTTGTTGCTGGAATCAGTCTTGGCGACGACGTCACCGCGAGCGTTGTAATGGGTAAAGCTCGGGGTACCATCACGTAGGGTGTAGAGGATGCCTCCTATACCGCCGCCGAGGTCGGAACCGCGGATGTATTCGACATTGGGCGGGGATTCGCTGGTGGAAAGCTCCGGGTATTCCTGGACACTGGTGCCACCACTGAAGGAGAGAGCGGTGTAGTCGATCGTGCCTCCGTCGCCCGGATCATCGGCGATGACCACGCGCCGAGTACGGTAATCGTAGGTGTAGGAATACGTCGGCTGATCGGGGGCGGTGACACTCAACAGGCGGTTGTCGTAATCGTAGGCGTATTGCGTCTCGTTCGTGCCATCGTCACGCGTATATCGATTTCCGTTGAGATCGTAAGTGTACGTGATCGTCTCGGATACGGCCGGCTGGCCAAAGCGAGCAGGTTTTGTGACTACCAGTTCTTCGAGCTGATTGAGGTCGTTGTAGGTGAAGACGTTGGAATCGTCCGGGTT
>DATBAT010000486.1:0-1903 GCA_036271375.1 Terriglobales bacterium
GCTTGATCCTTGCGACCCATTTGGTCCAAAAGGTAGGCGTAGCCGGAATGATATTCAGCGTTCTTCGGGTCGATGCGTAACGCTTGCTCAAAATGACTTTCCGCCTGGTCGAGCTCTCTCTTCGTCGTCAAGAGTGATCCAAGGTTGACGTGCGTCTTCGCCGAGCCGGGATTTAAACGTATCGCCTCAGCGAATTCCTTCGCTGCTTCATCTGCTCGCCCGGCCTCCTGCAGCTCGGTAGCGTAGTTAACATGGGCCCGCACGCTCGTCGGAAGATCTGCAACAATCGCGCCCAAACGTTCCAATTTGCCTCGGCCACTTTGTATTTCGGCATACCAGAGTCCGGCGAGAGGAATCACAAAAATAGCGACCCATCTTACGCCGTGCAAAGCCCAGCCGGGCAGAAAACCACCCAACGCAACGTCTGCTGTACCACCGGTAATACCCAAAGATTGCCGCGTCGACTTCTCGCGAACTTTCCAAATGAATCCGTCGTAGTAAAAATGGAGGAGTGCCGATGCAGTCACGACGCCGGTAAGGATATTTTTGACGGCGTCGATGCCGACATACGATTTGGACAAACTCAGCCCACCGTAGGCGAGCACCAGGCCTATGTACACTCCCACAAGCGCGCCACTGCGCCGGAACACAAAGCGCATGAACCCACCGATAGAGCTGTCGCTCTCGACTCGTTTCCGATTATAAATCCAGACGAGCGAAAGGTACTGCACATCATGAAATACCTCGAACAACGCAATGCCAACCAGAACGCTCGCCACGATGTTATTGCAGTACCACCAAAACGAAATACTCGTGACCAGCAGCACCAGTTTCACTGGACTCGGCCGCTTACCGCTGCTCCACATCCAAATAAAATTTGCCAGAAACAGCGCTGAAACTAGAAGTGCCAGCGCAAGCAAACCCTGTTGTCCCGATCGAAGAACTGCTGGCGGAATAAAAGGTCCGCCTGCGGAATAGTACGTTTCCAGCGTGTCGGTCATCCGTTGCGGCGAAAGAAGAACAGCTGTTGCAAACCAAATCCCGCACAAGGCGAAATCGAGGCGACGCGTTACCTCGGCAAAGGATCCGACTTTCGCATCATAAATCCGGCAGAACCCGTATGTTTGCATCATCCCGTGCCAGACGCCCCAGATAAATGCCACGAGCACAATCCCCTTCAGGTCCCACAGGGAAAAAGCCGCGCAGACAACGACCAAAAAAATCGGCGCGCAAATGAAACGCCATCGAAAACGCTGAAAAAGCGCACGGTCGCCATACGCTCGAATCATTCCCGGCAAGTGATGTCCCATCGCGCCAAAGGCGGCGACGAAGAGATAAATATCCTCCGCGGCCCAGACGCCCTGTGCCGCGACAAACATCGGCACCAGCAACAACGGTGTGCAGACGTAAAGAACCAAGTCCCGCCAACTGTCAAGAATCCACAAGCCAGGCTTGCGGCCGGCCGCTGTCGGCGCCGGTGCAGCCGGCATCGTTTGCACAGATGAAATCCCCGGGACGAACTGCATGCCTTTTTCTTAGCGGAGCCAAGTCTCTCTCAAAGCGCAGCGAAAATCAATACTGAGATGATTTGAGAGGCACGAAATTCAAAATCATAACGGCGAAGCTTGGCTAAGAAAGGAATTTTGACGATGTCTCGACGCCGCTGCACATGGTGCCAACGTGGAAAGCAAAACGGCCGGGCCCCTTTCAGAGCCCGGCCGCTGTGAAACCTACCTTACAGTTTAGAATCGCTTCTTCACTCCGACGTACCAGAACCGGCCCTTAATCGTGGCAAGTGATTCGTCGTAGCCGTTCTCGAAGCTGCCAGCCACGAATGGTGGATCTTCATCCAGCACGTTCTGCATGCCCAACGTAACTGTGGTGTTGTTAAGCCACCACTGCC
>DATBAT010000487.1:0-33117 GCA_036271375.1 Terriglobales bacterium
CAAAAGATTCGGAAATGATGCGGAGAGTTGTTCCCAATATAGAACTAGACCCAAATGAAAGCCGTGTAGAGACGTAGCTCGGCTACGTCTCTTTGTATCCCCGCCGTCCGTGGCGGAAGACGTTGCGAAGCAACGTCTCTACACCGCCCGCCCCGCCGCGGCTCCCGATGACCACGCCCATTGAAAATTAAATCCGCCCAACTGCCCGGTCACGTCGACTACTTCGCCGATAAAAAATAGCCCCGACACTTTCGTACTCTCCATACTCTTGGCAGAAAGCTCATCGGTATCCACTCCGCCCGCGGTCACTTCCGCCTTGGCATAGCCCTCCGTGCCGGAGGGAACAAGATCCCACGAATGGATTTGCCGTTCCCATTCAGCCAGCGCGACGTTGGTCCACGAAGAAAGCGGATGAAGCGTAAGCCAGCGGTCCGCCAATCGCGCCGGAAGAAATTCATGCAGCGCCGATTTCACGGAAGCTAGAGTGCGCGGAACCTTTGCCTCGTTGAATATTTCTGTGGGACGCGATCCCGGCGCAAGATCTACGGATACTGCACCACTCTCCCAATACGAAGAAATTTGCAGAATCGCGGGACCGCTAAGTCCGCGATGCGTGAATAACATCTTGTCGCTGAATTCTTCGCCGTTGGCCGATGCTCTTACCGAGGTTGAAACCCCGGCCAGCGCACCGTAGCCGCGCAAATCATCTGTATTAAAAAGCAGCGGCACCAACGCCGGACGCGGCTCGCGAATCTTCAACCCAAACTGCCGCGCCAGGTCAAACCCAACAGAAGTCGCGCCCATCTTCGGAATCGACAACCCGCCCGTAGCAACCACCAAAGCCGCGGCCCGAAACTCCTGCTCTTCGCCGCGCTGCGTGACGTGCACTACAAACTCACTGACCTTGCTCACCTCGCGAATGCGCGCCTGCAAGAAAATCTTCACTCCCGCTGCCTCACACTCGCGTTCCAGCATTTTCAGAATGTCGCGCGCGGAATCATCGCAAAACAACTGCCCGCGCGTCTTTTCGTGATAAGGAATTTTGTATTTCTCCACCAGCGCGACGAAATCAGCAGGTGTATAGCGCGCCAGCGCCGACTTGGCGAAATGCGGATTCGCCGAAATGAAGTTTTCCGGCTGGCAGTCGGTGTGGGTAAAGTTGCAGCGCCCGCCGCCGGAGATCAGGATCTTTTTGCCCGGACCGTCAGCGTGTTCGAACACGGCAACGCGTCGTCCGCGCTTGCCGGCCTCGATGGCGCACATCAGCCCCGCCGCCCCCGCGCCCAGCACCAACACATCAAATTGATGGGCCAAGAGATATCTCTAGCCGAAGCATAAACCACGCCTGTAGAGACGTTGCTCCGCAACGTCTCGGCGGACACCACAACTGCTCTCTGTGACTTCTGTGCTTAAGCCCTTTGCCACAGCCATTTCGGGACCGGCACCCGCAGGAATGGCCCACAAAATTCCCTGCAAGCCCCCGCCAAACGCACGTTCTCTCAATGCACGTAAACGGAAGTTGCCTGTCGAGCTTCCACGGAGAACCCACTATGCAAACTAGCTTCCATCGTCCCTTCTGGTTCACTATCCCCGCGCTGCTTTTCGCCATCTTCACCTGGAAAACCGTCGTACCCGAACGCGCCGAAGCCGGAACTTCCACCCCCTCTAGCGGCTCACTCACCATGATGGGCAAAGATGGCCCCACCGGCGAATGCCCGTTGAAACACACCGCGGTGCGCGGCGCCATCGACGGATTCGTCGCGCGCGTCACCGTCACCCAAATCTTCAAGAACACCGCCCCCGACAAGATCGAGGCCATCTATACCTTCCCGTTGCCCGAAGACTCCGCCGTCGACGACATGACTATTCGCATCGGCGAGCGCACCGTCAAAGGTGTGATCAAGAAGAAGGAAGAAGCGCGCGAGATTTACGAACACGCCAAGAACACCGGGCACGTCGCTGCTCTGCTCGACCAGGAGCGCCCGAATATCTTCAGCCAGGCCGTCGCTAACATCATGCCGGGCGAGCAGGTCACGGTGACCATCAGCTACTTGCAGGTACTGCAATACGAGTCTGGATCCTACGAGTTCGTCTTCCCCATGGTGGTTGGCCCGCGCTACATTCCGGGTGAGGCCACCGGCAAACAGGCGGGCGGATGGTCTCCCGACACCACAAAAGTTCCCGACGCTTCCCGCATCACGCCGCCAGTGGTTGAGCCGGGCATGCGCGCCGGTCACGATATCTCCATCGAACTCGCCATCGACGCCGGCGTCCCCATCCAGAAACTGCACTCGAAATCACACGAGATCGACGTCGACCGCACTGCTGGAAACATAGCAACGGTCCGCCTTCGTAACGAAGCCGCCATCCCCAACAAAGATTTTGTGCTGCGATATCAAGTCGCCGGAAAACAGATCAGCGACGCCGTACTCTCGCAATGGATGCCGGGTAACACGAAATCCTCCGGCGGATATTTCACGCTGATTCTGCAACCGCCCGCGCAAGTCGCGCAGTCAGAGATCACTCCTAAAGAGTTGGTCTTCGTGGTCGACACCTCGGGCTCCATGCATGGCTTCCCGTTGGACAAGGCAAAGCAGTTGATGGACCGCGCTCTCGACGAGCTCTATCCCGGAGACACTTTCAACCTGATCACTTTCTCCGGCGACGAACACATTCTCTTTCCCGAGCCTGTCTTGCCTACCGCGGAAAATATCCGCATCGCCAAAGAATTCATGCAGAGCCGCAACGGCAGCGGCGGCACCGAAATGATGAAGGCCATCCGCGCCGCGCTCGATCCCTCGGACGCACAGGACCACATTCGCGTCGTCTGCTTCATCACCGATGGGTACGTCGGCAACGACATGCAAATCATCGGCGAAGTACAGAAGCATCCCAACGCGCGCGTGTTTTCCTTCGGCATCGGCAATTCGGTGAACCGCTTTCTCTTGAGCGGAATGGCCAAGGCCGGGCGTGGCGACGTCGAGTTCGTCAGCCTGAACGACAAGGCCGACAAAGCCGCCGACCGGCTCTACCAGAAGCTGCGTTCTCCGCTGCTTACCGATATTTCCATCGACTGGCGCGGCCTGCCGGTGAAAGATATCTTTCCCCAACGCCTGCCTGACCTGTTCACCGGCAAGCCGCTGGTCATCACCGGCCGCTACGGCGCTCCGATCACCGGGACCATCCATCTGAAGGGTAAGCGCAACGGAGAAGACTTTACTCGCGATATTCCCGTGACTTTCTCTGGCAACCAGCAGAAGGCAACCATCCTGCCTACGCTGTGGGCGCGACAGAAGATCGACGACCTCATGTCGCTGGATTGGGAAGGCGCACAGTTGGGACACCCGCGCGCCGACCTCCAGGCCTCAGTCACCGAACTTGGACTCGACTATCGCCTGATGACGCAATACACGTCCTTCGTTGCCGTCGAAGAGCAAGTCGTCACCGACGACGGAAAACCGCGCACCGTGCAAGTCCCCGTCGAAATGCCGGAAGGCGTCAGCTATGAAGGAGTATTCGGAGACCAGGCGCGGATGGCAATGGCGGCCAATCAGACCGTCAGCGTCATGAGCTCTCTATCGGTTGGCAGCGGATTTGCAGGAAGCACGGGAACCGTTATGGCGAGCCGCGCCGTGAATGCCCCGCCCGTGCCCGCGCCTCAAAGGACGGAGCTTGCCAAAGAAAAAGATGAAAAAGCTTCCGCCGCAAAGCGGGACAAGAAAGCCATGGACTCCAAGTTCCATCCCGCGCTGGTGGAAGTGTGGAACTGTTGGAAGAAAAATCCCGCCAACTGTAAATCCGTCCGGGACGGCAAGGTGAAAATCCAAATCTGGCTATCCCATAACACTCCCGAAGCTCTGGCTCAACTCAAAGCCCTGGGTTTCGAACAGCAAACCGGCAAAGGCGAGAAATTCCTGACGGGTGCAATACCGGTCGCCCAGCTTGAAGCGCTCAGCAAACTAACGGAGGTAAAGTTCGTGGGCCTGGCGAAGCCGTAGTAAGGGCAAAGGCATAACCACGGAGGTCACAGAGAACAGCGGAAATCCACGGCTGCCAAAGCAGCGATGAATCCCCCTGTGAAACTCGGTGGCCTCTGTGGTGAAAGCTTTTCCCGACGAGTACCATGAACCCGTGGAGCTGGCCGCCCAGGTAGCAAACTTCATCGGTGAGCACGAACTACTGAAGCCAGGTCACCGCACCGCCATCGCGGTCTCGGGCGGCTTGGACTCGGTGGCTCTCCTTCTTTTAGCGCTGGAACTCAAAACCGACCTGGGAATCGTCCTCTCCGTAGTCCACTTCAACCACCAATTGCGAGGCCTGGACTCAGAGTCGGACGAACAGTTCGTTGCCGATCTGGCCCAACAGCACGACCTGGAGTTCCACTGCCAAAGCGCGGACGTAAAGCGGCACTCGCAAGCAAGCCACCAGAGCCTCGAAGCCGCGGCCCGCGAACTACGCTACAAGTTCTTCCGCGAACTCTTAAAAGAAAAGAAGCTGGACCGCGTCGCCACCGCCCACACCCTGGACGACCAAGCCGAAACCGTGATCCTCCGGCTGGCGCGCGGCTCAGGCACTCGCGGTCTCGCCGGAATCTACCCGCAGATCCACTCCACGAATGGCGACATCATCCGCCCGCTGTTGCAAACCAGGCGCTCCCAACTCGAGGCCTATCTTCAATTGGTCAATCAATCATGGCGCGAGGACGAGAGCAACAATGACCAACGCCACACTCGCAATCGCGTGCGCCATACCATCCTGCCGCTCCTCGAACGCGAACTAAATCCCAGCCTCCGCGAAGCACTTGCGGAAACCGCCGACTTGTCCCGCGACGAAGAAGACTACTGGAAGCAGGAAGTAGCCCGGGTTCTGCCGCAGGTCTCTAAGAAAGACCACTCGCTAACCATTAGCCGCCTACTCGGCTTACCCTTGGCCCTGCAACGGCGGGTCATCCGCCAGGTAGCCGAACCTCTCGCCCTCGAACAAAAGCACGTCGCGAAGATCCTGGAAGTAGCGAACGGTCGCGCGCGCTCAACGGAGCTTCCTCAGGACTGGCTCGCTTCAAGCAATCAAGACGAGCTCATTTTCCAGCAGCGAACCACCAATCCGGCGGATTACGAATACCCGCTACCCGTTCCGGGCAGCGTGCAGGTCCCCGAGCTAAACTCCCTTTTCGAAGCCACTCCGGTGTCTAACTCAGAAGCGGGAACGCTCACCGTAAGGAACTGGCGCGCAGGCGACCGCTTCTGGCCAGCCCACTCGAAAGGCACGAAAAAGGTCAAAGAGTTATTGCAGGAGAAGAAGATCACCCGCCGGGAGCGTCATTTGTGGCCCGTTGTGGCTTGGGAAACCCACGTCCTTTGGGTGCGTGGCTTTCCTTCGCCAGCTGCTAGAGACGATTTTCCCGCCGTAGTGATTCGCGAGCGCCCACTGTAGGTCCCAAGTCACCGGGCTGGCGTAACTTACGTGATTCGATGGGGCTCCTATTTTTGCCTCAGAAATCGCCGGGAAGCGAGTAGAATAACGAGCGGTAGTATTTCAGGGCGTCCTCTAAGCGGGTTCGTGCCTTCGTTTCGTCCGACCGGCGCACGCTCGAGTTCGGCATTCGTGAGACGTTTTGCCTTCACCGGCATCTAAATAAAAGGTTGCCCCCACCTTTCTTCGGTCTGTGGCGATCAGGAGTTTCTGGGTGAATTCAACAGTTAAAACGGTCATTTTCTGGCTGGTGATTGTGATATCGGCCTTTCTTCTCTGGCAAGTTGTCCGCGTGGGCAGCAACGGCCAGAAGGAAAAAGAAGTCAACTTGTCCGAGTTCCTGAACGATGTTGACCACAACAACGTTCGCGAAGTCACCATCAACGGACAAGAAGTGCGCGGCAAGTACTCCAACGACAGCGCCTTCCACCTCACCGTGCCGCTCAACTACCCCGACATGATCAAGACGCTGCGCGACAAGAATGTGAACATCACCATTCGCGACGTCAGCAGTGGCAGTTGGCCTTTGCAGCTTCTGGGCACGTGGGCTCCCCTGATACTGCTGGCAGCATTGTGGTTCTTCATGATCCGCCAGATGCAGACCGGCGGAAACAAAGCTTTGTCGTTCGGTAAGAGCCGGGCGCGCCTGCTCTCCATGCAGCAGAAGAAAGTCACTTTTAAAGACGTGGCTGGCGTGGACGAAGCCAAGGAAGAACTGAAAGAGATCATCGAGTTCCTGCGAGAAGCGCAGAAATTCCAGAAGCTGGGCGGACGCATCCCCAAAGGTGTGCTACTGGTTGGACCTCCGGGAACCGGCAAAACCCTGCTGGCCCGCGCGGTTGCTGGCGAAGCTAACGTCCCGTTCTTCTCCATCTCGGGATCTGACTTCGTGGAAATGTTCGTCGGCGTCGGCGCAAGCCGCGTCCGCGATCTGTTCGAGCAGGGCAAGAAGAACGCCCCTTGCATCATCTTCATCGACGAAATCGACGCAGTCGGTCGCCACCGCGGTGCAGGCCTGGGCGGCGGACACGACGAGCGCGAACAGACCTTGAACCAACTGCTGGTCGAAATGGACGGATTTGAATCGAACGATGGCGTCATCCTGATGGCTGCCACCAACCGTCCTGACGTACTCGACCCCGCGCTGCTCCGTCCCGGCCGTTTCGACCGCCGCGTGGTCGTGAGCCGTCCCGATGTTCGCGGACGCGAAGAGATTCTCCGGGTACACACCCGTAAGATTCCACTTTCTGACGACGTCGACCTCACCGTTCTGGCCCGCGGCACACCGGGATTCTCCGGCGCCGACCTGGCCAACATGGTCAACGAAGCGGCATTGGCGGCGGCGCGGCAGAATCGCAAAGCCGTGCTGATGTTCGACTTCGAGCTGGCCAAGGACAAAGTACTGATGGGCGTAGAGCGCAAGTCGCTGTTGCTCTCCGACGACGAAAAGAAGGTGACGGCGTATCACGAAGCCGGTCACGCGCTGGTCGCGGTAAAGCTGCCGCACTCCGATCCTCTGCACAAGGTCACTATCATTCCTCGTGGAATGGCGTTGGGCGTGACCATGCAGTTGCCCATCGACGACAAACACAATTACACCAAGGACTATCTCGAAACCACCATCGCCATCATGATGGGCGGCCGCATCGCGGAAGAGATGTTCCTGAACCAGATGAGCACGGGAGCCGGAAACGACATCGAACGCGCCACTGAACTGGCCCGCAAGATGGTCTGCGAATTCGGTATGAGCGACCTCGGACCTCTGACCTTCGGCAAGAAAGAAGAGCAGATATTCCTGGGACGCGAAATATCCCAGCATCGCGACTACAGCGAGGCAACGGCCATCAAGATCGACGACGAAGTCCGTCGTCTGGTGCAGAAGGGCTACGACAGCGCGAAGAATATCCTGGCGGAAAACAACGACGCTTTGATCCGGATCGCACTGGCGCTCCGCGAACGCGAAGTCCTCGACGGCAACGAAATCCGCATGATCATCGAAGGCAAGGAACTTCCGAAGATCACGCCGCCGTCGAAACCGGATGACGGAGTCCAGCAAGTCCTGAAGCCAGAGCCGGGAAGACCGGGCCTGGCAAAAGGCGGGGAACGACCCGCTCCGGCGTAGAACTCGACAGTGAGTCATTTAGAGAGGCGGCCTGAGAGGGCCGCCTTTGTTTTTGGGAAGGAAAGTTGACTCCTACCAGCAATCGTGCGTAAACCACCTGCTTCCCGAACGAAAATGCATGACCGAAATCTCTCCCGGCATGACCGTATAGGGCACCACCGGAATTCCGATCTTCGCCATGAACCAATCGGCGGCAGTTGCCGCGGCTATCGGCAGCATCGCGTCGCGGTAAATCTTCCCGCGTGACGGATAGGGGTCCCCGAAATTCTTCTCCACGCAACGGTGATGTGCCAGCCCCTGGTGAGTGATTTCCGCGTCATACACACCTGAAGCCAGCATCAGGCTATGGGCGAAGATGAATTTTTTGGTCCAGACGGGGTTAGCGATCGACCAGTGGACCGTCGGCACGGGCATCGAAGCCCCCTGTTCTATGTATGCGCTGCTGGGCGCGTCAGGCAGGTTTTCGGCGAAGCAACAGGCTCCCAGCATCAGGCAGATAACTGCATGTCTCATGCTCCGCAGCTTGGCATTTGCCGCGCTGGGCTTGGGTTAGAAGCCGTTCACCAATTCGCTCCGCCGTGCATGTACCGATTCGTTTCAGACGGGAACTTCGGGGATATAGCAATCAAAACCACCACAGGCTTCATTCAGAAAATCTGCACCTGAAGAAGCCTCAGCGATCTTCGGTGAAACTCCTCTGTGAAACTCTGTGTCCTCTGTGGTAAAGCCTTTCGAGGCGATCTCTACTGCAGCACCCACTCGCTATTCTTCTCTTCAAACTGAAATGCATAACGCTGCCACGCGGTGATGCTGTTTTCCTTGCGCACCATGCGCGCCCGCCCAACAAATCGTTCGGCCTCCCCGCAAAGATAGACATCAACGTTCGATCCCTTGGCAAGCGTAGTCGTCGAGTTGCACAAGAAGCCACCGGCGCTGACGTTTTCTGTGGCTGTCAGTTCTTCGAAGCGATTGCCTACCGCGTCGTCGCCGCGAATTTTCAGGATCAGGCGCATCCTCACGCGCACGTGCGCCCGACGTTCGGGACGGTTGATGTGAAGTTCTTCGCCGAGGCGGCGCTTCAGTTCCACAAAATTCAGGGGCTTTTCGAAGAATGCGGTCGCCCCCAGGTTGGCACAGTGCTCCCGGGTTTCGGCCACGGCGCGTCCGGTGATCACGAACACGGGGATACGCGAGGTGTAGCTCAGAGATCGCAAGCTCTGGCAAAGTTCGAATCCGGAAACTTTGGGCATGACCAAGTCAAGCAGGACTGCGTCCGGCTTATGTTCGAGCGCCAGACCCAGCGCCTGCGCCGGGTCTCCCGTATCAATCACTTCAAATTCGTCGGCCAGCCGCATGCGCAGGATGTTACGCATGCTGTCATCGTCATCGACGACCAGGATTCTATGCACTTGTTCCCCCTCGGGCAAAAACCGGTTGACCTCCTAAAAATGTGAGTGGTCGTCTGGCCGCAGATACACCACTGCTTCATAAGTGCGGAGATGCGCGCTTAGGCAGCTCAGAAAGTGACTAACGAGTCGATATAGTCCGACATCGTTCAACAATCAACAATTGTTGCAGCGTGGCGAGGCCCCCCTCGGTTCGTATTGTTGACGGGAACTAGAGTGGAAATCCTCACCACGAACGGAACGTTACGATTTCGGAACAGCGTCCGGCGGCGGGAAAAGGCTTGTGGGTGGGGCTGCGCGGAAATCCAACGCGATTGAGTGAACCGAACTGATAACCATGTCGCTACCAGTTTCCCCAGCAATTAAAAAAGGGCGCATCGGAGCGCGCCCAGAATTTTCTGCAGCGATTAGCTGTGTTCCTTAAGCTACGTTTTGGCTCTTCGCTTTTGCTTTGGCCCCCAGGGACGAGAGGATCTTGTTGCCGTTAGGGCTGCCCCACCCGGTGCAAGGATCCCATCCGTTTGTCGAAACGTAGACTCCATTGTCCCCTTTCGTAATGTCGTGCAGGCTCGGCGCAAGGCGCGCGTACAGCAGTGGGTTTAGATAGCCCACGTTAGTGCCGAGTTCTTGATTTAGCCGGGCTATCAGTCCAGCCCACAGGGGAGCTACAGCACTGGTTCCGCCGATCACTTGTTCAACTCCGTCGACGATCACTTGATACCCGGTTTCAGGATCGGCATCTCCTGCAACGTCTGGAAGCCCTCTACCTTTACGGTGGTCAGGGTTCTTCGAGAGCGGGAGGAGCCCGGACACTTCCGCGGAGAGGAATGGGATCTTTTTGAGAGGACATGTTGCCTTTCTGTCTCCGGGAAGGTAATTCCCGCAACTCAGGCAACGCCAGAAACAGAATTCCGGTCTTCTCGATTTACTGAAGGCTGGGATGGAGAAATGGAGTTACCTATTGGCCCATTGGCGTACTGACAAGGTCCCCGGAAACTCACGCCGTTAAATACGTTGCAACTGGAATTCCCAAATTGAATCAACAACCGACCACAAGCAAGTAGTTGATTCCGAAATAAGACTGCCGATCGCTCGAAGCCTTTTCAGGCAAACCATCTATCCGGAGAGATTGTCACTCTATCCGTTCGGGTGGTAGACCGGATCTCGCTGGAACGTCCTTTCAGAATCTATTGGGGAGTTTTGTCGGCGGCCAAGTGGTTCTCGATCCCCACAATTTTTAGATCTTCCTTAGCGTCAACAGCGTTATCTCCGGCGGAACCCCCAGCCTGACCGGCATGCCGAATGTGCCCAGACCTCGATTGACATAGAGAAACGAGCGGCCGCCGTTCGGTGTCGGCAGGTGGTAGAGTCCGGCGACGAAGTCGGTGATCAGGCGCGCCGGGCTGATGCTGTGGTCGACGATTTCGACCTTTACCTGTCCGCCGTGAGTGTGGCCAGCGAGGCTCAGCTCGACACCCATCTCCGCCGCTCGACGAAACGAGTTGGGATTGTGCGACATCAATATGTTCGGAACATCGTGCCGGATCAGCGGCTCCATACCTTGCAGCATCGGGCCCTTCGGGCCGCGGGTCATGTGGTCGCGTTGATAGTCGACGCCGATCAGGTTGAACTTCGCTCCGTCCTTGCTGAGTTCGACGTTTTCCTGGCGCAGCAGGCGCATGCCGTTCTGATGAAACAGCTTTTGCGCGGCAGCTTCCGCGCCGGCATAGATTTCGTGATTGCCGTTGCATCCCCAGACACCAAGCGGGGCGCGCAGCTTGCTTAGCTCCTGAATACACACTTCCAACGGATCGTATTCGTTGCTGATGAAGTCACCGGTGACGACGGCCAGGTCAGCGCCCAATTCGTTGGCCATGGTAACGGCCCGCTGCACTTCGTCGCGTGGCATGAAGTCACCGGCATGAATATCGCTCAACTGGACGATCTTCATTCCCTCCAAGCCATCGGGGAGGTTGGCAATAGGCACATCGATCTTGCGCACTTGATAGCGGAAACGTCCGGCGGCAAAGCCGTAGGTCGCGCCCAGCAGCGGGATCGCACCAGCCAGATAGGCAGCGTAGCGAAAGAAGTCGCGCCGCCCAGCGTCGACCTGCTTGGGGTGAGAAGAAACCACTCTCGCAATGAACGATGACCCCCAACCAAAGAGCACCACCAATTCGTAGGCCAAAAAAGCGAACAAAGAGGCGACCAGCCACACCCGCGAGGCGGCGATAATCCAGCTACCGGGGCCACGGCGGGGGAACAAGTGTCCTAGAAAAGGATCCAGCAAAGAAATCAGCAGAATGGCGAAGGCAATCCACCAGGCACCTTGCAGAATGTGACGCCAGTTGGAGTTCGAGATTTCCTGAATGCGCCGCCAGGCGTTGACAAACCAGAAGCGCTGGACCGAATACATCAGTCCGACAAAAACCAGAAATATCCCTATACGAAGCAAGAACGCACCCTTTTCCAAATGGAGGACTGCCTTTCCACTGGATAATTGGATGACTGGCGGACAGATATGGATTTTTCATATCTTTGCTCGAAAAGTCCCTAAAAGGCGAGAAGCAGGAGCCTGAATCCTAATGATTCAAAGTCCCCTGCTTGAGAGGTGGGCGAAATTGAGGGCGAAACTGGAACGAAGATATCCCCGGTACGGGAACCCGGCAATCCCGTGAAACCTGTAGAGTTTGGGCTACTTTGCGGTATTTCCGAGGCAGGCCCCGCCATACCTGTACGCGGCGAACTTCTTACAGAATGTCCGTCGCCTGCCTACAGAGTTCGCGGGATGGGCAAGAAAACCAGCCGGGGATATCGTTGCTTCAGTTGCCCTCATATATCCCACCTTTCGAAAGCGGGAGTTCGACTCGCAAGAGTTAGGCTCCTGCTTCTCGCCTTTTAGGGCTAACTAAACTGGCCGGGCAAACACCCAGATGCTGTCGGTAAGGTCACTGTAAAAAAGTGTGATCGTGACGTCGATGGGATTCTTCTTGAACGAAAAGTGGTAGCGGAATTTTTCGTGCATCCGCTTGCGGGCCACACCTTCCTGAAAGCGCCCGTAAAATTCCTTCACGTTAGTGCAAGGCGCAAGCTCGGTAAAGAAATGTTTGCCCAGCGCGCGGTTCCTGTGGATTCCCGACAGCTTCGATTCGAAGCCGTTGTAGCGCAGGATGCGTCCGGCGGTATCCAACTGAATCGCGCCGAAGGGAAGCTGCTCGAGTTCGGCTTCCGTCAAATCTTTCATCTGGATACGTTCGATCACAGCATTGGCGTCGTTCGCCATGGTTTCAGTGGTGACCATCTCGGCCTGGGCAAATTGCTCCGCAATACTCATGCATCCACTCTATGAGTTCGCACGAGACGGTAAAACGTCACGTCGGTAATCCGTAGTAAGCAACGCGCTGGCGAGTTCCCGGAACGCTAGAATGGAACTGAAATGTCCGATTCCAAGCCAATTCGACTGACAGAAACTGTCAAGGCGGGAGGATGCGCCTCCAAACTCAGTCCCGCTGTGTTGGACGCCGTACTCAGCAAGCTTCCCAAGCAAAATGACCCCAACGTGCTGGTGGGCTTCGACCACGCCGACGATGCCGGCGTCTACCAGATTGGGCCGGGAATGGCTCTGGTGCAGACCGTCGATTTCTTTACGCCGATGGTCGACGATCCTTTCACCTTTGGTCAGATCGCCGCGACCAACGCCTTGAGCGATGTCTACGCCATGGGTGGAAAACCCATCACGGCCCTGGCCCACGTTTGCTTCCCCACCAGGGGCGATGTGGATGTGCTGGGGCAAATTTTAGCCGGCGGGCTTTCCAAAATGATCGAAGCCGGATGCACCGTGATCGGCGGCCACAGCGTGCGCGACGAAGAAACCAAATTTGGCTACTCCGTGACCGGGCTGGTGGATCCCAGTAAAGTGTTGACCAATGCCGGTGCACGCGAAGGCGACCGGCTGCTGTTTACTAAAGCGCTGGGAACTGGCGTTATTACCACCGCGATCAAAAAGGGCGTGGCCCGGCAAGAGTGGATCGACGGCGCTGTTCGCTCCATGACCACGCTGAACAAGAGTGCGGCAGAAGTAATTGCCGAACGCAAAGGCGTGCACTCAATGACGGACGTTACGGGATTCGGTTTCATCGCCCACGCACGCGAGATGGCGCTGGCGTCCAAGGTTTCTCTCCGCATATTTTCTGCGCGACTACCTTTGCTCGACGGCGCTTTGGAATGCATCCGCGGTGGGCATGTTCCGGCAGGACTGATCGCGAATCGTGAGTTCGCCGAGTGCGTAGTCGGATGGGAATCAGGAATTTCAGAGGAACGAAAGACAGTGTTGTTCGATCCGCAGACCGCCGGAGGATTGCTGATCGCAGTGGCTGCGGAAGAGGCCGAGGGGCTGGCCGCGGCGCTGGGTGCGGTTGAAGTGGGAGAGGTTTTTGCCGAGACGAAACCACTGATTGAGGTGGTGTAAGGCAGGCGGCGTCACCACAAACCTCTGGGGTTAAGGTTTCTCCGCTACTTGGCTGGCCAAATCGATTTGAGCCGCCAGCAGCGGCCTGAACTCTTTGCATTCTTGGGGAAGACTTCCACTCTAGCTGCGTCCGGCGAAGGGAAAATCAGGTTCGTCATGGCAATTGTTCCACCCTGCGCATAGGCCTCAACTGAAGACCGGTCCACGACAATCCGCATATCATATCGACGTCCGGCGATCAGAGGTGCTTTGGTCCGCACCGGAAAATCCTTGGCAATCTCCGCTCCCGATTTCGTCCGATCGATATAAAACTCTTTCTTCTCGGTGTCGAAACCAATTTCCGTCCAATGGCTTTCGTCGGAATGAATTCGCACACCGAAAAGAGAAGCAGGCGGATTTTCGAACTTCACCTCCATCTCGAAAGGCGCAACCAGTGGTGACCCCAAACCACCGGCCTTTCCGCGAAGTGGCGCAGTCACCGGCTCTTGCTTCAACGCTATCCCACCTTCATCTTTGAAGAACGAAAGCCGCCGCGGCAGGCTCATCTGCCCGCGCCACGGTGAAGTCGGCAGCTTCGACGCGTACTGCCAGTTGTTCATCCATCCCAGCAGGACGGGGTTTTCTCCCTTGGGAATGCCATTGAAGCTGATCGCGCAATAGTCGTCTTTGCCATAGTTCGTCCACCCGTGTGCCCCCGCTTCGGTGGATGCCACGAATTTCTTGCCATCAAAATTTCCCAGGAAGTATTGCTCGCCAGATCCACCTTGTAGCGCGCCCGGATTGGTTCCCACCTTCAACGCCCAGATCGAATCCTTGCCTTCAGCCGCGGGAATCCGCAAGAGGTCTGGACATTCCCAGTCGCCATCGGTATTTCCCGCGGGACCAAAATCACTCAGCAGCGTCCACTGCTTTAGGTCCAGCGAAGAATAGAACTGCACCTTGCGTTCCTTGGGTTTCGCAACCGACATCACCCAGTAGCGTGCCGAATCATCCCAAAATACGCTAGGGTCGCGGAAGTCGGCCATCTTCAGATCGAGCACCGGATTGCCCTTGAATTTTGTCCAGGTGCGTCCGCTGTCGAGACTGTAGGCAACGTTCTGCGTTTCGCGATGGCCCTCAGGTGTGTTGCCGTCTCCGGTGTAGACGGCGACCAAACATTCCTTTCGCGGAGCGCATAACCCGCTGCTGTTTGCATGATCGACAACCACACTACCGGTAAAGATCATCACGCCATCGGCCTCAGGGATCGCCACGGGGAGTTCGTTCCAGTGCAGCAGGTCGGGACTCACTGCGTGTCCCCAGCTCATGTGACCCCACTGATCGCCGAAGGGGTTGTACTGAAAGAAGAGGTGATACTCGCCGCGGAAGTAGACGAGTCCGTTAGGGTCGTTGGTCCAATTCTTTTGCGGAGAGAAATGCACTTGTGGGCGATAGGTCTGGTTGTATTCCTGTGCGAACACGGAGCAGCTTTGCGCGAGGATCGCTGCGCCCAGGAATAGGTTTCGCATGTTCTTCCTGGACATTGCAGGCCTCCCGAAGCCGCCGCCATTCTAACGCGAACTTTCTGGCGGCCCAACCGCCATCTTTAGCATCTAGAATTGGAGGCAAGGAGCACTCTCCATGAAGACTCGCAAGCTGGGCCGTGCTGGCCTGGCCGTCAGCGCCTTGGGACTTGGCTGCATGGGCATGTCAGAGTTCTATGGCGGCCGCAACGACGAGGAATCCATTGCCACCATTCACCGCGCGATTGAGCTGGGCACTACCTTCCTCGATACTGCCGATGTGTATGGCCCGCATATCAACGAAGAATTGGTAGGCAAAGCCATTCGCGGCAAACGCGACAAGCTGGTGATTGCCACCAAGTTCGGCATCGTGCGCGATCCCCAAAATCCCCAGGCGCGCGGGGTGAGTGGCAAGCCGGAGTACGTTCGCAGATCCTGCGAGGCGAGCTTGCGGCGTCTGGGCATCGAGACCATCGACCTCTACTATCAACACCGGGTCGATCCGGCGACGCCGATCGAAGACACGGTTGGCGCGATGGCGGAGTTGGTGAAACAAGGAAAAGTTCGTCACCTTGGAATGTCGGAGGCGAGCGCCGCGACCCTGCGGCGTGCGAACAAGGTACATCCCATCACCGCGCTACAGACCGAGTATTCGCTGTGGACGCGCGACCCTGAAGATGAAATCCTTCCTACCTGCCGCGAACTCGGCATTGGCTTCGTTCCCTACAGCCCCCTGGGCCGCGGATTTCTCACGGGCCGATTCCAGAAATTTGAAGATTTCGATCAGGGCGACTATCGCCGCAATTCGCCACGATTTCAGGGCGACAACTTCCAGAAAAATCTGGATCTGGTAAAGAAGGTCGAGGAAATGGCCCGCAAGAAGAGTTGCACTTCTTCGCAGTTGGCACTGGCGTGGGTATTGGCGCAAGGCGATGACATGGCGCCCATCCCCGGAACCAAGCATCGCAAATATCTGGAAGAAAACGTGGGCGCACTCAATGTTCTGCTGACGCCGGAAGAACTCGGGGAAATCGACCGGGCGTTTCCCTACGGGTTAGCCAACGGAGACCGCTATCCCAGTCACATGATGAATCTGATCAACGGATAGCTATTCAATCCGGCTGACAAACGTGTCGTGGTGCTCGGCGATATGGTCGCGCAACGCAAACGAAATGTCGGCAGTGTCTTTGAAACCGTGCTTGCGCGCGGATTCGTCAGCCTTGGGATCGGTTTCCGCGGCGGCGTATTCCTGCCACGATGAATATCCGGAGATCACAAGGTAATCCCAGGGTGCGCCCTGCACGTGGTCGAAGCGGACCGAGCCGTGCGCCGTCTCCGAAGCGACGGCCCGCGTAAGAATGTCATCGAGTTGCGTCAGGTGTCCATCGAGTGCGCGATAGTCTTCCACCACGAACACGCCGCCCTTCGCGTCTTTCGGCACGGACAACGCCTTCTTCACTTCCTCGAGCGACGGGCCGGTCGCATAGGTATCGGTGTGCCAGACGTAATCTCCCATGACGCGGGCTCGCAGCTTGAGCGTTGCCTCGTTGTAATTAGGACTGGCATCAATGTGCGCCTGCTCACCCTGCGGATAAACCACCAGCAGGTCCCAGTCATCGCCAGATTGATGGCGAAAGATCATCGATTCGTGGCCCGGGGGCGGAGCCGGCATGGTGCTGTAGGCGTCAATAAGGTCTTTGAGCTTGCCCGGTCCGGCTTTAAAGAAGTGGATTCGATAGACTTCGCGCTTGGACGGCTGCTGTGAAAATGCCGGAAGACTGAAGAGCAGGCAAAACGCTAAAAGAAATTTCATTGTGCCGCTGATCATACACGCGGCTCGTTTGCGCTGAGAACCGGGACCCGCCAGCTCTGGGTCCTCCTCTGCGAACTCCATGGTTAAGAACTCCGCCGGCAGCGCCTAACAACGCGAGTGCGCTGAGAACTGGGAACTGAAAACTGGATCTCCAACCGGGGTTTTGAAGCAGGACAATAACTTCGAAGAAGCTCACACCAACTTAGCGTTCAAAACATCGCGCACCTTGCGCGCCAGCGCCTGGAGCATGAACGGCTTTTGGAGAAAAGCGGCCCCGGCGTCGAGCATCCCTTGGTGGATGATGGCTTCCTCGGTATACCCCGAAAGAAACAAGACTTTGGTATTGGGATGGTTCGCCAGCAACTGCCGTCCCAACTCTTTCCCCGCCATCCCGGGCAGAACGATGTCACTGATTAACAGATCGATTTTCCCAGACTGTGCAGCCGCAATCCGCAGCGCGATATCGCCGCGCTCCGCTTCCAAAACTTTGTAACCCTTCGATTGCAACGTTTCACGAATTAATTGCCGCACGCACTCCTCGTCTTCCACCAGCAGGATCGTTTCCGACCCCTCGGCCGATGTGACAACTTTCGGCGCGGGAGGAGTTACAGCATCGGCACTCTCTTCCATCCTCGGCAAATAAATACGAAAGGTGCTGCCTTCGCCCAAAGTGCTCTCGGCAAAGATGTAGCCGTGGCTCTGCTTGATGATTCCGTATACCGTAGAGAGCCCAAGCCCCGTCCCTTTGCCCTGCTCTTTCGTGGTGAAAAACGGTTCGAACACACGCTCCTGCGTATGCTTGTCCATTCCCTGGCCGGTATCCGAAACGGCCAGCATCACGTAGCTTCCCGGTTGTACATAATTGTACGTACGACGAATGTCTTCGCCCAACGTCACGTTCGCGGTCTGAATGGTGAGCTTGCCGCCATGCGGCATGGCATCTTTTGCGTTCACCACCAGGTTCATGAACACCTGCTCGATCTGTCCCGGATCGGCACGTGTGCTGTTCAAAAACGGCGCGAGGTTCATCGCCCACTCGATGTTCTCCCCCACCAGAGGCCGCAACAGCCGTTCGAGGTCCGAAACAATGGCGTTCACATCTACCGGCTTCAGTTCCAGCATCTGCTTGCGGCTGAATGCCAGCAGTTGACGCGTCAGGCTCGCGGCTTTGTTCGCTGCCTGATAAATCGCTTCTACTTTCGAAGCATCGGTCGGTGTCACGTTGCCCAACAGGACTTCCGCGTATCCGCGAATCACAGTGATCAGATTGTTGAAGTCGTGCGCCACTCCGCCAGCCAGCCGCCCAACCGCTTCCATCTTCTGTGCCTGACGGAACTGGTCTTCCAACATGCGCCGGGCGGTGACATCCTCGGCGATCACTTCAATAACTTTGTCGGGATTCTTCACCATGCAGCCGCTAAGCCGCACTGTGATGGCGTGCCCGTCCTTGTGTTTCCAATGGACCTCCACATTGGTAAGCCGCAACCCGCGCTGAAAGTCGCGCATCACCCGCGTCTGCTCATCATGGACCAGGAACACGTCACTCCAGGGATCGAGAGCGAGCACTTCCTGCGGCGAATCGTACCCCAACATGGCGATCAACGCGGGATTCACATCCAGAAAAGTTCCATCCAGATTGCAGCGGTAAATTCCATAGACCGCACTTTCCACCAGCGACCGATAGCGCGTCTCCGACTGCCGCAACGCTTCTTCACTGCGCTTGCGTTCAATCGCGATCGCCAGTTGGCGCGAAACAAAAGTGAGTACCTGCCGGTCTTCTTCGCGCAATCGCGAATTTGGCGAATAGCTCTGAACCGCGACCACGCCGAATGTGTCGTCGCCGATCTTGAGTGGCGCGCCCAGCCAGTCGATCGGGTCGCGATCGCTGCCTTCGAGTTCGCCCTTTGCCACCATCTCGGCAAACAACTCCGAGCTGCAGAGCAACGACTCTCCCGTCCCCAGCACATATTCAGTCCGGCCAAGGCTTAGCCGTCGCGGTTCCGGAGTCGGATGAACTTCGTCGGCAAAATATGGGAAGGTCAGCAATTGGGTCCGCAGATCGTAGAGCGCAATGTAGAAGTTCTTGGCGTACATCAGTTCGCCGACAATCGAATGCAACGCCGCGTAAAACTCTTGCAAGTCCTGGGTTGCGCTGGTTTTTTCCGCAATGCGATACAGCGCGGAGCTTACCGCCTCGGCCCGTTTCTGCGCTGTGATGTCGCGGTAGAGACCGTAGGTGGCGATTTTATTTCCATCGACCACCAGGGGCGCTATGGTGGCGAACACGTCAATCAACGTGCCGTCCCTGCATACTCGCTTGGTTTCCAGGTTGGCTTTTTGCCCGCGGGAAAGGACTTCCTTCACCCACTGAAATTCCGATTCGCGTCCCGGCGGAAACACGACCGAATCAATTCTCTTTCCCGCAATTTCTTCTTCCGTGAAACCCAATACGCGAGTGAACTCGGAATTGATCCGCAAAACTCGGAACTCTTCATCCACCACGGAGATAGCTTCAGGAGCACAGTCCACTAACTGATCGATGTAGGCTTGATGATTTGCCGCGATCGAGTCGCGCGCAGCCGCGTCTCCGGCAACCCGTAGCATGGGAGTGCCGTTGTCCAGCGCTTGTTTTAAAAGCTTGGCACGCGCCAAATCTTCTTCGGCTGGCCGGGTGAGCTTCTCACCCATATTCCCCCTCGTACTTGGCCCGAAAGCTACACGAGAATGCTAGCGGAGAGGGTAGTTACTCGAAAGTTACAGTGGTAACCCGAAGGCTTAATAAGCTCTTAGAAAGAAATAGATAGTCATGCTGGCCCCGATACAGATCACCGCGACCCGCACCCATTGCTGCGGCAGCCTTTGCGCGTAATGGGCGCCGAAGTATCCGCCCACAATCGCTCCGGCGATCATTACCAGCGCCTGCGGCCAGTAGATGGCTTTAGCGACAATGAACGCAATCACCGCCAGTCCATTCGTCGTGCTGCTGAGCACAGTCTTCAGCGCGTTCATCGCGTGGATGTCAGTCATCCCAATCAGCGCCAGCATGGCCAGAATTACAAAGCCCATGCCTGCCCCGAAATATCCGCCGTAAATCGCCACCACGAGTTCGAAAGCCGTGGCTAGAACGATCGCGCGTGTCGTTGTCTCGTGACCCACGCTGGAGGTCCTCGCCCGCGCCAGCTTCTTGCCAAACGTAAAAAGGAGAGTCGCCGCCAGCATCAGCCAGGGCAGCATCCGCAGAAAAGTATGGGCCGGCGTTCGCAAAAGCAACACGGCGCCAATCAATCCGCCAACCACGCTTGAGGCCACGAGTGGTGCCATCACTCTTGTCGGGATATTCAACTGCCGGCGATAAGCTCCGGTACTCGCGGCCGCTCCCGTCCACATGGCAATGGTGTTGGTGGCGTTGGCCGGGATCGGCGGAATTCCCGTAACCAGTAGCGCCGGAAAAGATATAAAACTGCCACCGCCGGCGATGGCATTGAGCGCCCCAGCAAACAGGGAAGCGACCAGGATGAAAATGGCGTGTCCGAGGGTCAAGGCATAAGGTGTAACACATTGCGGGACGAACCACGGCTAGCCGGGGACGTAACCACCGCCCGCCGCTTCCACCTCCGTGGACATCGCACTCAACAATGACCGAAACTGAAAGCTTATGAAACCGTTCCTGATCATCTGCCTGCTCAGCCTCCCGCTCTTCGGCCAGGCCAAAACCCCCTGCAAGGAACCGGAGCAGAAGCAACTCGACTTCTGGGTTGGCGAATGGACCCTCACCTGGCCGGGGCAAAACGGCTCCGCCGAAGGTCACGGCACTAACAGCATCAAAAGAATTCTCGAGGGATGCGTGGTCGAAGAAACCTTTTCCGGCGAAGACTCCATCCATCTCCGCGGACACAGCGTCTCCATCTTCGACGCCACCGACCACCACTGGAAGCAAACCTGGGTCGACAACGAAGGTGGCTATCTGGATTTCACCGGCGGCTTGCAAGACGGCCAGATGAGTTTCTGGCGGAATGTAACTCGGCCCGATGGCACCAAATCCATCAGCCGCATGATCTGGCGGAACGTCACCGCCGACTCCCTCGACTGGAGCTGGGAAAGCTCCAAAGACGGCGGCAAGACCTGGCAGGTAATGTGGCCTATCCATTACCAAAGAAAGAAGTAATCGAAGGTGCCAAACCCGCCAGAGCCCTCGCCAATTGACACTGCAACCCCGCTCCTATAGCCTAATAAGACCAGAAAGATTAGGAGCACCACTACATGGCACACAGCCGGAAAAACGGATGGGCGAAGCGCATGTGCTTCTGTTGTTGTATGCCCGTCGTCACCGGCGCGTGGAGAACCTGACCTAAAGCTTTCGCAAGCTATTTCAAGGCCCACTCGCTAAACCAGCCAGTGGGCCTTTTGATTTTGGGAGCAATAATGTTAGAGACCGAACCAGCCACGTTAAAGAGCGAAGTCGACAAGCGCCACACCCCGGAAGTCATCGAAGCCGAGATCCAGGCCTTCGAGGACAAAGTCCACCAGGTCCTGCGCGGGGAGATGACCGACGACCAGTTCCGCCGCCATCGCCTCACCCACGGCACCTACGGACAGCGCCAGCCCGGCATGCAGATGCAGCGCATCAAGATCCCCTCGGGCGTGCTTGACCCGCACCAGCTCCGCACTATCGGCGCGATTTCTGACAAATATTCCAACGGATTCGGCCACCTGACCACGCGCCAGAACGTCCAGCTTCACTACATCAAGCTTGAAACGGTACCGGCGATGTTCCGCGATCTCGCGGCCGCCGGCATGACCACCCGCGAGGCCTGCTTCAACACCGTGCGCACCATAACTTCGTGCCCCATCGCCGGCATCTGCGGCGACGAAGCGTTTGACGTGACTCCTTACGCGCTGGGCTTGACGCGCTTTTTGCTGCGGCATCCCGATTTCAACGACCTGCCGCGCAAATTCAAGATCGCTTTCTCCGGATGCGAAGACGACGGCAACTGCGCCGTCGCCGGAATTCACGACGTCGGCCTGATCGCCCAGGTCCACGGCAATAACGGCACTTCGAAATTTGGATTCAAAGTTCTGGTCGGCGGCGGACTGGGCGCGCTTCCCACCGAAGCCGAAGTCCTAACCGAGTTCCTGCCTGCCGAAGAGTTGATTCCGACGGTCGAGGCGGTGCTACGCGTCTTCAGCAAGAACGGCAACCGCAAAAACAAGATGAAAGCCAGGATGAAGTTCGTCCTGCGTGAGCATGGCATTACCAAGTTTCGCGAGATGGTGGCAGAAGAACGCAAGCAGGTCACCACGCCCGCCGAAGTTTTCACCGTAGCGTCAACCCAGTCCGCACCGCTGGTGAAACTTCAACTGACACCGCCGTCCCCCGAGCCGGTCACGCCTGAATACGACGAGTGGAAACGCACTAACGTGATGCCGCAGCGCCAGAAGGGTTACGCTTCGATTTGGGTGAAGCTGCCTGCCGGCACCATCACCAGCGATCAATTCCGCGGTCTTGCTGACATCCTCGAGAAAAATCAGCTTCCTGGAATCCGCATCGCGATTCTGCAAGACTTCTTAATTCCCTGGATTCCGGCGCAACAAGTGCCGGCCATCTACGAACAGCTTCGCGCACTGGATCTGGTCACCCCCGGGGCCCGCACCATCTCCGACGTTACCGGATGCCCCGGCGCTACCACCTGCAACCTTGGCATCACTCGTTCGTTGACGCTGGCCGACGTGCTGGCAAAAGAATTGGCCGACCAGTCCGACCCCGAAATTCAAAAACTCCGCATCAAGATTAGCGGATGCCCCAACTCCTGCGGCCAGCACCACATTGCCGACATCGGCTTCTACGGCAACGCCCGCAAGATCGGCACGGTGCAAGCTCCGTTCTACCAAATGCTGTTAGGCGGAGAAGTCAGCGAACGCGGCGTACGCTTTGGAAAACAAATCATTCCGCTGGCCGCTAAGCAGGTTCCAAACGTGGTCCGCGAGGTCATCGGTTTCTACCGCAACGACCGCCACAACGAAGAGTCTTTCCGCCAGTGGGTAGAACGAACTCCCCCGGCAGAAATCACCAACCGCCTGAAACAATACGCTGAGATCGCCGAGCACGATCCCGACACCTTCGTGGACTGGGGCGATACGGACACCTACTCGCTGAAACTAGGCCGTGGCGAGTGCGCCAGCTAAATTAGTTTTCGAGGCCTGCCGTCAATCTGCACCCGAACACCTAGCGGCAGAGCCTGTGCTGAGCTTGTCGAAGGATGTCCCCACCCGCCCGCCACAACCCTGTCATCCCGTCCGAAGCAGCAGTTCGCGAAGCGGACAGTTTGCGCAGCGGAGGGACTTTGTGTTCACGACGCCACAACCCCACTCCCCCCAAAAGTTGCGCTGAAACATCCATCTTCATAGACATTTCTTTTTCCAATCACGCACATCAAATTGCAGATTGTGGGGTTTCCAATTCATGGAAGCAAACTTTGGAAGTTTGCCGGGCCGCCGCTTTCCAGATTGCTTCTTGAGAACGACAAGGAGGAACCATGACACGAATACTGAGACATGCGGCGTGGTGGATTGCCGCAACCATTTTGTTGAGCGGTCTTTCCTTTGCGCAAAATCGCTACGATGATGACGGCTACCAGCGCTCCAATGATCAGTGGCACGATCGCCGCGGTTATTACGACGATCGCGACAACGATCGCCGCTATGACCGCGACCCTCGCTACCGCGACTCTTACGGCTACTCGAATGGCGGCAATTGGGGCGGCAGCTACGGACGAGACAACCGCGGCTTTTCCTTCGGCTTTCAGGATGGAGCTTACGTCGCCCGCGAAGACATGGCGCTCGGCAAGCCCTATCACCCCGAGGTACGCGGAAAGTACCGTGACGCTGACCGGGGCTACGACCGTTACTGGGGCGACAAGCGCGAGTACCGTGCGCAATATGCCGACGGCTACCGTCGCGGGTACATGCGCGCTTTCCGCAGCCGCTACTAAGAACAATCGTTCATCAGCGTAGGGCGGACACTCGTGTCCGCCCTGCAGGCGCCCCAACTCCAAATCTCCGCCATACTCTGTCATCCCGACCGAAGCGCAGGGCTCGCGTAGTGGGGGGACCTGCTTTTCGCCACCGCGCCCCAACTTAGAAGTCAGCATGCCCCCACTTGTCCGCAACCGCGTTCCTGCCTAGAATCCTTCCTGCCTGCCTGTCGCTATGGCCCAGGAATTTCCCGTCACCCGCATCTCCGTGATCGAAAGGATCCGCAGCGCCGACGATGCTGAGCGGGCGCGCGCGATCAGTACACTTTGTGAGGCCTACTGGAGACCGGTCTACAAATACATCCGCCTGCGATGGCAGCGCGACATTGCAACCGCGCAGGACCTGACCCAGGGATTTTTCATCGAGCTGCTCGAACGCGAATTGCTGCGGCGTTTCGACTCGGGCAAAAGCCGCCTTCGTACTTATCTGCGCCTGTGCGTGGACAGCTTCGTCATCAATGAAGACAAAGCCGCCAGCCGCCAGAAGCGCGGAGGTGAAACGCCACATCTGGCGCTCGATTTCGCGGGCGCCGAGGACGAACTGGGCAGCTCTACCATCGATCCATCCGCTATCGCTTCACCTGAGTCGCTCGACGGTTTCTTCGAGAAGGAATGGATACGCAGTCTCTTCGCGCTCGCGGTCGATGACTTGAGCAAGTTCTGCGGGGAGCGCAATCGCAGTCAAACGTTCCAGCTTTTTGAGGCGTACCATCTCGAGGGCGACGATCAAATCTCTTATGCACAACTCGCCGAACGTTTTGGAGTCGCCGTCAGCGGCGTCACCAACGCATTGGCCTGGGCGCGGCGCGAATTCCGCAGGATCGCTCTGGAACGCTTGCGCGAAATCTGCGGCAGTGACGATGAATTCTGCCGCGAATCGAAGGCGCTCTTTGGCGAAAAGCAAAAATGAGGCATCTCTCCGACAATGCGGTCGCTAGTTTGCGCGACAGCGTGACGCCCGACCTTAGCGGCACCCGCTACCGCCTGATCGACGAGGCCGGACGCGGCGGTATGGGCATCGTTTACGTCGCGGAGGATGCCCTTTTACAACGCCGCGTCGCGCTCAAAGTTCTTGAAGCCGCAGACGTAAACGCCAGCCGCCTGATGCGCGAAGCGCATGTGCTCGCCCGTCTGGAGCACCCCGGTATCGTTCCCGTTCACGATGTCGGTACGTTGCCCGATGGCCGAATTTTCTACGCCATGAAATTCGTCGAGGGGCAACGACTCGACCAGCACATCGAGCCCCAGACGTCGGTGCCGGATCGCCTGCGAATTTTTCTTCGCCTCTGCGACGCAGTAGCCTTCGCACACGCGCGAGGCATTCTGCACCGGGATATGAAGCCCGCCAATGTGATGGTTGGTCCCTTCGGAGAGGTTCTGGTTATGGATTGGGGACTGGCGAAATTATTAGACGGTATGTCCGAACCTGCTGAACCGGGTCTACTGCCAACCGGCGGCGGCACAGGTCACGGAAGTGTGCTCGGCACCGCCGGATACATGTCCCCCGAGCAATCTCGTGGCGAAGTCGAATCTCTTGACGCCCGCAGCGATATCTTTTCGCTCGGGGCCCTCTTGCGATTCATGCTTGTCGGGAAGCCCATGCCTCGTCCGCTCGCTGCCATTTGCGGCAAAGCCTGTGCTGAAGATCGCGAAGATCGCTACGCGGCCGTCTCTGAGCTAACCCTCGACGTCTCTCGCTACCTCGATGGGCTGTCGGTCTCCGCCCACCGGGAAAGCATCTTCGACAAGATGGCTCGTTTCTATCGCCGTAACCGGTTCTTAGTCTTGCTGATAGCGGCGTACTTAGTGGTTCGTGTCGGCCTGATTTTATTTTTTAAGCGTTGACTTAAAGGAATTTTGAGTTTCGTTGTAAGGAACTCCAGAAGGCAAAATTTCGGAGGCTTTATGAACAAGGTTCTGCTTGGCTTGCTCGTCGGCGCGGTGCTCGGAGCGCTCGACGGAGTGACGTCGTGGCTCACGCCAGCGGTTCGACCGCAAATCGCCGGGATCATCGTCGGTTCCACCTTCAAAGGACTTATCGCCGGGGTCGCCGCCGGCATCTTCGCGCGCAAGGTGAATTCGGTGCCGCTGGGGATTCTCTTCGGCCTGGTGGTGGGCTTCATCCTGGCCTTTCTGGTCGCCTACATGCAACACGGCTACTATTTCGAGATCATTCTTCCGGGAAGCCTGGTCGGCATGATCGTGGGATATGCCACGCAACGCTATGGAACAGCGCCAGTAACCGCCCGCTAGCGAAGAGTCGGAGCAGTAGCTGCCGGAGACCTAGCGAAACTGCGTCGCTACAACACATTCCAGAGGATAGAGACGTTGCTTGGCAACGTCTCGCCACCGGCCCAGCCCCCGTCCCGCGACAGTACCGCTTTCCCCAAATAAAGCGTAGAATGGAGTCAGCAGCGAGAATGGGGCATCCCGCCCCGAAGCTCGGCTGGGCCCGGCAACACTTTCATTGGCCTGCCGCGTTCTCGCAAAAACTAGGCTTTTGTCTCGAATCACGCCTATCAAGACTTCTTGCGTTTGGAACAACTGCCCGGTTAAGTCGCGACTTCAAGGAGCCGATCATGTCCGCCATCAACGGTGATAAAGCCCGCTTCAACAAGGCTCGCAAGAAGAAGATTCAAAAACGGTTAAGCAAGCACGCCATGCTCACCGCCCTCGCCAGTCCGGCCAAGCCCTCGAAGAAGACCCCTAAGCCAGAGCCTGCAGCCGTTTAGGTTTCCCCAAGTTTGCCGGCAGCCACATCCAGCCGGCTGGGGCAGTAAAGAAAGACGAGAAGAGAAAAAGATACAGGAGGATTTGTGAATGCCAAGAGGCAGATCAACCTTTACCAAGCGCCAGAAAGAACAGACCCGCCAACAGAAACAGCGTGATAAGAGTGAGCGCCGCGTTCAGCGCAAGCAGGACAAGCCGGAAGGCGGCGCCGCCGAAGTAGATGAAATGCGCGAAATGCGTGAACTAGCCGAGGCCCAGGCCGCGCTGTTCCGCATCGGGGGCGAAGACGAAGTGGAATCAGACACCGAAGATTCAACCGTCGACGAGCACCGGGGTGTAAGTCATTAAGGATTTTTCGTAAAAGTTCTTGCTCCACATCTCCCAGTCAGTGGAATAGAGAAAAAATGAAAAATATTAAATTCGTCGTAAAAGTAAACCGTGGGACCCGCGCCACTCAGTACGTACACCGGATGGATCGCACCCCCATCCAGATGACGCCTAACCGCAAGCTGGCGTTGATCATGGGAAGATTCACCGCCGAAGATGCCATCAAGGCCATCACCACCTCGCAATGCACTCCCGAGTTGGTGCCGGTCATGGTGACCACCAGAATGGCAGTACCCGCGGCCCGCGCTACGGCGTAAACCAATCGGCCAGCAGACTAGTCTCTGCTGGCCTTTTCTCTTTAATTTCCTCCACCGCTAACGGTGTCCCCAGCCTGCGCTTAAGAATTACGAACCGCAACTCGAGACCAAATCTCAACCCCAACTGCCACCCGAAATATCCAGCTTTCCCTTTACCATCAATACCTTAGCGACATTTTAAGGTATTTGCACAGTTTCCCCTAACTTAGGATACAATCACCACGCGATTGAATTTAGCGGTTTCTTGCTTCCCGGTAACTCCGCTCCAAAGCGTGGCCCTGCCTGCAGAACTCCAGCGATCGTTCAACGCAACATTCAAGCTAAAGGAACAAGTACGAATATGGAAACAGGAACAGTAAAGTGGTTTAACGATGCTAAGGGCTATGGGTTCATCAGCCGCCAGAATGGCGAAGATGTTTTCGTGCATTTTTCGGCGATTCAGGCCAGCGGATTCCGCAGCCTGCAAGAGGGCCAGCAAGTTCAGTTCGACGTAGTTAAAGGCCCCAAGGGCTGGCAAGCTGAGAATGTAAAGCCGGCGTAAGCCACTTTTACAATCCAAAGAAGGGCGGCCACAAGCCGCCTTTTTTTATTGCTATCAAGGTCTCTGTTGTTAAGCTTTTGAACTTACGGCTGCTGGTCGCGAATCAACACCACGTCAGAATCGATGTGCCCGCGGATAATGCCAAGCTTGGTGCCGTCGGGCGACCATCGAAAGTCGTCCGCAATTCTTTCGGATTTGAAATTGGTGAGTTGCTTGCCAGGAGAACCATCCAGATTCTGCTGCCAGAGATTGTCAACCCCGCCGCTTGCGGTGGGATAGACAACGGCCTTTCCGTCGCGGGCGAAACGGACGTTCCCGCTGCGGTCCCTCTCGAACTTCAACAGTTTTGCCGGCTGACCGCCCGCGATATCGAGCAACGCCAGGCTTTCTTCGTGTTCCCCGCTGTGCTCCAGGGTGGCAAAGGCAGCCAGTTTGCCGTCAGGGGAGATATCGAAAAAGCGGCTGGCTACGGTCAAGTCGGAGAGTTGCTGCGGGGTCCCACCGTCGATTGAAACTTTAAAGAGTTTTTGACCGCCGCGAGTGTCGATGTACAACACCCACTTTCCGTCGGGAGAGCACACGGGACTATCCTGCTCTTTTCCCTGGGAGAGTTGCTGCACGTTTCCGCCGGTCGCATCCGACCGCCAAATGGTCTGGGTGCGCAAGCCGGCATGCAGAGCCAGGGCAAAAACAATGCGGCCATCGGGACAGGCGTTTGCCCGGCTGGGAAGCGCGCCTTGTTCGGACATGAGTGCCGTCTTCGAACCGGACGCGAGGTCGAGCGAACTGAGCAGCGACTGCTGCTCAATGATGAGGCGGTTGTCAGGAGCCCAGGTGAAGCGCTGAATCGGGGCTCCGGTGGCAACTACCCGGAACTTCTCGTCCGCCGCCGGGCTGGCGGAAGTAACGAACAAATTCCAATGGCTCTCGTTGAGGACGCTGACCAGGGTCCTGCCGTCCGAAGAGATGTTCAGATCGGAATAGTTGTTAACGTCGCGGGTAACTGGCGCGGCTTTTCCGTCAGGGTAAGAAACGTAAATGATTTGTTTACGGGAAAAGTTAGACGACAGGTCCCGAGCCAGCACCAGCAGACCCCGTCCATTGGGCAGCCAAAGCGGACGCGACAGAATGGAACTTGCAGCGCTGAAGAAGAGATGCTGTTGTCCGGTGGTTACATCGACAGCGGTCAATCCTGTCAGGGCTTCGCCGGGCTGAACCACGAAACACACAATGCTCTTACCGTCTGGGGACCAGGTGGGGTCGTAAAGCGCGGCGGTCACCGGGCCGCTGGTCAGCACGCGCTGCGAATCCCCCTCCAGGGAGCGGATCATCAGCCGGTACTTGCCAGGGTCGGGATTATTGAAGAGAACGTAAGCGTACTCGCGGCCATCCGGGGACAGCGTGATATTCGAATCGATGTCTTTGACCAGCCGCTGCGGAGTGCCGCCGAGTACCGGCGCGCGATAAAGCAACTCCAATTCCTGGCTGCCCGACTCACTGCGAACAAAGTAGAAATAATTTCCGTCGTTCGAGAATCGAAGTCCCAGATAGTGCACGTTCTCGGCGCCAACCACCTGCGTGTTGCTGTTGGTAGGGACATTGCGAAGCCACAGGCCCTCTTTCCCCGCATCATTGACCACGTTAAGAATGTATTTCCCGTCGGGAGAAATCGCGGCCAGAGCGGCTTTGCCTGAGTCAGTAACTTTTGAGATGGCGATATTTTGGAAAGGCGCCGGCTTGTTTTTCGTCAGGAAGGTATAGGCGCCGTACCCGGCAGCAGCGATCAAGACAAGAATAATGATCGCAGTAACGCCGAGGCCGAGTTTGTTTTGCCGCGCGGCGGCCATGACCCTGGAACTGGAAGTGGGGGTGCTCTGTTCCAACGGAGGCGTACGGACCGCAGAGGTAGAAACACTTACCGTCCGGCTGGATTCGCTATCTCTCTTCAGCCGCCGAAGATCGCCGCGCAAATCAGCAGCGGTCTGGTACCGCAGGTCTGCCTCTTTCTCCAACGCCTTGCCGATAATTTCTTCGAGCTTGGCCGGTAATCCCGGATTCGCCTGCGACAGCGGCGCGGGCTCACGATCCAATAGCGCCTGAAAAATCACCGCCGAAGTTTTCCCCGGAAAAGGGAGCGCACCAGTCGCCATCTGGTAAAGGACAATTCCCAGGGAAAACAAATCCGTCCGCGCGTCGAGAGCTTCACCCCGCGCCTGCTCGGGAGACATGTAAGCCACGGTTCCGACCGTGCTCCCGGGATTGGTGAGGTGGCCGGGCGCAACTTGTGTCGCCACGGTTTCCAGGGCGTGATCACGCGCGCGCGTAAGCTTGGCCAGTCCGAAGTCGAGGATCTTCGCCTGCCCCCGAGGCCCAATGAAAATGTTCGCAGGTTTGATGTCGCGATGAACAATGCCCTTGCTGTGCGCGGCATCCAGTGCATCGGCAAGTTGCGCACCGATCTCAAGCAACCGGTCTAATGCTAGTGGCCCGACGGAAAGTTTCTGATCGAGGCTTTCCCCCTCCAGCAACTCCATGGCGATGAATGACTGGTCGCCCGCGGTCTCGACCGCATAAATCGTACAAATTCCCGGATGGTTCAACGCCGAAGCCGACCGCGCCTCCAACAAAAACCGCTCTAGCGCAGCAGCGTCGTTAGAAAGATCAGGAGGCAGAAACTTCAACGCCACCCGCCGCCCTAGCGTCACGTCTTCCGCTTCGTAGACCACGCCCATGCCACCGCTGCCTAACTGCGCCAACACGCGGTAGTGCGAAATAGTCTGGCCGACCATGGGGAGTCCATCTTATGGAGGAAAAAGGAAAGCGGCAACTTCGCGGATACCACGGCTCTCCTCTGGGAAACTCTTTGTCCTGAGTAGTTAAAGGCTTTGCCAGTCCGGGCTCGGACGCCGCGCATGGTAAAATTCTGTAGCAGTAGATCCCCAGCAGGCGCGTAGCTCAGTTGGTTAGAGCGCTACCTTGACACGGTAGAGGTCGGGAGTTCGAGTCTCCCCGTGCCTACCATCTTTTCAACCACTTCCGGCGAGGGGATGTCCATCGCGTCCCGGTTTGTGTCGTAGATTGTGTCGTAACCCTTCGTTTTGCCCATCTTCAGAGAGCTTCCCAAGGGTTTCGCCGAGAGAGCCTGTACTGCCTGTCTCCTCGCTTCTGAACGAACGTGCGAATATCGGGCCAGCATTTTTTGGCTGACGTGACCGGCGATCGCCATGATCGTCTGATCCGAAACCTGGGATTCGGCCAGCTCCGTGATTGCGTGGTGACGGAGATCGGGTATCCGCAATCCAACCGAGCGCGTAGCAAGCGTTCGCAATAAAGGCGTAGATGACAGGGCCGAGGAACATGGCAAACGGTTCTTCAAAATCGTCGCCCGGTTTTACCGCTGCTGAGCCTGCGATCAGTACAAGAAACCAGGTGATGACACCGACGACACCGACGTAGACGTTAAAATGCAGCCGACGTGCTTCCCACCATCGCACGATGTCAGTGCGCCTATATTCTGCCGCATCTTCTGTTGGCCAGCTAAGCAGCGATTCCATCGCCTACTCCCACTCCCAAAGAATCCTAACGCCTCGGTCAATTGTTGCAAACAGGCAATTTCGCTCACAACTCCACCAGGAGCGAAATGGCGATATTAAGCCAGTTGTCCCCAAGAAATCTTCCAGTATTGAAATGAAAGCAACAAGGCCACGGTCAATGGGTTAGGCGCGCCGCGATCATCTGCCACCCCTGAGGCCTTTTCTGAAAAACGAGCGTGGCGTGAATCTCTTTCGGTTGTGGGCTGCCCGTGCTAATTACTCCTATCAGGACGGCAGTATCACCAAAGACGCGCACATTTGTTTCGCTTGGAGTCGCCCCGGCGAAACCACCCGGACCTCCGCTTTGCGGAATGATGTCATCCTTGCTCAACAATCCGCCGTCGAAGCTGCTGCCGATGAAATCATCGGCAATAATCCGTCGTAACGAAGCCGCGTCACCCTTTCCGTCCGCTGTGAGCCAATCGCGCTCTAATTGCGTTACTTGATCGTCAGGCTTAGTCGCGGTCACTTGCTGCTGAGCAACGCTCAGGGTTGCGATGACCCAAATAAAGAGAACATAAGTGATAGATCGTGTGAAAGCCATGTCTTAACCTCCTGATTTCGGCTGATTGCTAAATAGACACCGTGAGGGTTCAAAGAGTTTCCGATCTGGGCGCATTCGAGTGGTTGGATCGTTGGTATGACCGGATCGTTGTTGTAAACAGGCAATTTCACTCATTGACCCAGCTCTCCATTTTTATTTTTTTCTGCACGCAGACGAGCACGTTTACGTGGCCGCTAGGCCGGGGTACCTCCCTGAACAATTCATGGCCCTGGCGGAAAGTTGTGTCGTAACTTGTGTCGTAACCGGCCCATCCCTGCCCATGTCGCATGATGTTGCGGCGTGTCGTTCGGTAACATGCGCAGCGAATGAGAAGTGAGCAAACCCGCATGAACATTGCTCGCTGAGACTATTCGAGCTTCTTCGGTATCACGTCATCTCGGACGGGTTCGAGATTTGACACGGTAGAGGTCAGGAGTTCGAGTCTCCTCGTGCCTACCATTTCCCGCATCTCCTAAGATTTGAGATCAGTCTTTCCCCACAACCACTACCGTAGACAAACTCCGCGTCGTAAACCCAAGCCCTTCGTACACCCGAATCGCCCCGGTATTTTCCGACGCCGCATGCAAAAAGGGAACCTCGCCGCGCTGCTGGATTCGTCGTACCAGCGAAGAAATCAGCATCCGCGCGTAACCCCGTCCGCGATAATCGGGATGCGTACAAACCGCGCTTACCTCCGTGAAACCCGGCAGCTGTAGCCGTTCGCCGGCCATTGATACCAGGCGCCCGCCGTCGCGAATCCCCAGATAGGTGCCCAGTTCCGGCGTGCGCTTGCCAAACGGGCCAGGTTTGGTCAATTCAATCAAGGCAAGCATTTCATCGACGTTCACAAGACCCAGCGTTTCAATCGATACATTCTCGCGCACCTCCACCGGCGCAGTCCAAATCATCTGCGTAAGCGAAACCTGGCGAACCAAAGTCAACTCAGCGGGAAATGCAGGAACGGTCTCGAGAAATAGCGCGGCGATCTCTCCGGGCAAGATGACGCGGGCAAGAGACGCCAACGCCTCGGCAGAGAAATCGCGCACCGCCGCCAGCAACGTGACTTCAGGCAGATATCGCTTGGCTAACTCGTCCCCCTCGGCGAAAGCAGCGTGACGCGTGGATAAAGCATTCCAGATCGCACCATCCAGCAAAACAAAGTCGGGACTCACAATTCGGATTATATTCGGCCGGGCTTAGTGCTAGATGCTGAGTGCTAAATGCTGCTTCTCAGTACAACGAACCAGAATC
>DATBAT010000488.1:0-30356 GCA_036271375.1 Terriglobales bacterium
ACCGAAGATGGTTCCGCCGACGTCGGCAACTGCGGGAAGCGAAAAGGCAGCCAGACTAACTAACGCTATAGTTATTAACTTTGCCAGAAAGCGGTTTCCCATACTCGGTCTCCCCACAGAAGTGATACGAATTGCGGAAAAGTTAGCAAACCGTCCCGCCATTGTCAACGTTAATAACTATTCTGTTTTTATATAGGCTTCATTGATTTATAAAATGCTCTGCTCCGATTCGTTTTAGAGACAATCCATGAGGTTGCGGGGAGGCCTAATGTTGAAGTTACCGCGCTATCCGATCTTGCTCGTCTTGACCCTGTGCTTTTTTTTCTTGAAGCCGACGAAAGCCGAACCCGATCCCCGCTACAAAACCGATCTTCTCTTAATCATCGGCCATCCTGACGATGAGACTTTTATCAACGGATACCTTGCCCGCGTGGCTTTCGATCAGCACAAGCGCATCTCGGTGATCGTCTGCAACACGGGTGAGGCCGGCGGAAATGTCAACGGCCCGGAATCCGGCGCGTCACTCGGTTACTTGCAAATCGTTGAGAACCGCAAGGCTCTTGCCTCTCTAGGCATCGACAACGTCTGGTTCGTTAGCGGCAAGGACACGCCCGGTCAGAACGTTCTCTGGTCGCTGGAGAATTGGAACCATGGACGAGTGCTGGGAGAGGTGGTCCGTTTGGTCCGTCTGACGCGACCGGAAGTCGTGCTGAGTATGTTGCCGCTTCCGGTAGCCGGGGAAAATCACGGAGACCATCAGGCGGCGGGTGTCATCGCCACCGAAGCGTTCGATCTGGCCGGCGACCCGACCGCCTTTCCTGAACAGATCGCTGCTGCGCGAGCCCTGCATGGCGTTGGAAATCTGACGGAGGGCTTGCGCCCCTGGCAGGCAAAGAAGCTTTACTACCTTTCCGACGCTTTTGATTTTATCTCCCAATATTGGAGCGATCAGAAAGACGTCTCGCCATTCCGTACGAATTTTTTGAAGGGTAATGGACCGGAATATTCGAATACAGAAATTTCTCCAGCGAAGAAAGTCTCTTACGCGCAACTGGCAGCGATAGAGTCGAGCGCATATTTATCTCAGGACGGAATCGGTGGTACTTCCAAGACTGCGCTGGAGAAAGGAAATCTTGATGCATTCCGAAATCCGGTGCGTCTGATATTCGGCAAATCACTGGTCGGGGGAACCATCACCGGCGACGTCTTCGCCGGCGTTACTGGAGATGAAGCGGCATTTTCGGCAGTAAGCGGGTATCGTCCAAACTCCCTGCCAACCTTGAGGTTTGGCAGCGCATTGAACTTCTACGCACAATTCTGGAGGGCGCACGACATTGAACGCATCGGCAAACTGCTGCCCGTGCCTGAGCTCGCGGTAGGGGCGAACGAAACACTGGTACTGCCTCTCATTTTTTTGAATCAGGGTTCTTCGGCGGTCGAGGTCACATTGAAACCGGATTTGCCTGCGGGCTGGGTCTCCAAGGAACCAGCCGTACCGTTTCGCGTCGAGGCGCACGCGTCGGCTGACGTTCAGGCGGTTGTGGTGGCGCCTCCTTCTGACAACGAGATCTGGCAGGAACTTCACTGGAGCGCTTACATCAATGGCTCACAGGTCGGCACGGTGACCATGCGCGCGCTGACCGGCAAACACGGGCTACCCCAGTAGGCTAGCGTTCTCCGGCGAGGACCTCGATCGCCGGCAGCGGCGATCCAGGTTTGTATTGCTCTCGCAAATTTTGAAACCGGCGCTGGAAGTGCCACCAGAATTGGGCCTCCATGGTCCAATTCATTAGCGCGGCGTCGAGCCGGAACGAAGTATATTCCGCCAGCCAATTCTCCTGATATTGCGGACGCAGGTCCTCGAGAATGTCCATCAAATCGCCGACGCGTCCGTGGAAGTTTCCCATAGTCGTTTCCATCAGGTCCCACAATTCGGCGTCGTTTCCGTTCTTGTCCTGAATCTGTTTCCACAGATCGGAAATCTCTAACGCATAGAGGGCCCGCATCCCCGCGTAGTCAATTAATCGGCCCTCCAACAGCAGGCTGGTGAGGGCCGTGTGGTCTTCTGTTTTCAGGGCGACGAGCAAATTTTCCTGAGCATTCTCCGCCAGCAATCGAGCCTGGCGCAAATCCTCGCGATGTTCGTTAACGTTCTTTCTGGTCGCCGCGGGAAATGGATTTCTCCATATGCCCTCGAAGGTCGTCTGTCCGAAGACCTTTTGCAAAGACAACTCTGCGGCCTCCAGCTTTTCCAGCGCAGTCGCCACCCTAGGCGCTGCCTGAGGACGATAAACGACAGCCGCATACTCAGAGAAAAATGTTTCTGAATCCATGGGCTGAGTCTGCCAGGCAGCAGCCGCCCCGTAGGCCATACCCGGCCAAGCGGATCTCCGCAACCCTTGCTGGCTATCTGACCAGACAGTGTTTACCAGCCCCAAAGTCTTCGCGCGTTTACCGGCAGCGAGAAAAGTATCGATGTTGCGAAAAGTCTTTTTGTAGTCGGGGAAAATTTCGTCCCACATGTGAACCCCGGGCGCCACCAGCGTCGGCACTTTTTGTTCGACGAGCGGATCAAGCCATTTCTTGTAATCCGGATCTGCCTCAGGGTCATACCACCACGGCACCGCGACAATTCCTGACGGCAACTGCGCGGCAATTCCCGGATACTTCACCATGATGTCGCCCCAGGCAAGCACCAGCTTCCGCTTGGCCTGAAAGCGTTTGGCGATGAAGCTGATCTGATCTAGAAACAATTTCGCCGGTGAAGAACCCTTTTCTCTCGCCGATCGCGCGATTTCCCAGGTTTCATCGAATCCGATGTGCGCGAATCGGCTGGGAAATAAATCCAGATATTGATCGACCCAATCTGCCAACACCGCGCGAATCTTAGGGTTTGAAGGATCGAATTCCCCGCCGTGGGGGAAATCGGCCAACTCAGAATATTTCTCGATGCGAAACAGATCGTGCTGATGACCGTACAGTTCGAGACAAGGCACAACATCAATGTGGCGTTCGCGGCCGTAAGCGATCATCCTGCGCACCGCATCTTTGGTGAAACGCGCAGCGGGATTCACCAGCGGATATCCATCCATCTCAATACTGCTCTCGTTGTAGAAGTAATATTGGTTGGCCTTCCACATCGCCAACAGATCAATTTGCCTCAACACCTCCTGCTCGGTCGCCAGTTGGCCCTCGCTCATGTCCACCATCGTGCCGCGATAGGCCAGCGTTGGCCAATCTTCAATCCGAACCGCCGGGAAAACCGCCTTGCCTTGTTCAAATTCCAGCAATTGGCAGAGCGTCTGCACTCCGAAGAAAATTCCGGCAGAAGAACGCGCACGGATCGCGATCCCCGAAGCCGTAACCTCCAATCGATAAGCTTCGCGAGAGTCCGGGCCAGGATCTTCCCCGGGAACTGCCAGCGCGTCAATGGGCCCAGTTCTTTCGAGCACGATGGAAGGCGAAGTGTTTTTCTGCAACAACGGCAGGTGAGTTCCGGTGCGAGAAAAGACTCGTCGATCCAATTCGGCGGCAGCAAATCGGTCTTCGGCAGCGGCGTCGGAGGGAATCACAATGCTCAGCCGATCAAGCGCAATGCTGCCCGATTTGTATTCGACTTTTTGGGGACGAGGAAGCAACGGACTATGGGCCGCCCAGGATGAATCCGGCGAAATTAGCACCCACGAAAAAACAAATACGAAATAGATCCTATTTCGAAGCATGACCCGCCCTCGACTCGTTCCCAATTTGCGAACTGGTGGTGGTCAATATAAACGCTTTTTTCGTTTACGTGCGAAATGCGCGAAGCAATAGTGAATCTATGGGCCGCAAACGTTACATTAATGTCGATGAAGATTTTTGTTAGCTCACATCAAAAAGTAACTTTGAACACTGACTCCGCCAAACTCCAAACGGGATTATCATGACGTTCAATTGCTCGTGGGCCAGGTTACCGCGGACTCATTTTTCCGGAGGTGCCATTTGGATTTCGCCCGAACATCCCTCGCTAAACCTCGACCCGATAGCATTCGTAGCGTAACGCTTCCGCGACGGCAAAGTGCCTATCCTTCACCCGCCGACTGGCGAGACGAAATTATCTATTTCCTCTTGCCGGACCGCTTCAGCGACGGGAAGGAGAGTGGGCGTCCTCTGCTCGATCCGAACAATCGTGCGGCAACGCGGCCCGCGGGATTTCGTTGGGACCAGTGGTCCGAGTCTGGTGGAGGCAGGTATCAAGGCGGCACCCTTAAGGGCCTTGCATCCAAGCTCGACTACATCTCCTCGCTCGGGGTAACGACGATTTGGGTCGGACCCATCTTCAAGCAACGTGGGCATTGGGACAGCTATCACGGTTATGCCATCCAGGATTTCCTGGAGGTTGAGCCGCGCCTCGGCACTCGGCAGGACCTCGTCGATCTTGTCTCTGCGGCGCACGCGAAAAACCTGCGCGTCTTGCTCGATGTGGTCTTCAACCACACCGCTGAGAACTGGCTCTACGCGACCGCTCCAGCGGACCAGCCGCCGTACCGGCCGTGGCCCGATTTCTATCCGAAAGGGCCGTGGCTCGACCGGAATGGCAACGCTTCGGCGACGATCGGTTCTGGGGATGACGGCGTGTGGCCGAATGAACTTTGGCCTGACGAATATTACACACGAGCGGGCGAAGGGAACCTTGGCGCCGGCGATATCAACGATCCGCACGCGGAATTTCGACGCACCGACTTCGTCGGTGACCGTGATATCAACTACGACCAAGCCGGAGTTCTCGACGATATTTCGCGCTGCTACAAATATTGGATCGCGCTCACCGACTGCGACGGCTTTCGCATTGACACGCTCAAGCACATCGATCAAGACAATGGCCGCAATCTCTGCGGGACCATCAAAGAGTTTGCCGCGAGCCTGGGCAAGCTGGATTTCTTTCTTGTGGGAGAAGTTGCGGGTTCCGACTACGATGCGGATTTGTACCTTGAGATTCTCGGGACCAACCTCAACGCCACTTTGGATATTGGAGAAATCCGGCCCACGCTTGTCTCAGTGGCAAAAGGGCTGGCAGCTCCCTCCGATTATTTCTCCCTGACCAAGGTGTGGAACGATGATCTCGGGTCACATCGCAACAGCGGCAAGCGGCGCGTCAGCATTTTGGATGACCACGATTGTGTATCCGGAAACAAAGTACGTTTCTCGGCGGATGCATCGAGCGATCATCAAGTGGTGGCGGGCGTCGCCATGCAACTTTTTGGGCTCGGCATTCCTTGTATCTATTACGGAACGGAGCAGTCGTTTGCCGGTCCAGAAGCCGACCAATGCCAGTACCTAAACAACTACGGCGGTAATGACGCTTACCTGCGAGAGGCGATGTTCGGCCCGGAGCATCCGCATCGCTCTGGGCTTTCGGGCATGGCTTCAGGAGTGGCTGGCTTCGATTCATCCATTCCCGGCTTTGGCCCTTTCGGCACAGTGGGCTCCCATTGCTTCAATTCGAATGCGTCAGCCTACCTGCGAATCGCCGCGCTGGCCGCGGTTCGCAATAGTTATCCATCATTACGTTACGGACGCCAATATCAGCGCGCGATCAGCAACTTCGGGGCGAGCTTCAGCCTGCCTTCTCCAGGAGAATTGATTGCCTGGTCTCGCATCCTTGATGATGAGGAGACCCTCTGCATCGTGAATGGCCACGGCACGCAGAGCCGCGGAGGCGACGTCGTTGTCGACAGTTCCCTCAATTCCCCCAGTGCCGCGGGAAATCCATGGAACGGATCGGCACCGTTCTTTGAGGTGGTAGCCAATTCCGCTGAAGCGGCGGCCACCGGCACGTATGCCGGTACGCATCCGGTTGGATCTCAGTTGCCGGTTTCGGTGCGTAACGGTACGGCGTACATTTCGCTAAGGGACGTAGCGTCATCGGAAGTGGTGGTCCTCGTTAACCGTCCCTAGGAAAATGCCTCGAGTAGCCTGCCTACCCTCCAAATGGCGGGTGGCCGATGAGATTGGGATCGTAGGCGTGCAGTGCCGGTAGCTTTTGTTTTGGGACAAATGCGTCCCATGATTTGACCGGTTCTGCTTCGGGCAGTGCGGACGCGGTTGCGAAATGCAGTGTGACGATTTGTTGTGGGCGCACGGGGAAAGAGTAAGGGGAAGATTCGGCGAGCGTGGAGAGTTTGCGTCCGGTCAAATCGGTGAGCATCGCATTTCGATGAGGCAGGTCTAGCTTGACCTTTGCGGTGCCCGGCAATCCCAGGCATTCGACCAAACGAATTTCGATATGGTCGCTTTCGCGACGGAAGCCTTCTACGATTACGTTCTCCGATGTTTCGAGGAATGACTGGCTCGCCGAAGATGTTGGGCTACCGATGACCACCGGCGCACGGTTATATTCCCAGGCCATCTGCGGAATACAGGCATCCTTCCAATCCCCATCACGCGGCACTATGGAGTATTCCAGAACGTGCCGACCCTTCCCGCTCAACCAGGCGTTTTCGTATCCGGCGTATTTGTCTTCCGCATTGAGCAAGAAGATGATCGGCGTGCGATCGTTTAGTTCACGACCGCTTAGGCCGCGGTCAAGGATCGCGAACCCGCCACCATTGGAGAGGGAGAAATCGATCCAACGAACCGCCGGGACGATCCCTTTTGTCCAGCCATGTGGGTTCGCATTTGGTTTCGACCACGCGCCGTGAGAGAAACCGTAAGGGATGGCGCGACGCACTTCGAGGATATCGTCCGCAAGCGGAAACTCCGAAACCACGACCGTAAAGTTTGGAACATCGTTTAGTTCGGTCTCGAAATCAATTCGAGGATGGTCATTGTAGAAACGGGCTACGCGACGAAGAGTGCCGCCTCCGTAAAAGGAGCCGGTGACCTCGACGGTGGTGGCAAGCGGCCCCTGCTTCACTTGAATAGTGGAGGGCTGATCGCTTGAGGTCGCGAGGCGCGTGCGCTGAGGACGGGCCGGCATCATGTCGCCCGGATCTGAGGTCATCTTGGCGGTGGGCCGTTCCGCGACGATCACGTTGGCAGGAGCCGCCAGGAGTTCCCTCTCCGACTTCTTCAGCTTGAGGCTCGTGATCGCTCCGGTTTTCGAATCGATGACAACCGAGTAGTGCTTCGTTTCAATGACTGCCGGCATGTCGACCGTGCGCGGTGAAGCCGGGCCTTGTGGCGATATCTTCAATCCTTTAATGCTCATCGAGGCCAGATCCGGGCGGCAGAGTACGGTTCCGTCAGATAGGCCTTCGCAGAGAGTGCCTTCCAGACTCTGCCCTTGGGGTAACTTCAGCACGACTGGATCGGTACGTTTCCAATTCAGCGGGTTGAACAATCCGATCTGGTCTCCCGCATCATTGACTGAACTCCCTGCCGCGGTGAAAACTTCGTCGGTGGTCTTGTTGACCCAGTTAAAGCGGTCGAGCGCATCCCAGGATTTTTCATTTTCAAAAACCATGCCACCCGCCGAGCCCCAGATAGTGTTGCGGTCCATGTTGAGGCACATCAGAATCCAACAGTTGGATAGCGGTCCAATTGGATACTCGTACTTCCCTTTGAGGCTTGCGATTGCCGCAAGGGCTTCGGCGGCTTGCAACGCATGTTCGTTGGTGCGATATAGCGTTTTTACTCGCGGGTTTTCTATCCAGAAGGCGTCGAAGTCGTAGGCGGTGCCACCCTTCAATGTCGGGATCTTTGTGCGTTCCGACTGGATGCCGGGGATGACGGCGTCCAGATACTGGCTCAAGGTGGTGAAGTGAAGCTTGCGGTCCGCCATTTGCTTTTGCAGGAGGCTGGGATATTCCTTGACCAGCGGGGCGACCGAGTAGTCCCCGCTACCGCCAAGAATCAGGACTGGTGCACCTTCCGGAGTGATGGGGTTTTGCGCGTCAAAGTATTTATTCAACTCTTTCAACTCGTCATCGTTCAAAGGAGACTTCGAGACGAAGATAGGATGCGCTTCGCTGTAGTGACCGGGAGACAAGGTGAGCACACGCGAGCCGTCGGGTGATTCTGACCAATACATGGTCTTGCCGGTCGGATTCTTACGGCAATAGACCAGAGCTTCCAGCCCAAGTCCAGTGGCAATTTGCGGCACCTGATCGTGGGTTCCGCACACATCGATGTTCCAGGAAAATCTTGGTGTGACGCCAAACATCTTTTTGTACCAACGGAGACCCATGACGCCTTGACGGACCAGCGCCTCTCCGCCGGAGAGGTTGATCGCTGACTCCAGGAAATAACCATTTACCAATTCGACGCGCTTTTCCTTTATGCGCTGCTTGAGTTCGGGAATTCGGTTCGGCTGAAATTCCATGATAGCGATGATGTTGTTGACCTCCGACAGCACGAATGAATAGTTCGGGTCGTCGCGCACGCGGTCCAGATGGCTGAGATAACTGTTGGCACAGTAAACACGCTCTTTCGAAAACGTGGTCAGCCAGCCACAACTCGCCGGATGAAAATTGGGGACGATAAAAACTTCTCGCTGAGTTCCGTCGACGGCGCCTGCGCTTAGATTTCCAGCAAGGACCGCCGCAGCAAGGCCGGCAACGAATTCACGGCGGCTCCATTGATTCGGAAGATTTTCCTTGTCGTTCGGCATAGCGGTTGTCTCCGGAAGGTTGGTTTCTTATCGCTGAAGCGGCGCAATAGTAGCAGGCGGACTTGTGCGAAGGCAACGAATTAAGCGCTTATTCTCATGAATATTATTTCGCCTGGAATTTTATTCTTGGAAGAGAGTTTCGCCTGTGAAATTCATATGCCATAGTTCCGTGTGGCTAAGAAGGTCTTGACGTAAGCCTGAGTTCCCCCAACACACAGTGCTGTGGTGATACCACTGAGCGCTTAATCGACGGAACCGGAACCTAAACCCGGACAAAGAGTCGGCGGAAATTCAAAAACAGGCATAGGGTGGACCGCGGACTTAAGTAGAAGCGCGGTCTAGATGAACATAGCCGCCATCCACGAAGAGATGTTGGCCGGTGGTGTGACTGGATTTACTTGATAGAAGGAAGACGGTAGTTGAAGCGATTTCTTCGGGCTGGGTCATGCGTTTCCCTAGAGGAATTTTAGCGACGATGCCACGCTTTTTTTCTTCAGGATTGGGGAAGGTGTCGAGCCAGGCGCGGTACGCCGGGGTGATCACTTCCGACGGAATGATGGTGTTGACGCGGATGCCGTAGGGCAGCAATTCGACGGCCCACTCCCGAGTCAGGGCCATGACTCCGCCTTTTGATGAGGCATAACCGGAGGTCCCTCCCTGGCCGGTGACCGCAGTTTTCGAACTGACATTAATGATTGATCCCTGGACCTTCTTTAGATGCGGCAACGCGTAGTGGGCCATGCAGTAGTAGTGGACCAGGTTACGACCAAGGGACTGCACATAGTCCTGGGGACTTCCGTGCTCAAGGCCAACTTTATCGTTGAGCCCGGCGTTGTTCACCAAGGCATCGATACGGCCGAATGCCTTGAGCGATTGCTCCACCGCCTGAAGACATTGGTTGGGATCTGCAAGCTCCACCGTTATCGAATGGCAGGAAATTCCATGACTCTTAAGTTCGGCTTGCAATTGCTGCCCAGCTTCGACGTCGCGGTCAACGATTACCGGGCGTGCACCCTCATCTCCGCAAGCGCGCGCGATGGCGGCACCGATGCCTTTGGCGCCGCCGGTGATGACCACCACTTTGTCCTTTAGTTCAAGATCCATTACTCACTCCGAATTGGTGTTGGTAATGTACTCCCTTCAGGATAAAACGCCACGGATTTAGGGAATGAAACTGAGTTAAGTGCGCGATGTAATCAATTGGAAGACGAAGCTCTGACTTGAAGTGGAAAACAACGCCCGCGAAAACGTTTAAAGCTTTCCAGCTCGTCCTTACGTGGTAGGCCCGGCAATTTTGAGGACGTAGGCATATTCTCCGGGAAGCGAAGCAGGCAGGTTGACCTTGAGGTCGCTTCCCTCCTGTGACCATTCCAGGTCGCCCTTCGCACCGAGCAGCGAAATCTTCGTGCCGGCCTTGGGCGAAAGCGATTTGACCGTCACAGTGTTTGCCTTTGGCTTGCCGAGCAAGATTGCATAAAGTGACGAATCTTTTTGAGTGAAGCGAACACGGATTCCGTCCGCATCGCCATCGGCGCGCTTCCAGGGATGCGTGCCGTAAATGGCGTCGCCATTCTGCTTCATCCACGCGCCCAACGCTTTCAGGCGGCTCATCTGCACCGGAGGAATCGTGCCATCGGCTTCCGGACCCACGTCGAGCAATAGATTGCCGTTCTTGCTGACGATGTCGACCAACAGATAGATCAACTCGTCGGGAGCGATGGTTTCCGCTTCGCCTTCGGCGCGGTTGTAGCCGAACGAACGTCCTAAGCCCCGGCACTCTTCCCATTTCGTGGAACTGATCTTATCCAGCGTCTGGTATTCAGGAGACTTGAAATCCGAATGCTTCACCCCGAAGCGGTCGTCAACCACACCGTCGGGTATGGCGTTGTAATACTCGGCCATCAGTTCTAAAGGATGTCCCGACTTGGGGTAGTCGATGTCATTCCACAACACTGCAGGATGATAGCGAGTTATCAGCTCGCGCACTTGGGCGTCGGCATATTTTCCGTAAGCTTCGCTCTGCGGCTTCATTGTTTGGTGATCGGACTCAACGACAATAGGCCCCGGAACGAAGGTCCAATCGTAGCCACCTGAGTAGTAGAGACCCATGCGCAGGCCGGCTTTGCGGACGGCGGTGGTCAAATCTCCCACCAAGTCGCGCGTCGCGTGCTGGCGATCAGCGGGAAGCGTTGGATTTGGTGTGGTGCTGGGCCAGAGCGTAAATCCGTCATGGTGTTTCGTGGTTAGCACAACGTACTTCGCGCCGGCATCGTGGAAGACTTTGGCCCACGTATCGGGATTCCACTTTTTGATTTCACTATCGAAGGTCGGAGCGAAATTGTAATAGTCGTAGTTTGCTCCGAAGTGCTCGCGATGATAGGCCTCGGTAGCCGACCCCTTGATGCGTAGCGTGTTGAGATACCATTCCGCGTAGGGATTGTTCTTGATGTAATCCTCGTTGGTGAAATCGTGGTTGGGATGCACGAGCGGCGCCCAGCCGGGGACTGAATACAAGCCCCAGTGAACAAATATTCCAAGCTTGGCGTCGGCGTACCACGGGGGAAGCGGATGCCGATTCAAAGATTCCAGGGTTGGCTCGTAGTGCGTGGGAGCCTGGGCGGGAAGATTGGGGACGAATGAGAACGCGAAGAGTACTGCTACGGCAAGCTTCGACAAGCGGTCAAATCGCGAGCTCAACATTCCTGTCACCTTTGCCTGGAAAGATCTGGAAGACGCGCAAACCACCGTATCTGTTTACGCCAGATACGGTGGCTCGTGCAACGTTCGTTGGTTAGAAAATAATCTTGGCGCCGATTTGCAGTTGTCGAGCTGTGCTGGCGGCACTCGTCACTCTGCCGAATGTCGAAGCATTGCTGATGTCATTGCCGGGCTGCCCAAAGACCACGTTGTTAAACAAATTGAAGGCTTCCGCGCGGAACTCAAAGCGTCGAGTTTCGCCGAATGGGAACTGACGGAAGACCGACAAGTCCAAATCCCAATAGGGCGCGGAGCGGAACCCGTCGCGGCCACTGTTTCCGAAGGTGCCGGCGGCGGGCACTTCAAAAGCCGAAGTGTTGAAGAAGCAACCTGCGCTACCCACACTCCCACCACCGCTGGGACACGATCCAGAATTGGGGTCGCCTACTAAATTTGCGCGCTCATATTGCGCCCATGACACGTTACCCGTACCAGCGAGATCACTCGCTCCGTAGTAGACGTTGAATGGAGTACCCGAGCGTGCGCTGAAGATGCTGTTGACCTGCCAGTTGCCGAGCACGTAGTCAAGCGCGGGCTTGCCGGTGGAGAACTGCCGTCCTTTTCCGACCGGAATGTCATACACCGCGTTGACGGAAAGAGTGTGCGTCAGATCGAAACCCGAAGGACCGCGGCTCGAAGCAATGTTGTAGGGATCCGTTAAGGATTGGCCCTCCACCCCAAACCATCCTGACGAACCTTCATCGATCGACTTCGAGTAGGTGTAGGAAACCTGGTAGCTCAGGCCACGGGTGTAACGCTTTTTCATTTCGAACTGCAACGCGTTGTAGCTCGCGCTACCGATACTGCGATCGTAGAAAGTTGGGCCGATATAGGGGTAAGGCCGGCGGCTGGCTTCTTCGGTCAAGCCAGGAGTTATATCGGTGTTGTAGTAGCCACCGACGTTGGTCCGGCGTGAACCCGAGCCTACATAGTTCAAGTCCACCGTGGTCGATGCGTTTAGCTCGCGCTCGATACCGAAGTTCCACTGTTGCGAGTAGGCGTTCTTGATGTGCGGATCGTAAAACCACTGCACCTGGTTGAACGGAGTCGGCGCTGGGAACGCGCCACTGGTGGCAAACGGATTCTGCGCGGTCACCGTAGGCGGTCCGGTCGGGCCATTGAGGTTATTGGCGATTTGTTGACCAATATCCGGCCACGCGCCTTCGATGTTCTGTGACATCTGGCTCACGGCCGCCCAGTTGTCATAGACAATCCCGAAGGCTCCGCGAATTACCGTTTTGTCTCCGAGGCGATAGGCCAGCCCAAAACGCGGTCCGAAGTTTTTGGAGTCGTTATGAGCGATCTTGCCGCGCGGATCGACAACCACGTGATCCGGCAACGTGCCGGCCGGTTGTCCAGCGATGTCAGGGATGCATGGAGCAAAGCCCCGTTCGCTGCACGGCGGTGGCAGCTTCTGCACAATATAGGTTCCGTTGCTGAAATCTACGTCGCCAGTCTCGATTCCGCCTTCTTGCCCGACGGTGTCATTCGTTCCGTAAGGAGGAATGAAGGTGAGGTCGTATCGCAAGCCAACATTAAGCGTGAGTCTTGAAGTAGCTTTCCAAGAGTCTTGCAGGAACCAGCTCATCAAACCGCCGGGACGTGTCTGTTCGTTGACGTTCCGTCGATTGGCACTATCGGGCACATTCAGCAGGAAGGATGCCAGCGGGTCGCCGGGCTGCGTGCCATCGTTCGGATTGCCGGTTTGACCACCTGCGAATCCGAGTGACGCATAGGAAATCGGGCTGGCGAAGCGGTTCGTGGTATAGCTGCCACCGAAGATCACCGAGTGATTACCCATGATCTTAGTCAGCGTGCCGCCGATTTGGTGGCTATCCGTAGCCTTGGGCGTCAACTCGACGTTGTCACCACCATTGGCGTAGCCGCCAATTCCGGGGCTAGGAATGAGCGGCCCTCCGTTGACTCCGGCGAAGCCGTTGGCGAAAGTGTCCGCAAAGCCAATCTGGCCGTTTAAATCTCCCGCGTTCAGACCGTTAAAGCGTTGGTAAGTATTGTCCGCATTGGTAATTCTTGAGTACTGCAACTGCAGCACGAGGCTCGGATTGAAGACGTGCACGTAGCTGCCGCCCCAATTGCGCCCGGGGATAGATTCGCTCTTGAGCAATCCTGGCAGGCCGCCGGTTGTGCTTAACAAGCTGTTGATTCGGCTGTAGCGGAAAAACAGGGTGTTCTTTTCGCCAAAGTTCTGATCGATGCGAACGTTGTATTCGTTCTGGGTTTGCACTTCAGGCGTGGTGTCGATCGCGTTGCTATTGGTTGCCGCATTGTAGGCTCCGGCAGCCGGGAAAAGCGCCTGCGCATACGCAACCATTCTCGGGTCGATCAGGTTTGAAGGAATGACCTTTCCCGCGAACGCCTGGCGATTGCCACCCGAGTCGGTCGTGAAAGGATTGTAAATCTGGCATGCTTCATTGTGGTTGGTGCCGCAATTGTCCTTGCTCAGAAAAGGACTATTGCTGAAATCGCCGGCCAATTCTTCCGCTGTAGGAACCAGCAGGTTGGTGGAGCTGTCCTGGTTGTAGCGAAGTCCCTGATAAGCGAAGAAGAAGAACGTCTTGTTCCGTCCGTTGTACAGCTTAGGGATCCACACCGGACCACCGACTGACGCCCCGAACTGATTCTGACGAAATCCAGGAGTCTTCGCGGAAGGATCGAGGAACGCGGGACGAGAATCGAAGGCCGCGTTACGCAGGTATTCCCATACCGAACCGTGCAGGTCATTGGTGCCGGACTTGGTGACCACGTTCACTACGCCACCGAGGACGGACCCGAACTCCGCGCTATCGGTGTGTGAGACCACTTTGAATTCCTGCACCGCGTCAACAATCGGCGGCACCGCATAGGTGCTCTGGAAAGTTCCGAAGTTATTGAGACCGTCGGTGAGGAAGAAGTTGCTGCGATTAGTTTGTCCGTTGATCGCGGGGAAAATGAATGCTGAACCCACTGAGATTGGTGCCCCGAAGCCGCCAGGACGTCCGCCCATCGAGTTTTGCGCGACGCTGATCGGAGCAACGCCAGGCGTGAGCGCCAGCAACTGGGTGAAGTTGCGGCCGTTGAGTGGGAGATCGTTCACCTGTTTGGTGGCGATGACAGTGCCCAGGTCAGCATTGGAGACTTGCAGTTGCTCGGCCGACGCTTCCACGGTGACGACCTGACTCTCACTTCCGACCGCGAGGGCGACATCGATGGTCGCCGTCTGGTTTACCCCAAGGACGAATTCGGAAACCTGCTTCGAACTGAACCCACCCGCAGTGACGCTCAGCTTATAGCGTCCCGGGGCAACGTTCAGGAAGACGTAGTTGCCAGCGTCGTTCGAGACGGTGGAGCTTTCAAGGGTGGTAGCGAGATTGACCAAAGTGACTTTGGCCTTGCCGACTACGGCGCCGCTTGAGTCGCGCACCACGCCATTCAGCGAGGCAGTGGAGAGTTGGGCCAGAACCAAGGCGGACGAAACCGCCACAAGAAGCGCAACCAGCAGGAAAAATCTGGAGACCATCCCTCTGCGACTTGGCATTGAGTTCATCCTCACTTTTCGTGACGTTGGGTAGTTTCGACGGCGGAAACATAGCCGTGTAATCGATTGCCTACCAACGGTTGCGAATGATAGTACGAACCTACTAGGCGTTGTCAAGATTTAAAGCGCTCAGATTAGAAAATCGTTGCCGAGAGGGCACCTTTTATCGTTTATGAGCGCTCATTCAGATTTAGCAAGTGGATACTGGATACTCTGCGTAAGCCCGCCGTGGAGTGGCATTGTCCGGTCGCGGAGGGACTTGTCGCAGCCAGTGGTTGTAATCTGGTATCAATCGCCATGGGGTTTTCCTCCTGAAGATCAATCGACGATCGTTTCTTGGACTGGCATTGGCTGCGCCCTCGTTGCAGTCCTTGCTGGCGCAGGTCGCCAAGTCCGGAAATGCGCCTCAGTTCGTCGATATGACTGCGTCCTCTGGTGTGAACTTCAAACACGAAGCCAGTTTCACCTCGGAGAAGTATTTGCCCGAGTCAATGGGTGGGGGCGTTGCCATGTTCGACTATGACAACGACGGCTACCTCGATCTGTTTTTCGTCAATGGAGGGCAGTTACAAGATCCGATGCCGAAAGGCGCGGCTCCTGATAAAACGCAATCGCGTTTCTGGAACCGGCTTTACCGCAATAATCGCGACGGGACGTTCACCGACGTGACCGAGAAGGCCGGGTTGCAAGGCCGTCTCTACGGGATGGGTGCCGCCACCGGAGACTACGACAACGACGGCAATGTGGATCTGTTGGTAACGAATTTAGGCGGTAACACGCTCTACCACAACAACGGCGACGGAACATTTACCGACGTAAGCATAAAAGCGGGTGTCGCAGGCAGTGGATGGTGTGCTGGCGCCTGCTTCGTGGACTACGACCGCGACGGCCGGCTCGATCTCGTCGTCACCCGCTACCTGGAGTGGGATTTCGCCTTGAACGTTTTCTGCGGACTGCACAAGCCCGGCTACCGCGACTATTGCCATCCCGACCAGTTCAAGCCGTCGACGCACCTCGTCTATCACAACAACGGCGACGGCACTTTCACGGACGTTTCGAGGCAATGTGGCATTGGGGCAGCGCCGGGCAAGGGATTGGGAATCGCGATCAATGACTTCGACCAGGACGGATGGCCGGACATCTTCGTCGCCAACGATTCATTCCCCGAGCAGTTATTCCGCAACAATCGCAATGGAACGTTCAGCGAGATGGGACTGTCTTCTGGGCTCGCCTACGACCAGAACGGAAAGGTTTTTGCCGGCATGGGAACCGATTTCGCCGACTACGACAACGACGGTTGGCCGGATATTTTTGTGAATGCACTGGCCAATCAGAAGTACGCGTTTTTTCACAACGGTAAGGGCTCATTTGAGGATGTCACCGATCGCAGCGGCATTGGTGGGATTACCATGCAGCATTCCGGATGGGGCGCCAAACTAATGGACTACGACAACGACGGATGGCGAGATTTATTCGTCGCGCAGGGACACGTGATGGACAACATCGAACTCACCGATCCGGGCCTGCATTATCGCGAGCCAGTACTATTGCTGAAGAACATGCGGGACGGCCAATTCAAAAACGTTTCCAGCGAGAGCGGCCCCGTATTTCAAGTGCCCCTGTCGGCGCGAGGAGCCGCTTTCGGAGACCTCAATAACGATGGCTCCATCGACATCGCGATCAACTGCAATAACGGGCAAGCGGTCTTGCTGCGCAATCAAAACAACAACGGCAATGCGTGGCTGTTGGTGAATCTGGTGGGGAGCAAAAGCAACCGTGATGGCATCGGCGCCAAGCTGCGGCTGGTTTCGGAAGATGGGTCACAACAATTCGCCTTCGCCAGCACTGCCGGTAGTTACATTTCAGCCAGCGACAAACGCGTGCACTTCGGTCTGGGAAAATGCCGCAAGGTGAAGCTGCTGGAGATCACCTGGCCTAGCGGGACTGTGCAGAGGATTGAGTGGGTTGAGGCCAACCAGATCTTGACCGTCCGCGAAACGGCTCAATGAGAACTGAACGGCTGCTTTCGGACAATTCTCTTCCCCTCTTCGACGGTTACAATTTGCCCCGCGGCAACGCCGGTCAGGGTTTCAGTCTTGCCGTCAAGCCAACGAATCGATAAATCTCCAGCCTTAGCTTTCCCCATCCCGAAGTGAATTCGAAAATCGCTTTGCGAGATAAACGAACCGCCGCTACGAACCTCGTCGATTTGATTTCGGCCGTCAACCGTTAGCGTGACACGCGCGCCGATGGCGTCGCGACCCAACGTGAGCGCACGAACCAGCAATGCATTGCCGGTTGCGGGGATGGCATTTTTCAGCAACGATGGCGCCTCACCCATGTTCACCACGACGACCTCGAGATTGCCATCGTTGTCCAAGTCTCCTACAGCCAAGCCTCTCGAAGAATGTTCGGCCGCAACTCCGGGACCAGCTTGTTGGGAGAGATCGAAAAACTGACCGTCTCCGCGGTTCCAGTAGAGCAACCGCCGTTGCTTAAATTTCTCTCCAGTGTGGGCGTCGTCAACCTCGGGATAGACATGCCCGTTGGCGACCACTAGATCTTTCCACCCATCATTGTCGAAGTCGAGAAACGCCGTGCCCCATCCCAGGTACTTGGTGTTGACCGCCAGGCCTGCCGCAATGGTGGCGTCGTCAAAATTGTTGTGGCCCGCGTTGCGATAGAGGGTGTGGGTGTCGTCGGCGAAATTAGTTTTAAAGATGTCGATGCGTCCGTCGCCATCGTAGTCAGCGGCGGCTACTCCCATTCCAGCTTGCTCGCGTCCGTCTTCGTTGTAGGCGATGCCCCCCTGAACCCCAATCTCTTCGAACATCTTGCCGCCGAGGTTGTGGTAGTAGAGGTTTGCGGTCGAATCGCAAGCGATGTAAATATCAGGCCAGCCATCATCGTCGAAGTCGGCGGTCAAAGCCGTAAATCCGTAGTAGCTCTTCGGTCCGGTGACATGGGCCTTGTCTGAGATATCGGAGAAATGCCCGTGGCTGTCATTTTGGTAGAACGAAACAGTCTCCGCGGGAAGGCCGCGCGGGCCGCACAGCACCGGGAGTCCTTTCCAACGGCACTGCGAATTGTTTCCGGGACGTGGCGTCTTGGTGATGTCGAGTTCGATGTAATGCACGACGACTAAGTCCAAAAAACCGTCGCGGTTGAAATCGACGAAGGCGCAACCGGTGCTCCATCGCGGCTTTGGCGACGATAGGCCTCTTTCTTTGGCTTCTTCGTGAAACTTGCCGTTGCCTTGATTCCGGTAGAGCGCATTCTGTCCCCACTGGGTCACAAAGAGATCAGTCTTTCCGTCGTTGTCGATATCACCTGCACAAACTCCCTGTCCCCATCCCGTGTGGGTAATGCCGGACTTCTCGGTGACATCTTCGAACTTCAATCCACCCAGATTGTGGTAGAGAAAATGCTTCAGCCCTTTTCCTTGATCGTCGAGACGCCCACCGTTGACCAGGAAAATGTCGGGAAGGCCGTCATTGTCGTAATCGAAGATTGCAACGCCCGTGCCGGTAGATTCAACGATGTATTGCTTGCCACGTTCCGCGCCCGAAACGTTCACCCCAGTCAGGCCCGCTTGGGCCGCGATGTCTTCGTAACGAACATCTGGCGGCTTCATGCCCGTCGGCAGCGGGCGCGCCGGCATTGCTGAACCGCCGGTGGCCACTCCTTGCGCAACAGCATCGCGGGCGATGACGACGACGCAAAGCAAGAGACAGAGTCGCGTGCCGCTGAAGTGAAAATTAAACTTCATCCGATTGTCGAGCATAACACTCAGACATCCGCTCTCAGTCGCGACGATTGACAAGCATGCGCTACTCTGGTGGAGTCACGATCTGGACCAAAAGTATGCGACAAACTGGAGCGTTTCGATTTTTGGGAATCGCGTTGCTCGGCGCGCAGGGTGCCGTTCTCGCGGGTCAAACCAATCCCATCTGCCAGGGGCCCGGAGAGCTTGAGCGGGCAATCGCTACCCATCCATCAGTCGCTGCGTTTGATGCTCTTGGCGCCTATTTCGGACAACGCAAGCAATACACGTGCGCGATCAACGCGTTCCATTCCGCTCTGAAATTGGATCCGAATTCCTGGGAAGCACACTTCAATCTGGGGCTGACGTTTCTCGACAAAGGCGACGCGGAACATGCGTCAAAGGAGTTCGGTACCGCAACGCGCATTTCTCCTGACCTAACCCAGAGCCACATTGCCCTTGGAATGGCACTGAGCCAGCTCAATCACACCGATGCGGCGATCGATGAATTCAAGTTAGCACTGAAGAGCGAACCGAAATCGATCCCTGCTCTCGACGGCCTCAGCAAGGTCTTGATCGCACAGATGCGTTACTCCGCGGCGATTGCCACCCTGAAAGATGCTCCCCCCGATGAAGGGCTTCAACTCAATCTCGCAATCGCCCAGTCGAAGAACGGAAATACCAACGACGCGGTCGAGATTCTTTCCCGGCTGGTGAAAGCGCAGCCGGGGTCAGCGCAAGCGCATTCCAATCTTGGGATCGCCTTGACGCAACAAGACCGTTACCGCGAAGCTGCCGTCGAATTCCGCGAGGCCATGCGGCTCGATCCGAGTGATGATCTATCGCAACTTTCCTACGTCAAAGCTTTGGGAGTGCTCGCGGAGTTTGATGCAGCGTTGCCGGTAATAGAGGGCTATTTGAGCCGCAGGCCAAAAGACCCTGAAGCGCTCTATCTGATGGGAGTGGTCGATCGCGGATTAGGAAAATACGCCGAGGCGGAACCATTCCTTCGGCATGCGATCGCGCTCAACCCTAACTACTACGACTCGCGTTACAACCTGGGGTTTGTGTTGGCTAAATTAGGCAAGGCAGCCGAGGCCCGAGAGCAACTGGAAAAGGCCTTGCAGCTTAATCCCACATCAAGCGAGGCGCATTTTCAGTTGGCCGCTGTGCTAAGGACTTTGGGCGAGACGGACAAATCTCGCGAAGAACTAAAAAGTTTCGAGCAGAAGAAGCAGGAAGGCGTAAAAGAAAACGTCGCAGGCACCGAGGCAAACCAAGCCAACGAATACCTGAAAGCCGGGGACGTCCAGCGTGCCGTGGACACTTACCGCGACGCCATCGCGGATGACCCTAAGAATGCTCGCACTTATTACAACCTCGCGTTGGCACTCGAAGCTTCCGGGAAAGTACAGGAGGAGCATGAAGCACTGGAGAAAGCCGTCGCTCTGGACGACACGCTTTCTGCTGGGCACAATCAGCTGGGATTTTTGAGCTTGCAATCCGGCAAAGATGCGGACGCGCAAGCGCATTTCGAACGCGCGATTGCTCTTGAGCCCCAATACGCCGAAGCGCAGAACAATTTAGCCGTCCTGTTCGGACGCCAGGGGAAAACCAAAGAAGCAGAGCAATTGTTCCGCAGGGCCACGGAAAACAATCCGCAGTACGCACAAGCCTTCGTGAATCTGGGGTTGATTCTTGCCAGCCAATCGCGGCTCGACGAAGCGGAGCAGGCACTGCAAAGTGCGGTTCGAATTCAGCCCAACGACCCCAAAGCCCTAACCGCAAATGCCATGGTGCTGACACGATTGCACCGGCAGAGCGAAGCTGTCGAATCTTTCCGCAAGGTGATTTCGTTGAATCCCCATTCTCCAGAAGCCCACCTGAATTTGGGGATTGCCCTTGCCGATCAATTCAATCTCGAAGCCGCCTTGGCCGAGTTTTCGGAAGCAGTCCGGCTTGCTCCTCAATCCGCGGCGGGACACTACAACAAGGGCAGGGTTCTGCTGGATCTTCAACGTAACGCAGAGGCCAAACCGGAACTCGAAACCGCAGTGCGCCTCGACCCGCAATCGGAAGACTCGTGGTATTTGCTCGGGCTGATCGCCAAACAATCGGGCAGCCCCTCAGAGTCGGTAAAGTTGTTTGAAAAGGCTGTCGCGCTCGACCCGCGGAACGCCGACGCCTTCTACCTGCTGGGGCAAGAGTTGCAACGCAGCGGAGACCGTGCTGGGGCTATCGCGCGCTGGCGCGAAACTTTGAAAATCGATCCGAACCATTCACAAGCGCTCTACAATCTGGCGCGACTGCTCTTGCAGTCCGATCCGGTGGAGGCCAAAGAGCTACAAGAACGCTTCGAAGCCTTGCAGGCGCAACATCACATCATGGATCGAGCCCAGACGCTGGGAAACTTCGCGTTGGCGTCGGCCGCAGCACATGACTTTCCACAAGCGATTTCGCAACTCAAGGAAGGCTTGCAGCTTTGCGGCAACTGTAGCGCCTTGCCGCTACTTCATAAAGATCTTGGGTTGATCTATTGCCGCTCGGGAGATCTGAAAAACGGATTGGCTGAATTGCGGGCAGCGCAAAAGCTGACGCCTGATGACCCCGACGTGGCGCAGGCAATTCGAATGTTACTAACTAGAAATCCGTAGCTCTACTTCATGCGAATGCGAACCACATAGGCGTACTTGCCGATGGGCGTTTCACCAAGCTGAATGTGCAGACCATCCTGCGCCTGGTCCCAGATCACTTTCGCATCCGATCCGAGCAGGGCAACTTCCTTAATCTCGCCAACGGGCTTCCCCAAACTGTGAATGGTCGCTCGTCCACCCTCAGGCCATCCCAGTTCGATTGCGTATAGGTCTTGCCCTTTGCTGGTGAAACGAAAATCCTTAGCGGTGAAGGGCTTCGTTTCAGTGTCATGAAACGAACCGCCAACCACTTCGGTTGGGCCTTCGCCATATTTCTTCCAGGGACGCGTTCCGTAAATCGCTTCGCCGTTCACTTTGAGCCACGCTCCCACCTGACGAAGAATCATTTGCGCTTGTTCGGGGATCGTGCCATCAGCTCGCGGGCCGATGTTCACCAGAAGATTGCCGTTCTTGCTGACGACGTCGGCAAGTTGGTGAATAACAAATTCCGGCGTTTTGAAGGTGTCGTTCTCGATGTATCCCCAGGACTTGTTGCTCAGGGACGTATCGGTCTGCCAGTGCTGCGGACGAATGTCAGTGAGCTGGCCACGTTCGATATCCAGAATCGCTGAGTTCTCCTGGAACGCGTCATGTTTGTAGTTGATGATCGCACCAGTACCACGCTTCGCCCCCTGGTTGTAGTAATACGCAGCGAAGCGTGCAAGCTGGTCACGCATCGACGGTTGACCAATCCACCAATCGAAGAAAATCAAATCAGGATGATATTTCTCCACGATCTCCGCAGTGCGTGCAACCCAGTCGTCGCTGAAAGTGGGAGAGACGTAGGTCCAATCCTGGATTAAACGATCTTCGTAGCCGGCCTTCACCAGCCGGGGTTGTGCCGGACCGTAGAACGAAGCGTACTTCGGATCATTCACGTCGGAATCGAAGCTGCGACCGCCATCCATGAACCAGTCATGTTCCACACGATGCGAAGAGGTAGCAAAGTGCATCCTCTCGGCACGAACCGCGTCAGCCAGCTCACCCAAAATATCGCGCTTTGGTCCCATCTTGCCGGCGCACCAGTCCGTCAGGTTCGACTGATACATGGGGAAGCCATCGTGATGCTCGCCAACCGGCATCACGTATTGTGCGCCCGATTCGTGAAACAACGCCGCCCACGCTTTGGGATCAAAGTGCTCGGCCTTGAACATCGGCAGAAAATCTTTGTATCCAAATTTGCTTTGCGGTCCATAAGTCTCGACGTGATGCTGGAATTCGGGCGTCCCCTGTACGTACATCAGGCGGGCATACCATTCGCTGCCGAAGGCGGGAACGGAATAGAGTCCCCAGTGGATGAAGATTCCGAACTTCGCATCTTTGTACCACTCTGGTTCCTGGTAATTTTGCAGCGATCGCCAATCGGGGCGGTACGGTCCTTGTTGCCCCTGACGGTCGACTTCCTTCAGCAACGCAGCGCGAGGCGCGTCGTACTTGCTGATGGACTTCGTCCAGATTTTGTCGATTGCTTCGGGACTGTCATTCGCAGTTTGCGCGAATGCCGAAAACGAAATGAGGATCAGAACCAGTGACGTACCAAGTTTCCTGGACGCAATTGGGATCATGGATGGCACGCCTCAGCCGCCGAGTATACATGCGAGGCCGATTCGAAAGATGAAACTCTCGCCTGCGGCCTTTCAAACGAATCTTAAAACCGTGGTAAATTACGTTCACCAGTGGACGCCACTCCTCAAGAAACTGCCGCCGAGCCCCGCGGCCTGCTGAAAGAAAACATCGCGGCCAAGCTCCGTGAAGAAATTCTTGCCGGCAGAATTGCTCCGGGACAGAAAATCATTGAAGGCCGATGGGCCCGGCAATATGGGACGGCGCAGGTTTCTATCCGCGAAGCACTTAACATTCTGACCGTTGAAGGATTCGTCACTAAAGGACACGGTCGTAGTGCTCGTGTCGTCAATCTCGATGACGCAGACATCACTCACATCTACGGAGTGCGTGGAGTGCTCGAAGGCCTGGCGGCGCGCACCATCACCCAGGAAAAACTTCCGGTGGATGATTTGGAGGCTGCGTTTTCGGCTCTGCAGGAAGCCGTAAAGAGTAACGACCTTCGTAGAGTCATTGGATGTGTGCAGCGTTTTCACCTGCTGCTGCTTGAAAAACCCGGCAATCCGTTTCTTCAGGAGCACGGTCGAAGGCTGGTAATTCCGCTTTACGCATTTACGCTGATGCGCGCGCTGGCCAAGAACCTTGACACCAGTGCGTGGGACAAGCAGCTTTCCAAGCATCGCCTGATTATCGATGTAATTCAGCTGGGAAATCCCTCGCTCGCGGAGCAGACTCTGATCTACGTCACCAACTCTTTCCTCGAAGCTGCGTTGACCGTGTGGGCGCATTAGCCTAGCCATCCACCCGAAGGGATGTTAAGGTCTACCCGTGTCATGGGCTTGATACGCCTTATCTACTGCGCCCTCATTGCCGCAGTTGTGCTCCTCGGAGCGGCAGTTTCTGCGAGGGCCGCGAACGAACCACAGGATGGCTACCTCGGCTTCGCCGCCTGTACAGGATGTCACGCCAGCATTTCCAAACAGTTTGCGAAAACAAGCATGGGGCGTTCCATTTCGGCGGTCACGCCTGAATTTCTGCACATTATTGCGACGAACGATTCCTTCTACGACGAAAAGTTCGACCGTCATTTCGAGATATTCACTCGAGATGGAAAGTTTTTCCAAAGCGAATTCCAGGTCGGTGCCGATAAGCAGGAAGTTTTTCGCGACACTCGCGAAGTGAAGTGGATCCTCGGCGCGGGCCTCAACGGAATGGGAGGGCTGGTCGAGAAGGAAGGCTATCTGTTTCAGGGACCGGCATCGTTCTACTCGAAGCCGCAGAAGTGGGGGCTGTCTCCGGGTTATGAGTTTGGAGACTACGGATTCAATCGCCCCATTCTCGCGGGATGTATTTTCTGCCATAGCGGACGCCAGCGGCCAATCGCGGCCACCAACGGGAAATTCGAAAGCGAACCTTTTTCGGAGATGGCCATCGGTTGTGAAAACTGTCACGGCCCCGGGGCACCGCACAAAGCGGCCGTCTTCGGGGGCGCAACACGATCCAACGGAAAAGACCTTCACATCGTGAATCCGGCGCGGCTCTCGCCGGTTCTCACCAATAACATCTGCATGTCGTGCCATCAGACCGGAGATGTACGCGTCCTTAAGCCGGGCAAGACGTATCAGGATTTCCGCCCTGGTCAGCCGCTCGACGATACGCTTTCGATTCTGATGGAGCCGCCGACGCGCGAATCTCCGCCGCAAAATGATCACCTGGAACATTACTACTCGATGACGCTGAGCAGGTGCTATCGCTCGAGCGGCAACATGAGTTGTATCAGCTGCCATGACCCGCACATCGAGCCAACGGCGGAGGACGCGCCTGCGTACTTCAAAACGCGATGTCTGACTTGCCACACGGAGCAGAGTTGCAAACTTGGAATGGAGGCGCGCCAACACACGACGCCCGCGGATAACTGCATCGGCTGCCACATGCCGAAGCGCGACATCAGGGTGATCTCGCATTCCACGGTCACCAATCACCGAATACTGGCGCGTCCAGATGAACCTTTTCCTGACGTCACGTTCAATCAGACTACTGCCACGCTACCCGATCTCATCCACCTGAATCCCACACCGGGAAACAAAGGTGGAATTCCACCGCTCAGCCTTCTTCAAGCCTACGGAGAAATGTCGCAAACTCGGCCACAGTATGAGGAACGCTACCTCAGAGTGCTCAAGCAAATCGAAAACTCAGAACCAAATAATTCTCTGGTGCAGGCGGCGGTCGGCAGGCGTGAGCTGAAAGCGGAAAAACTTCAGGAAGCGGTAACACATCTTCAGCGTTCGATCGATATTGGCCCCGCGCAAGCCAATGTCTACGGCGATCTGGCGGAGGCTCTGGCCAAGTTGGGACGTACCGGGGAATCGATCTCGGCGCTGCGATCAGGGATTGGACTTGATCCCTTCAACCCTGTGCTGCAGAAAACCCTGGTGTTGCGGTTGATCCAGGCCAAGAAGCACGACGAGGCCAAGGCCGCGCTGCTACGTTATCTCGAAACGTTCCCGCAAGATTCGTTCATGCGGCACATGCTTGAGCTTGCCAACGGCGAGGCAGCGAGATGAGCCGATTGCTGACGGCGATGGCAATTATGGTTGCTTCGAGTTTATTGCCGGCGCAGGATGCGCCAACCATTCGCTTTGAAAATCGAAGTGAAAAAACTGGCGTGAAATTTGTGCTGGAAAACGGGACCACCGAAGACAAGCCAATCGTCGACAGCATCCTCGGCGGCGTGGCATTGCTCGATTACGATAACGACGGATATCTCGACATCTACTTCACCAACGGGGCGACCCTGCCCGGTTTTGCCAAAGACGAGTCGAAGTTCTCCAACCGGCTCTACCACAACAATCACGACGGAACTTTCACTGACGTCACCGAAAAAGCAGGAGTACGCGGGATCGGATACAGCATTGGCGCCGCGGCCGCCGACTTCGACAACGATGGCTGGACTGACTTCTACGTCACGGGGCTTGATCACAACACGCTCTATCACAACAACGGAAACGGGACCTTTACCGACGTGACCGAACACGCTCGTGTTACGGGTGCCACAGCGGCGGGGAAAAAGCTTCTCTCCGTTTCTGCCGCGTGGCTGGACTACGACAACGATGGACGCCTCGACCTGTTCGTCACCAACTACCTCGACTGGACGCCGGAAAATTCTAAAGTTTGCGGCGCGGTTGGGAAGCGGCTGTCGTGCCCGCCGTCGCTCTATCCCGGCGAACCGGGCATTCTCTATCACAACAACGGCGATGGAACTTTTACCGATGTCTCCGCCGAGATGGGAATCTCCACTCAGATCGGCAAGGGTATGGGCGTTGCCATTGGCGACTACGACAGCGACGGCTGGATGGACATCTTCGTTGCGAATGACAACGAACGCAATTTTCTGTTTCACAATCGTGGCGGAAAGCTATTTGAAGAAGTGGGCGTGGAATCGTCCGTGGCTTATACCGAAGATGGAGTCCCCGTCTCAAGCATGGGAGTCGATTTCCGTGACTGGAACAACGATGGGAAGCCGGGTTTATTTGTCACCGCGCTTGGCGGGGAGACATTCCCGTTGTTCCGCAATGAGGGCAGTGGCCTTTTCCACGTGGAAACCTACGACGCGAAAATCGGTTTCTCTTCGTTTCGAATGAGCGGCTGGGGAGCCGGCATCTACGATTTCGACAATGATGGCTACAAGGATTTTTTTAGCGCGAACTCTCACGTCAGTGAAAATGCCGATCTTGACCCGCAGCAGCACTATCGGCAGGCCAACGCGGTGTTCAAGAACCTTCGCAACGGAACGTTTGCGGATGTAAGCGTCGCGGCGGGGTTCAGCCTCGCGGCTGCCCACCGTGGATGCGCCTTCGGCGATCTCAACAACGATGGCAGAATCGACGTTGTGATTTCCACGATCGCCGGCCCAGCGGAGATCCTCTACAACACTTCGCCCGCCAACCATTGGATATCGATCCAGACGATCGGAGTAAAAAGCAATCGCGACGGTATTGGTACGCAGATCAAGATCACCGGCAAATCGGGGATGGCGCAGTACAACCAGGTTTCGACCGCCGGCAGCTACGCCAGTTCTTCCGACAAGCGTGTCCACTTCGGCCTCGGCACAGATACTTTAGTCAAAGACATGGAATTGCGCTGGCCCAGTGGCACCGTGCAGGTGTTGCACAACGTGAAGGCAGACCAGTTACTGAAGGTCACGGAAGGGCGCCAATGAGGTGGCTTTGGTTGGCAGCAATCCTCGGATCGAGTTGCAGCGTGTCTGCCACGACCTGTGATGAATCGCTATCAGTGCTGGCGGCAACTTCCGTAAAACTCGCACACGGCGACGCACACTCAGCGGCTGCGTTGGTTGAACCTCTTAACGCGGAATGCCCTGCAGTGCTTCTTGCGCAAGCACGGATTCAAGCCCTGGCAAACGATCCCAGTCAGGCTACCGGGACCTTTTCCCGTTACACCGACCTCGAACCCGAAGATGCCAGCGGCTACGGCTATTATGCCCGCTTCCTGCTGACGCAGAGGGAGTATCAGCGGGCGGATATGTTGTCATCGATTGGCCTCGGCAAAAATCCCTCGAATGCCATCGCCCTCGCAGTTAGCGGAGAGATTCTAGCGATGAAAGGCGATACCAATCGCGGTATCGACTTGCTGACTCGGGCATGCCAACTCGATCCCGAAGACGCGGAATCGCAGTTTCAGCTTGGCGCAATTTACGATCGCATCAAACGTCCGGGCGATGCAGTCGAGCATTTCCAGAAAGCAGTGGATCTGAATCCTTCCGACGCCCGTGCGTGGGACTATCTCGCACTCAACCTCGAGGCGCTCGGCGAAATCGAACGTGCCGACGCTTCCTATAAGAAGGGATTGGATGTAGTCCAGCGCGGGCCATTTTATGATGGCTTCCTGGACTATAACTACGGGCGATTCCTCATGAAGCGCGGCGATCTGGCTGAAAGCAAAACCCATCTGGATCGCGCAGCCGAGCTGGCCCCCAAAGTTCGGGCTATCTGGTATGAGCGAGCAAAGCTGAATGTGCGGATGAAGAATTATTCGCAGGCGCGAAGTGATGCCGAAACGGCGGCATCCCTGCCAGATCGTGGTGGAATCATCATCGATCTCCAGGTCTATGCGTTGCTTGAGCAAATTTACCGGCGCATGGGGGAGACTGCGCTGGCTGATAAGTATGCGCAACTGAGCCGCGAGACTTCGCCGCCAATCCGCAAGGCTGATCGCTGAATAGATGTTTCGCGAGCCTCAGCGTTTCTTGTGGCTAGTGCCCTTGGGCTCGGACGACAACCCCATTCCGCCGGTAATACGTTTCGCGAATTTCTGAATTACCGGGATCAACTTCTTTTCCTTCCCATGATTCGTTCCGCCGGAGACGACTGGTACTCCCAACGCGGCAATCACCCCGATCCCCGTAGATCCTACGGCACACGAAACATCGATGCCGGTGCGATAGGCGCTCGCTGAAATGTAGCAGCCGGAAGTCTTAATGCGAGCCAACTCGGACATCGCGACCCGACGCCTGGCAACCGACATTGACTTGAATGTTTTGTTACGTTCCAACATCGCGTCGAGCGTCGCGTCTTGAAGCGTCGCCAACAGAACCTTCCCCGAAGCCGTGGTCAGCGGGTCAGCACGGTATCCAATCTCCACTGAAAGCCGGACCGGGTTACGACTCGCCGACTCCGCGATCACAAACAGCTGATCGTTGCTGAGGATGGAGAGATGACAAGATTCATTTAGCAGGTTCGCCAAATCCCGCATAGGGAAATAGGCAGCTTTCAGCAAATGGTCGACAGGCGAGTGGGTGTGCGCCAATTGATAGAGCTTCAGCGTGAGTTCATATCCACCGGAAACGGGATCGCGGACAATATATTCACGTTTTTCAAGCGCGTCCACCATGCGGAAGATTTCGCTGCGTGATCGATCGCATGAGCGCGACAGATCGGCCAAAGTTTGCGGGACAGTAGCTAGTGAAAGCGCCTCGAGAATATCGAGCCCCTTTTCGAGAGCGGGCACAAAGTAGGCGGATTTCTGGCGCGTCTTCACAAGCTTCTACGTTCCACCAGCAGCAGATGTTCACAAGCGAGGACAACCTCTCCGCGCTGGTTAATGGCCTCGCAAAGCTCAGTCACAATTCCGTAGGTTGGCCGCTTAGGATGCGGCTTCCGTTCTTTGATTTTCACTGCCACATGAAGCGTGTCGCCAATAAACACCGGCTTAATAAACCTCAGGCGATCGTACCCGTACGACATGGCCCGGGGATTGATTGCCCCTGCGGTCATTCCGACGGCCAAGCTGAAAACCAGTGTGCCGTGGGCGATTCGTTGACCGATCGGCTGCGTCTTGCACCACTCAGCATCCATGTGGTGAGGATAGAAATCCCCGGTCTGCCCAGCGTGGATCACAATATCGGTTTCTGTGATGGTTCGGCCACCTGTGGTTCGCTGATCACCCTCTTTGTAGTCTTCGAAATATTGTTCCATGTCGTTTTAGTACCGTACCGCAGTACCACCAGTTGCGTCCGACTCGTATGCCGCTTCCAGGACGGCCATGGTTCGATAAGCGTCGTCAACAGCCGTTTCCAATTTGGCCGACTTGCCAGCAACACAATCCATGAGGCCTTGCATGGTGTTCGCAAAGGCATCCGGAAACCAGGAACCTTCAACCGGAATTTGCTCCCAATCGCCCTCCTGGCCAAGCTTCGCAATCGCCAAATAGTCGCGCTCGCCCTTCGGATAGTTCATCAACAGTCCAAGCTGCGCCTTGATCGCACCTTCGGTACCTTCCCACTTAACGTAGCTTTCCTGATGTTGCAATCCAAAGTTGTGACCGTGGCTGGCGGTGATGTTGGCGCGGAGAGAGTCGCCGTAATCAAGAATGATGTTGGAACGCGTGGCCGCAAGCTTTGGAGAATTGGGGTGCTTCAGCGTTCGTGCATAGACCCTGGCGGGGTCACCACAGAAAGAACGAATCAGATCGATGTAGTGAATGGAATGGTAAAGAATTTCGACCCGTGAAATCTTCTCTAGAAATGTCCAGAGATGCCATGGCGTGTAGACGTTCACTCTTACTTCAATGTCATGAAGAGTTCCTATGCGGCCTTCTGCGATTAGCTCTCTGGCCCTTGTGATCGAAGGAGCGCGGCGCATTTGAAAATTGACTGCGGCGGTCAGATCTCTCTTGTGACATAAATCACGAATCCTGGAGGCTTCATCGAGATTCTGCCCCATAGGCTTCTGCAGCAGCACGGCCGATCCCGCGGGGATGTGAGGCAGAACACCGAGAAACTCCGACGCGGGAAGGGCAACATCGAAGATGGCGGCCGAAGGGGCAGTATCTACAGCCTCTTCCAAGGATCGTGCCACCAAAGGGATCGCGAAGTCCTTGGCCAACTGTTGAGCGCGAGGTGCGTCCAGATCGTAAATTGAGTGCACTTGAAATCCC
>DATBAT010000489.1:0-3925 GCA_036271375.1 Terriglobales bacterium
CCCTGCGGCTCGTTTCGTTGGCAGTTCTGATGATCGGGCTGGTTCTGCCAGCTGCCTTTGGCGAGGAAGGAACGCTCGACCCCTCGAAGCCCACCGGCGTCACCACTGAGGAAATCATTCAGCGTTTTGCCGCCAAGGAAAAAGAATTCCTGATCGCGCGCGACCAATACACCTACCGTCAATCAGTGAAAGTGCAGACGGTCGATGGCGACACCGTGACCGGCGAATATCAGGAAGTTTTCGATGTGCAGTACGACGACAAGGGCAAACATCTTGAGAACGTGGTCTTCGCCCCGCAGTCTTCTTTAGAAAACGGTGGAATTTCGATGTCCCCGGAAGATATCGAAGACATCCGCCACAAGCTGCCATTCGTGCTGACTTCAGACGATGTGGGGGAATACGATGTCCTCTACGTGGGCCAACAACAGCAGGACGAACTGCACTGTTACGTCTTCGATATCGCGCCCAAGAAAATTGAAGGGAAGAAACGATATTTTCAAGGCCGCATCTGGGTCGACGACAAAGATTTCCAAATCGTAAAAACTTTCGGTAAGACAGTCCCCGAGACGCGGGTCAAGAAAAACGGCAAGGGAAACGAGAACCTGTTTCCCAAGTTCACCACTTGGCGCGAACAGATCGACGGTAAATATTGGTTCCCGACCTACACTAAAGCCGACGACATCCTGCATTTCCACAACCAGGATGTACACATCCGCGAAGTCGTGAAGTATACCGACTATCAGCGCTTCGGCGCGAACGTGAAGATCACCTACGACGGCAAGGACGTGCAAAAGAACCCGGGGGACAAAGATCCTTCGAAGGAAGCCAAGCCCGACGCAAAGCCGCAGTGAGAAGGATTGGATAATTTTGTAATTGAGTAACTTGAAACCTGTGAGTATGAGAATGGGAAATTGCCAAATTACTCAATTACCAAATTACAAAAGCCTCCAGGATTGCCTCTCCTCACTCCACCCGCTATACTGATTTCAGTTCGTCCCTTGCAACGGGGGCCTTCCATCTCCGACCGGGACGAGGGAGGTTTGTCTTCAGCAGTAGCGAGGACCAATACCGTGCTCAAGAGACCAGTCCACCAGGCAAACAAGGTTTGCTGGTCTCCTGGATGAGCGGCCTTGCCGAGAGCCTGTTTGCCACCCTGTTTCCTGCCGATTGTCGTCTCTGCGGTGCCCCCCTGATTAAAATTTCACGATTGCCCGTTTGCCAGGATTGTCTGGCGGCCATGCAGCCTATCGATGGCGGCCTATGCTCGACCTGCGGCGAGAGATTAATCAGCCCCTACGCGTTTGGGCAAGAAGAAGAGCCTCTCTGCGGGCTATGCCGGCGCCTCGCGCCGCCGTTCGCCAAGGCCGTAGCCTATGGCAGCTACGACGGCGGGTTGCGTGAACTGATTCATCTTTTGAAATACGAGCAGGTGCGTCCCGCAGCGGCCGTTCTGGGACGGATGCTGCATGAAGCGATGGAAGGTCTCGAACTCGCGGCTGGCACGATTGTGGTTCCGGTGCCGTTGCATAGCAAAAAGCGCCGCCAGCGCGGATTCAATCAGGTTGATCTGATTGTCCAAGCGGCGATGAGGCACGAGTCGCGGTCGATAAGTGTCGGTCTCGATGTTCTTGAGCGCCAGCGTGAAACCCAGTCGCAGATCGGACTCACCAGCCATCAGCGCCGCGAAAATATGCGCGGAGCATTTGCCTTGGTGCGGCCTGAAAAGATTTCCGGCCGCGAAGTGTTGCTGGTCGATGACGTCTACACCACGGGAACAACGCTTTCCGAATGCGCAAAAGTATTGAAGCGGGCGGGCGCATCGAAAGTATGGGTGGCCACGGTGGCGCGGACCCTGAAACTGAACGTAACTTTCGCGGAAGTCGACAAGCAGGACAAATCGTTAGCGATGGCAGCGGCCGGATAAACGATAAATGAATATGTCAGGGAACTGGGACAACTCGGCATTTGAGATGGAGCGCGGCGGAGTCCTGCCACTGGCCGCTGTTCCCACGGATGCGCCCGCCGAGCGCGCCCCGCTGCATGCTCCTGTGCTCGTGCTCAACGCTTCCTATGAGCCCATTAACGTTTGTGCTGCCCGTCGCGCAATCATTCTGGTGTTAAAGGGGGTCGCCATGACCGAAGAGGTCAACGGCCACTTCCTCCACGCGGCCCGCATGGCGATGCGGCTGCCGTCGGTCATCCGGTTGCTCGAATACCGCCGTATCCCGCATCAGACGCGCGCGCTGTCGCGCAAAAACATCCTGCTGCGCGATCGCAGCACCTGCCAATATTGCGCCGAAGTCATGTCGGCGGGCGAGTTGACGCTTGACCACGTAATCCCGCGCTCGCGCGGAGGGCTTTCCAGTTGGGAAAATCTGGTGGCCTGCTGTCATCCCTGCAATCGCCACAAGAGTAATCAGCTTCCTCATGAAGCGGGCATGAAGCTGATGCGCGAACCGCGTGCCTTCAATCTGCACACCAGCCGGCACATCATGCGTTTGATGGGGTCGGACGACCGCTGGCGGAAATATCTCTTCTATTAAGCTGAAGCTCCGTCGGCCTGCCCTGGCTCCGGCTCATGTAACTCCACGAACCGCGGGACCCAGGAACGCCGGAAACAACTGCGGCAGCGCGCGGGACGCAACAAGAGGATCGGTATCAGGTATTTTTCGATAAAGCTTCGGCTGCGCGAGGAATACCCCCGGTAACTGCCACACCTCTTACACCGAAACTGCCACGACACAGGGGCCTCACAACTTGGAGCACAGAAATGATCTTGTGCGCAGTTTGTTGCCTGCCTGTCGGCAACGGTTGTATTGCCCCATACTAAAGAGTGGCGCTTGTAATCGTCGCGGCGCGCATGCTAACGTTCGCCATCTTGCGCTGAATCTATCGTTAACGTTCCCAAGGACCCGACTCGATGAGTAACCAACCTCCCGCAGTTACCCCGGAAAATCCCAGCCGCCATCGCCCTTACGTTCCTGAAAACCTTGAGATGAAAGAGTTGACCTTGCGGGCCGTGCTGCTGGGCCTAGTTATGACGGTGGTTCTGGGAGCGGCCAATGCCTATCTCGGATTGCGTGCCGGCATCACCATTGCCGCAACTTATCCAGCTGCCGTGATCGCGATGGCGGTGATCCGGGCCTGGAAGGGAACGCTTCTAGAAGAAAATATTGCGCGGACTGCCGGCTCAATCGGAGAGGGAATTGCCGCAGGCGCGATCTTCACCATCCCGGCATTCTTGATCGCCAAGGCTTGGCCGTCGTTCCGTCCGGCCGACGCCTACTGGAAATCCACGGCGCTGATTATGGTGGGCAGCGTCCTCGGGGTCTTGTTCATTTCTTTAGTGCGCCGCGTGATGGTGGAAGATCCCGAATTGCCGTTCCCCGAATCCGTGGCCGCGGCGGAAATTCACAAAGCTGGCCAACGTGGAGCGAAAGCCGCGAAGTATTTGTTTTGGAACATCGGCGTTGGCGGCGTGACCTATATGCTGGGGCGCTTCGGCTTATTTGCTGCAGATCAAGACTTACATTTTTCTATCGGAACGCTTGGCCGAAGCCAGGTGCGTCTCGGCGCGGCGGGAAATACGAATATCGTCGCGGCCGGCGGGGCGAGTACATTCGCCGCACCCAGCGTCAGCCCGGCCTACCTCGGGGTGGGCTACATCATCGGGCTTCGTCTCGCGGCCTTGCAGTTCGCAGGAGGCGTCCTCGCCTGGGGACTCATGGTTCCCATGCTGATTTTCTTCCTCGGCCCGCAGTTGCGTACCTATCTTCCCGCTGGTACTTCTGACGACTGGGCGACCATGGCGGTGGCGGTATGGCGTTATATCGTGCGGCCCATCGCGGTTGGAGGAATGCTGGTCGGTGCGGCCTATACGCTATTCAAAATGCGCAAGAGCCTGACCGCCGGACTTGGCAAGGCG
>DATBAT010000490.1:0-3763 GCA_036271375.1 Terriglobales bacterium
TTCACCGACCGGTTTGGCACCCAACGGGCCATAGCGGTCGCAGGTATTAGCGAAATAGATTTCTGAACGCGGGATGTCGGCGAAGGCCGGAATGCGGTAATTCCGGACAGTGGGATTCATCACCGCGCCGGTCTCATCCAATACCATACACTCAAACAGGCTGGTGCCGATGCCTTGGGCAATTCCACCTTCGACCTGCCCGCGGGCCTGCATTGGGTTAAGAATCGTTCCGGCGTCAAAGGCCTGTACGCTTTGAAGAATTCGAATTTCCCCAGTGACACAGTGGACGGCTATCCGGAAGCCATGTACCAGGAATGCCGTGGATCGCGGGGAGTTGTAGGCCTTGCGGGCAACATGGAGTTTATCCCGGAACGGCGAGGTATCATGAAGTTCCTTGAGGGTAATGGAACGGTTTCCACATTGCACGTGATCGTTTTCAATCCGGCACTCGGAAGCGGGCATCTTTGTCAAAATGCTGGCAACATCGAGCAGACTCTCTTTCAAGGCGTCAGCGGCCTTGTTCACCGCGAGTGTGGCCACGCTAGTGCCTGTACTGCCAAATGTTCCGGTATCGTAAGGAGTACGATCAGTATCAGCAAAATCCATCGTGACGTTGCCGGCACGCGTGTTAAGCACCGACGCGACGACCTGGCGTTGCGCATTGGTGATCCCATTTCCAAATTCGCCCGATCCGATGGCAAGGTGGTAGGTGCCATCCGGTCGTAATGTAAGGTAAGCCTCAGAGCGATGCTCCGTCGGGGGAGCGCAGTCCTGAGCGTGGGCTGCGATTCCCGTGCCTTCCAGCCAATCCTCGCCCTCTGGCTTTTTCTCGCCGCGTCTACTAGCGAGCGCTTTTTCGACCAAATCGAAACACTGGTCGAAGCCATAGCTACCCATCACCGCATCATGCGGTGCAGGCCAGATGCTATGCACGGGATCGTGATCCCGCAGCATGTTCTTCCGGCGTATGGCGAACGGATCGATGCCGAGTTTGCGGCCCAGTTCGTCCATCGCGCATTCAATGGCAAACGTGGGCTGCATGGCGCCATATCCCCGGAATGCTCCAGAAGGAACCGTATTCGTGTAGACTGCATACCCAACGCCTTTTTTGCTCGAGCACCGATAGGTGGCCATAGCGGAACCAAGCGATGAGGCCAGTACTTCGCCGGCGTGATTGCCGTAGGCGCCGGTATTGGAAACGTTGCGTATCTGCATCGCCGTGAGCGTTCCATCATTTTTCGCGCCCAACTTGATAGTAATCTTCATTGGATGCCGGCTGACGGTGGCCGTGAATTCCTCCGTGCGCGTAAATTCCCACTTCACCGGACGCCCGGTCGTTAACGCCGCAAGCATGCAAAGGTCTTCCGAGAGCAGTTCCTGCTTGCCGCCGAAGCCGCCTCCTACCCGTTCGGTGAAGACATGGATCTGGTGGGGGAACATGCTGAAGAGGTAGGCAAGTTTGTTCTTCGTGAGATGCGGTGCCTGCGTGCTGGTGCGGACATGGATGCGGCCATCCTCACCACGCCACACGATCGAGCCGTGCGTCTCCATGTGCGCGTGCTGCACCTTGTTCGTATAATATGTGCCTTCGTACACCGCATCCGCTTCGGCAAAACCCTTTTCCACGTCGCCCACTTCGCTTTCGATCTTTGTGAAAACGTTGTGCTCTGGCTCCTCGATACGGGATTCGGCATCCGCGGCCTCATGGAGGATCGGCGCTCCCGGATGCATCGCTTCCTCAGGGTCGAACACGGCGGGAAGCACTTCATAATCAATTTCGACTAGGCGGCAGGCTTCCTCTGCAGCGCCTTCAGTCTCGGCGGCCACTGCAACGAGGCGCTGCCCAATGAAGCGTGCGACATTATCCAACATGTAGGTGTCATCCGGATCGACATGAAAATCGTCGTGAGTCGCCGTTGTATAGAGACGTCGCGGAACGTCCTCCCACGTAAACACGGCATGCACGCCAGGAACAGCCAAAGCTTTCTCCTTACGGATTGCCTTGATCCGTGCATGGGCATGCGGGGAGCGAACAACCTTGAGATGGAGCATTCCCTCCATCGCGACATCCATCGTGTAATGCGCATTGCCTGTAACAATAGATTCGCCGAGGGGGGTTTGGATGCTGGCACCGCAGGCCTGGCCGACCTTATCGTCTTCGATCGAGATAATGCCATGAAGCGCATCTTCGATGGCGTGATACCCGGTGCAGCGGCAGAGGTTTCCCTTGAGGCGAAATGCGAGATCTTTCTTTTCCTCCTCGGAAAAACTTGCGGAGGTCATGATCATTCCCGCGGTGCAAAAGCCACACTGATACGCCTGAGCGTTGAGAAACGCCTTTTGCATCGGATGGAGAGACCCGTTGGTAGCGAGGCCCTGCGCGGTGGTGACTTCGCGCCCTTCCGCCCGAAAAGCAGGAACAAGACAGCTATGCACGGGTTTGCTATCGAGCCAGACAGTGCATGCCCCGCAATCGCCGGCATCGCAGCCTTTTTTCACACCAAACCAGCCGAGATCGCGTAGGAAAGTTCTCAAACATTGCCCCGGACGAGGTTCAGCACTGAAAGACTTTCCATTGATCTTGAAATTCATTACAGATTCTCCGGCTCAGGCTGACAGTTCCTCGCGAATCTGTTCGGCGAAATAATAGGTGAGGTGTTTGCGATGCACGGGTGAGCCATGGGTATCGTCGAGGTAAAGACTGAAAGGCACTGCATCATCGATGGCCTGCTTCAGTTCTTCCGCGGTAGGAATATTTCTAAAATGAAGCTGTACGGGGCGCAGAGTGGCGGCAGTGATGGTGAGCAGAAACGTGCCTTTTTCCCGCCAGTTGGTGCCGATCAGCAAAACGTCGGACCGGCCAAGATTCGTCAAACTGAAGCGTCGAAAGGCGAAGCTTTTCTTCAGCGCGGTTGCTGGCAGATGAATGCTCCGCAGGAGCTCTCCCGGCGCGAGAACATTGGCATGGTTGCCGGTGACAAATTCAATGATGGGTATTTCGCGCGGCTTTCCACTCCGTGGCCAAAGTGTGCAAATACCCTCCAGCGCTGCGGTCAGTGAGATCATCGGGCCTGCCGGGAGCGACATGCAGATATTTCCGCCTATCGTGGCTTCATTCCAGATTTTGAAAGACGCCAGGAAAGAGCGACAACAGTTGCGGAAAAGCGGAGCCGCCGTCCAATCCGATGGCGCTTTTTCGACGAACTGATCGAGTTCGACAATTTTGCAAGTAGCAGCAATCTCTAATCCATCCTTCGAAGCTTGAAGAGAAGGCCACTTGAGTGCCTCAAGATCAATGAGTGTGTTGGTATTTATCTGCGGTTCCGAAAAGAGCCATGTTCCGCCGGCAAGCCACGCAAAACCATCTTCCCATTTTGTGACTGCGTCCGCACTGGCAGGCCGCCGAACCTCGGTGATTGTGTTTAAGTCCATCGATTCAAGGGGGAAGAGGAAATCACGTTCGTTGGCGAAGAGTCAAGCGCGACGACAAAGATATGAAGAAAGGTCTATTCTCGTGCGGACTAGCCGATTCCTACCGCGCGTTCCTGCTCGTTGCAGGGCGGCGGCGTTAGATCCATTTCTCCGGTCTTAGCTACTGCGTCTCGCCTGCAACGTCGAGTATTGCTTGAACATCTGTCACCCAAACAAGCTCCTGATCCTTGAAATTCTCGACAACACGGCGCAACGCCCCTGCGCCATCGGGAGTTCCGACCACAAAGGGGTGGATGCCAATCGCAACGATAGTGGCCTCACGATCGGGGTG
>DATBAT010000491.1:0-12179 GCA_036271375.1 Terriglobales bacterium
CACGGCGAGGACGTGAAGGAATGCTACTTCTACCTCGACAACACGCCGACGCATTCCTACATGAAGAGCCTGTACAAGTATCCGCAGGCGGCCTTTCCTTACGATCAACTGCTGAAAGAAAACCAGCGGCGCACCCGGCACGACCCTGAGTACGAACTCCTCGACACCGGAGTGTTCAACGACGACCGCTACTTCGATGTGGTGGTCGAATACGCCAAGGCAGATGTCGAAGACATTCTGGTAAAGATCACCGTGACCAATCACGGGCCGGAAGCGGCGCCGCTGCACGTGTTGCCGACGCTGTGGTTCCGCAACATCTGGTCGTGGGGCGGGAATGAAGCGCGTCCTTATTTGCAGGCGAAGAGCGGGGCCATCCAAATATTCCATCCGGCAGCGGAGAGCCGCTGGCTTTATTGCGAAGGCTCACCGGAGTTGCTGTTCACTGAAAACGAATCGAACAACAACAAACTTTTCGGTTCGAAGGAAAGCCCGCTCTGCAAGAAGGATGGAATCAACGACTACGTGGTTGGCGGAGTGAAGGCCGCAGTGTCAGCGCAGAAAAAAGGTACAAAGTCGGCGGCACGTTACATGTTCAACATTCCCGCCGGTCAGACCGTGAGCTTGCGGTTGCGGCTCACCGACCGCGAGTTCCCAGGCGGCACGGCGTTCTCTGGTTTTGAAGAAACCATCGCGACCCGCAAACAGGAAGCCGACGAATTTTATGCCACGCTGATTCCGGCCGAGCTTTCTGGCGACGCGCAGAATGTAATGCGGCAAGGCTTTGCTGGACTGCTTTGGTCGAAACAGTTCTATCACTACGTGGTGAAGCAGTGGATCGACGGCGATCCCGGACAGCCGGTGCCGCCCCCCGAGCGGCGTTCGGGGCGGAACCATTCGTGGGTGCACCTCTACAACTCTGATGTGATTTCGATGCCCGACAAGTGGGAGTACCCGTGGTACGCGTCGTGGGACCTGGCGTTTCACTGCGTGCCGCTGGCGTTGGTCGATTCCGATTTCGCCAAAGATCAGCTGCTACTCTTTCTACGTGAGTGGTATCTGCATCCCAACGGGCAGCTGCCGGCCTACGAGTGGGCGCTGGGAGATGTGAACCCGCCGGTGCATGCCTGGGCGGCATGGCGCGTTTATAAAATCGATAAGAAGCGCAGCGGCAAAGGCGACCTCGCGTTTCTGGAGCGTGTGTTTCACAAGCTGTTGCTCAACTTCACCTGGTGGGTGAACCGTAAAGACGCCGATGGCATGAATATTTTTCAGGGCGGATTTCTCGGGCTGGACAACATCGGTGTGTTCAATCGCAGCGATCCGTTACCGACTGGCGGACGCATCGAGCAATCCGATGGCACTAGTTGGATGGCGATGTACACGCTGAATCTGCTGGCCATCGCGATGGAATTGGCTACCTACAATCCTGACTACGAAGACGTGGCCAGCAAATTCTGGGAGCATTTTATCTATATCGCTTACGCGATGAACCACCGCGGCACCGATGAGATTGGCCTGTGGGACGCGCAGGATGGATTTTTCTACGATGTACTAAAGCTTCCTGACGGGAGCCAGAACCCGGTGCGCATCCGCTCGATGGTAGGACTGATTCCGTTGTTTGCGGTGGAGACGATCGAATCGGATTTGTTGGAAAAGTTGCCGGGCTTCAAGAAGCGCATGGATTGGTTCATTGAGAACCGTCCTGATCTAACGGACAACGTCGCCAGCATGGAAACGCGCGGCATCGCGCAACGGATTTTGCTTTCGGTTGCCGACGGCGATCAGTTGCGCAAGATTCTGCGACTGATGCTGGATGAAAATGAATTCCTTTCACCCTATGGTGTGCGGGCGTTGTCGCGTTATCACCTCGATCATCCATTCAGCGTGACCGTCGACGGCATGGAGCATCGCGTGGACTACGAACCGGGCGAGTCGACGAGTCCGTTGTTTGGGGGAAACTCCAACTGGCGCGGGCCGGTGTGGTTTCCGGTGAACTATCTGTTAATCGAGTCGCTGCAACGCTTTCATTACTATTACGGGGAAGATTTCAAAGTTGAGTTCCCTTCGAAGTCGGGCAAGATGCTTTCGCTGGCGGAAGTGGCGGCGGAGTTGTCGCGAAGGCTGACGGCACTTTTTCTACGCGATGGCGATGGGAAGCGGCCGGTCAACGGAAACGCGGAAAAATTTCGTAGCGACCCCAACTGGCGGGATTTAGTTTTGTTCTATGAGTATTTCCACGGCGACACCGGCGCGGGGTTGGGGGCGAGTCATCAAACGGGTTGGACCGGGCTGGTGACCAAGATGATGCAACAGAGCGGCGCGCCTGATGGGCGTGAGTAGCTTCCGGCGAAAGGCTTAACCACAGAGGTCACAGAGTTTCATAGAGAGATTCGGATTAGCTCTCGGCTTTGGTGGTTAGAGTTTGAGTTTTTCTCGCACTTCAGAGATTAGTTCAAAAGACCGCAAGCGGGCCTGTTGATCGAACATGTGGGCCGTGACCATCAGTTCGTCGGGCTTGTGATTGTCGATAAATTCTCTCAAGCCTCGCTCAACTGTCTCCGGGGCACCTACAACGGAATATGCCAACGACCGGTTGACCGACGCCTTCTCCGCAAAATTCCAATAGGTTTCGATGTCGTCGATGGGCGGAGGGATTTGTCCGGGCGTTCCGCGAGTAAGATTGGTAAACGCCTGCTGTAAAGAAGTGAAATTACGCCGCGCTTCGGCATCAGTGTCGGCCGCGAGTACGTTGATGGCCAGCATGGCATAAGGCCGATCCAGTTGTTGTGAGGGGCGGAAACTTGCGCGATAAATGTAGAGCGCGTTACGCATCTCGGTCGGGGCGAAGTGCGCGGCAAAGGCGAAGGGCAATCCCATGTCCGCGGCCAGTTCCGCGCTGTAAGTACTTGAACCGAGCAGCCAGAGGGGGACTCGCAATCCCGCGCCGGGTACGGCTTTGATTTTCTGCCCAGGCTGAGGCGGCTCAAAGTAGTGCTGCAACTCCCGAACATCCTGGGGAAATTCATCTGCACCAATAGCGGGGTTGCGGCGCAAGGCACGAGTGGTCTGCATGTCCGTTCCCGGGGCACGGCCTAGGCCAAGATCGATTCGTCCTGGATAGAGCGATGCCAGCGTGCCGAACTGCTCCGCAATCACCAGCGGCGCGTGGTTGGGGAGCATGACTCCCCCCGAACCAACACGAATGGTTTTCGTTCCTGAGGCAACATGAGCGATGACAATGGAGGTCGCCGCGCTGGCAATGCCCGGCATATTGTGATGTTCGGCAAGCCAATAGCGATGAAATCCCAGGCGCTCGGCGAGCTGCGCCAGTTCCAGCGTGTTGCGAAAGGCGTCGGCGGCGGTTGCACCCTGCACGATCGGCGACAAGTCTAAAACAGAAAACGGTATCAATGAGCTTCCTTCGGAACAGATGAACGCGCCGGCCAAGACCCGTCGCTACATTTTTGATGCTTGGTGTGGCTTAGCGATTCATCCGCCCCTGGGTGTAGAGCTGGAAGGGCGCCCAGTAGAAAGGATTGTGCAGGTCTTTGTCGCGGAGCAATGCGAGCTTTGCGGTTCGAAGCGCTGCATCTATCCGCGCCCCACGGTCCAGCTCCTGGTAGAAGGCGCTCATGAGTTTTTCGCTGGACACATCCGCTGCATCCCACAACGCGGCGATAACGTTGCGCGCGCCCGCGCGATGGAAAGCCCAGGAAAGCCCAACCAGTCCTTCGCCGCTGTAGAAGCGTTCTCCCGCGCCGTAACAGGCAGAGATGGTCACCAGGTCAGCGTGCAGCGGATGCCGAATGATGTCGCGGGCATAGAGCTTGAACGAGTCGTCTTCCGGGCCGCTCCTGGACAAAACGATCGCGGAGTCGAGCGGACTGAGGCGGCTGGCGATTCCGTGTGCGACAAAATGAATCAAGGCAAAATGTTCGGGACCGCTTGCAAAATAAGCCTTTGGCGTGGCCCGACCGCGGTCGAGCACAAGCAGGGCATTCGCCGTGAAGTGCCGGGCGACGTTCTTCATTTGATCAGCCGCGTGCGAGAGTTCGGGAAATTTATCGTTGGGCGAGATGCTGTTGCCTATCAATAATGTCCTCGACGGTTTTCGCCGACTTGGAAATGAGGCATTCAGAAGCCGCAAGGAGCTGGCGTTGAGGACGGTTGCATCCTCGATCCAGAAGTGTGGAGATGGATCTGATACCAGAAAGGTTTCGAAATTCAAACCGTTCAAACTGCCATCGGGGACAACGAAGACTCTCGCATCGTTCGTCAAGATCCCTTGTGCAGGCGCAACCAATGTGCGATAAAGCCAGCTGCCGTCGGTTTCGGCGGAGACGTCTTGCGGGCCAATTAATGCGTTTCGATAACGCCGCGCGACAACATCGATTTCACGCCCCGGAGGCAGTGTGATTAACTGCGTGGTTTTTGGGGAGACCGCCCACAGATAAGACTGCTTCTCGCCCAGCCAATAGAAGAGAATGGTGCCGTTGACGGCTCGGGCGATTTCATTTGGCCGCAGCGGTGGAGCATCGCCGCTCATTTTCGCAGGTAAGCTTTCAAAGCCTTGGGTCAGAGACCGCGCACGACTGTAATCGGCCCACCGCAGCGCATCGTTAGACCGTCGGTGAGAAACCAGAAATTGAATGTAATCCCCATAGATCTCAATCGCATTAGCCGGAAACGAGATTTGGGAGTCTTCATGCCGCACGCTCTGGCGAGCGGCCTCGAAGGTGGCGATGGCAGCGCGATAGTTCAGATCGGCGGAGGCCTGGCTGGAGTTTTCAAAGAGCCTGGCTAGAGAGTGTTGAGCTTCCCACTTCAAAAAATCCGGGACTGAATTGTCTGCCTCGACTTCGCGATAACTGCTCTCCGCCTGTTGGGAATGGCCGAGTAGCGCGGCGATTCTTCCTTGCAGGAGCTTGCCCTCAAGTTCACCGACGTGATCTTTGCTTTCCCGCGCAACGTGCAGGGCCTGGTCTACATACTTGCTTGCCGGCTCAGGATCCTCGGCCCTTAACGACAATCGCGCCAGCGCGCGGAGAGCGTTATATATGTCCTGTTGGTCCCTTATTTGTTGCGCGAGAAGCAGGGCCTTTTGAAGCAACTCCCTGGCTTGATCGAACTTGTGATCATCCATGTAGACATAGCCGATGTTTATCAGTTGGTTTTCCTGATCGGAAACATCGCCACATTCTGCCGCGGCCTTTTCGGTTTCCTTAAATATTTTCAAGGCCCTTTCAGAATCGCCGAGCCGGTAATAAGCCCATCCCAGGTTTGCATTCGCCACCAGTTCGAGCACTTTTGCGCCTTCGGCTTTGGCGGCATCCGAGGCGGACTGCGACCAGTCAATGGCCTCATCGTAATGCGCCCGTTCCAAATACTCGTCGCCGAGGTTCAACAGCGAGGTTGCCGCCAGAAACTTGTAATCATGAGCCCGGGCAAGTGCCAGACTTTGCCGGTAAAGTTGTTCCGCCAGATCGCCGTCCTTCCGTTGGGAGGCTACCAGTCCTCGAGCCACTATCAGATCAACGCATTCGAACGAGGTCGAGCCGATGCAAAGGGACTGCGCATCGTTTAGCGCCCGCTCGGCGTCAGAAAAATTATGCGAGTTGCCATGCGCAACCGCCAGGAGGATGAGAGCAGGAACGCGCAGACCGGCTGCTTGGGAGAGCCCAGGAGGAACCTGAAGGATTTTAATTACATCCGGAAATTGGCCTTGCCAAAGCAAAGCTCTAGCCTGAAGGACTTTGAATCTACCCGCCCACTCCGGACTTGAGGTGCGGAATCGCGCGTAGCCGTTAGCGGCCAGGGCTCGGCATTGGGTAAGGTCGCCCCGTAGGAAGGCTCTGTCTGCGCGATCAAACAGGAGTTGAGGGAGATCTTCCTGATGTTGACATGAAAGACCTCCCAACAGCGCGAGGGACAAAATCAGCCAGACTAGGGCTTGTGGTGACCGTTTGAATATGCCACGGCGACGTTGGCACTGCCGTGTCCGATGCAGCCCAATTCCATCTGGAGCATATTGAGCCGAAAATAGTTGGTCGGCCTTCCGCCCCCGTTCCGCAGAGAATCTTCGGTCTCGGGATTCCGGCTGCGCGGACCGTCCGGCGGCTCCGCCGCCTTGGTGCCAACCTCGACCTCTCCAATCGCCACCACGCCGAAGTCTGGAATCATCAACAGGTTCCCGACCGTCTTCAGACCCGGAATCGGGATTCCGCTGATGTCGATGCTTTTGACCAACGAGCATGTGACTGCGCCGATCGGATCTTCGTGGCTGGAGTTGTGGATGAGAGTGTCAATCTCACCGAGCCTGCCATGGTACTTCGGCGACAGGGCTTTGGGAAGATCGTGTGACGTAGCCACACGATTCACTTCCTCCCTCACGCTGCTTAGGAAGCGAAGATCGGAAACATAGGATCGGTCATTTTCTGGCTTCTCGCCACAAAGGTCGAGGTTCAACTTCAGATCGAGCGGGTAGCCACCGATCTTCAAGTTGGTGAACTGAGTTCCCAGAAACGTGACTCGAGGCACGTGGCCTTTATCATAAGGATGGTCCGTCGAAACTTGTGAGACCACCCGGTCGGCGGTAATCACTTCGAAGATGTTCAGCCCTTCCACGATGGAAGTCGTCAGCGTGATCCAGCCGTTATGCTTTACACCCCGGCTTCCCGATACACGGGTGTAGCCGGCCTTGAACGAGATGAGGCCTTCGATGCTGACATTTTCCGCGTAGCGAGTAAGATGGGCGCCGCGCAGACTCTTCAACGAAACCGGCGCTTGCTCTTCTATTTTCTGTTGGATCGGACGCTTCAACTCTCCGCTCAGCACATGGGCTTCCCCATGATATTGGTGCTCCTGCGTGTAACCTTGAATGCCCCGGGTCTGTTCCATGGTTGCCATATTGTTGCCTCCACTTAGTTGTCGATTTTTAGTTGGAATTGCGTGTGCCCCACCTCTTTGGTTTCGCCCGTGGCGGAAATGCCGTTTACATCGAGGGTGTAGTCCCCTGACTCCCGATTTGCCGGGGGCACTTGAATGGACCATTGGTCTTGTCCCGCGGCCACCGGCATGATTAACGACCACTCAACTTTTCCGTCAGGACCGTGCAAAGCGGCAGCATATTGAGAGTAGTTGCCGCCCGGTGGAATTCTTACAAAAAGCAAAAATCCCTGGCGGCCGGTGGTGGTGATGAGCGGTCCATCGGAGCCCCAGGTACCGACAGTAACCGCCGCCCATGGCAGGACTTGCGGCCGACCCTCGACGTGTGAGATTCGCCAGGTTTGAATTGCGATCGCTACCAGCAACAATGCGAACGCGGAGATGGTGAAACTGGGACGGAGAGACTCTAACCACGTGTTCGGGTGAATCAGTTCGACAACTTTTTCCGTCTCCCGCGTCTGCGTAAGCTCGCGCTTGAGTTCTTCCACCAAAGCGCTTCCGACTCGCACGTCAAGCGCGCACTCGGGACAGTTGAAATAATGCGCCTCGAACTCATCCCTGGCCAGGGGATCGAGTTCATCCAGCAGATACTTCTCGGTGATTTTTTCTCGAGCCACCGCTTCGTGGTCGATCACAATGTTTTACCTCTAAACATATAGTGTCTATTTTGTCCCTTTCGTTTCATAACGCTAGCCACTAGATACCAGGCGGCGGGAGATTGTTCTTTAAATAGGCCTTTTTGAACTCTCGTCTGGCACGAAGCAACAAAACCCGCAGATAGTCTCGATCCACGCCTAAGTCCTTACAAACTATGTCCTTGCCTCTCTCTTCCAGAAAAACCAGACGAAGCAGGCGCCGGTCACGCGCAGAGATATCTCTTAAAATCTTACGGACGGTTTGCTGCATTTCTTCCGACTGCAAAGCGCTGAGAGCGTCGACATCTTTTCCTGGGAGCTCCTTGGCGTTGTCGTCATCGTCGTCCAGAGAGGTTTCGCGTCCCTTACCGCGGTATCCCTCATTGAGCAGATTGTTACAAATAGAGTTGACGAACGAGCCCAGGCGCTCGGGGTCTTTGATCGTGCCTTTTTCCAAGGCGGCGAAGAAGCGGACAAATGTTTCCTGCTGGTTATCTTCTATAGCTTCTTGCGAGAAGAACCGGGTGCGCAACTTGATCTGAATCAGAGCGCTGAAGTAAGAGACAAAGTGCTGCTCCGTGCCGGGGTCTCTGGCCCGCAGGCGCTCCAAATAAACCTCGTCGAAGGAGTGGAACTGCAAGCCCTTACCTCGAGGTCGGGGAAATGGCAGACAGTGTAGCACCGGCGGCAAGGAATTTATCTTTTTTTCAAAGAGCGAGACAGACTGCGGCGGGCGCTTTGATAAGTAGTGATTACGGCTGCGGTTGGAGGGCGGAATGGGCCGGGCCGAGCTCACGGGGAGGAAGACTCCTTGGGTTGCGGACGATGAATTGGGCATCGATCAGGGATGAAGAAAACCTAAAGTGCCGGAGTCGCTTCCCCCGTCGGCTCCGGCACTCGATGGCGGACCTTCACCGGGAGTTACCAGGATCGGATCCAAAAAACGTGGGCGGAATCGCTTACTGCGACGCCTTCCACTTGAGGAGATAGTGAAAAGAGCGAGGGAAACGTTTCATTTCGGGCGAGAAAAAGATGAATTTATTTTGGGAGCGGGAGCCTTGGGGATGGCGCCCGCCTTGGATGTTAGAACTCTTCGTGTAGGGCGACTGAACCGCTGACTGCGATCTGGTAGGCAGAGACTCGCCGCTCGAAGAAGTTGGTCAACTCCTGCACGTCTTGCAGTTCCATGAAGGAGAAAGGATTGCGCGTGTTGTAGCGCTTCTTGATGCCAAATGCCTGAAGACGCTGGTCGGCAACCGATTCCAGGTAAGCTCGCATGTCGGCGAGGGAAAGTCCGGCGACGCCCTGACCGAGAAGGTCTTCGGCGAAGGCGGTTTCGCAGTCCACAGCTTCTTCCAGCATGGCCACAATTTGCTTTTCGAAATCGGCGTCGAAGAGCTCCGGACTTTCCGCGCGCACGGTGTCGATCACTTCATAGGCGAAGTTGATGTGCATGCTTTCATCGCGGAACACCCAGTTGGTGCCGGCAGCGAGTCCGTTGAGCAGGCCTTTTGAGCGCAGGAAATAAACGTAGGCGAACGCCGCGAAGAAGAACAGACCCTCAATGCAAGCCGCGAAGCACGCCAGGTTCAGCAGGAACGACTTTTGCTCTTCGGGAGTGTGAATTTCTTGCAGTTGGTTGATTGAGTCAATCCAGCGAAAGCAGAATTGCGCCTTCTTCTGAATGGACGGAATGTTTTCCACGGCAGCGAATGCGGCAGCACGCTCCCCGTGATCGGAGATGTAGGTGTCGAGCAACGTCAGATAAAACTGGACGTGGACTGCCTCTTCGTAAAGCTGGCGAGACAAATACATGCGCGCTTCGGGGGAGTTTATGTGTTTATAGAGATTCAGCACCAGGTTGTTGGAGACGATGGAGTCTCCGGTGGCGAAGAACGCCACCAGGCGATTGATCAAGTGGCGCTCGGCGGGTGTGAGCCGCTGGTTGAGGTCGGCGATGTCGGAGAAGAGGTCGACTTCTTCGACAGTCCAGGTGTTTTTGATGGCATTGCGGTACTGCTCGTAGAACACGGGATAGGCCATTGGGCGCAGAGTTAGGTTGAATCCGGGATCGAGAATCATTTAGGGCTCCTTTTTTATTTTTCGGAAGTTATTGGCAGGCTTCGCAGGTCTCTGGATTTTCCAGTGAGCAGGTGACCGCACTCATCGGTCTGGCCGGTTGATTCACTGGAGCCTTGGAGATTTTGGTCGCGGGACGCGAGCGCAGGTAGTAAGTAGTCTTTAAGCCTTTCTTCCAGGCGTGAAAATACATCGAAGAAAGCTTGCCGATGGACGGCGTTTCGACAAACAGGTTAAGGGATTGACTTTGGTCGATGAAAGGCGCGCGATCGGCAGCCATGTCGATCAGTGAACGCATGGGAATTTCCCACACCGTGCGGTAGATGGCCCTGATTTCTTGCGGGATTTCCTGAATGTTCTGGATCGAGCCTTCGGCCAGCTTGATCTCGTTGCGGACTTCTTCTGTCCACAGACCGAGCGCTTTGAGTTCTTTTACCAGGTAACGGTTCACCTGCAAGAATTCGCCAGATAGAGTTTCGCGCTTAAAGAGATTGGAAACCTGGGGCTCGATGCACTCGAAGGCCGAGGCAATCGAGGCGATCGTGGCCGTGGGGGCAATAGCAATCAATAAAGAATTGCGCAGTCCAGTTCGCTTGATGCGTTCACGCAGCTTCTCCCATCGCTCGGCGTCGGCGGGTTCGACCTTCCAGAAATCAATCTGGAGATCGCCTTGTGCGGCGCGGGTTTCGGAGAACGCGGTGTGAGGATCAAACTGTTCCGCGAGATCGGCCGAGGTATTCAGCGCCCAAAAATAGATCTCTTCCTGGATCTTGCGCGAGAGCTCGCGCGCTTCCGGCGAATCGAACGGAATCCGCAGGCTGAAGAACACATCCTGTAGGCCCATGATGCCCAGTCCCACCGGGCGCCAGCGCATGTTGGATTCTTTTGCCGACGCAATCGGATAGAAATTGATGTCGATGACGCGGTCCAGTTGGCGGACCGCCGAAACTGTCGTCGCTGCGAGTTTTTCGAAATCGAATTTACCGTCGGTGACGTGGCGCGACAGATTGATCGAACCGAGGGTACAGACCGCAGTCTCGTCGTTCGAACTTACTTCGATGATCTCGGTGCAAAGATTGGAGAGATGCACGGTGCGTCCGGGCATTGCCGTTTGATTGCATTTGCGGTTGCTGGCGTCCTTGAAGCACATCCAGCCGTTGCCGGTTTCCGCCAACGTCTTCATCATGCGGGCGTAGAGCTCGCGCGCTTTCACCTGCTTCTCGAACAACTGCTTCGACTCGGCCTCCACGTAGGCCGCCTCAAAGGCTTCGCCAAAAAGATCGGTGAAATGCGGCACGACCTTCGGGTCGAATAACGACCACATGCCGTCTTCGTCCACGCGGCGCATGAAGAGGTCAGGAATCCAATTCGAAATATTCAGGTTGTGGGTGCGGCGGGCTTCGTCTCCGGTGTTGTCGCGGAGCTCGAGAAATTCTTCGAGGTCGGCGTGCCAGGTTTCGAGATAGACGCAGCATGCGCCCTTGCGCTTGCCGCCCTGATTCACCGCGACCACCGAAGAGTCCAGCGTTTTCAGCCACGGGGTAATCCCACTCGACTTGCCGTTAGTCGCGCGAATCAACGATCCACGAGAGCGCACGCGGTGATAGGCGATGCCGATTCCTCCGGCGTATTTCGAGAGCAGCGCGACATCGGTGTACTTCGCATAGATGGCGTCAAGCTGATCGAGGGGAGAATCGAGCAGGAAGCAAGACGAGAGTTGCGGCCGCCGGGTGCCGGCGTTAAATAGCGTCGGCGAACTGGGCAGGTAATCGAGCGAAGAAATCAGGTGGTAGAAATCGAGGGCGTCGGGAACTCGTTGATAGATTCCGCAGGCGATGCGCAGAAAGAAATACTGCGGCGTTTCGATTACGTCGCGCGTCTCCGGATGCCGCAGCAGATAGCGGTCGTAGAGCGTGCGCAATCCGAAGAAGTCGAACAAGTCGTTGCCCACGCGGTCGATGGCCGAGTTCAGCTTGCGAGCGTTCGCGGCGACGAATGCCGCCATGTTCTCGTCGATCAATCCGTTGCGTTGCCCCATGGCGATGGATTGCGAGAAGGAATGAATCTCCTGATTAGCAACTTCTTTATCGATATAGGTCGCGAGCAGTCGCGCCCCGAGCTTCGAGTACTCGGGATCTTCCGCGGTAAGCAACGCCGCCGTCTGAATCGAGAGCCGGTCCAATTCAGCAGTGGTCGCGCCGTCGTAAAGTCCGCTGATGGTTTTGGTGGCGACGCGCATGGCGTCGACTTCGTTCAGTCCGACGCAGCAGCGCGCCACCGCGCGCACAATCTTATTCACGTCAACCGGCTCAAACGAGCCATTGCGTTTGCGGACGCGCATAGCAGTCCTCACTTCGGGTTCGTTAGGCGTGGCGGGTGGTACTAAAGCGATTCCAGAAAGGGGGGAAGAACTCAATGCGGACATGACGCTCCTCGGCGAACGGGCTCAGGAGTTCGAGGAGAAACGACGGGAAGGCCGAAGGGGTAGCGCGGCCCACCGGATGCCTCCCCTCGGAGGTC
>DATBAT010000492.1:0-6615 GCA_036271375.1 Terriglobales bacterium
GTCGGAGATCTGAAAAGCGACCGGAGTGCTAGCTACCTTCGAAGTAGCTATCTGCTTATTCTCGGCAATTTGCTTCAGTAAATCCTTGCGCTCCGCCTCGAATTTCTTGACGGGCAGTTTCTTATCGGCCAAATGAGTTAGCTCGCGTTCCAACAGCGTTGTCTGAAATTGCAGTGCGAGCGACTGGCTGGCCGAAGCCGCGGTAATGGGAAGCGGCGTCCAGGAGGTTTGTTCTTCCGTCTGTCGACCCAGGTCAACCACCGAACGCGTAATCTTCGCGATGTTCTGCTCAAGCAGTGCCGCGTCCGGATACTTGCTCTTCTCCTTCGGAACCAGCATTACTGGCGAGTCGTCTTCAAGATCGGCATCGACCGAAGTGTTGAAGAAGGCGAGCGATCTGTAGTATTCCGCATGCCGAATCGGATCGTATGGATGCGAATGGCACTGCACGCAATTCATGGTGAGGCCGTTAAGAACAGACCATGTGGTTGCAGAACGGTCCATGACTTCTACCAGGCGAAATTCTTCGTCATCAGTTCCGCCCTCGTCGTTGTTAGGAGTCTGGCGATGAAATGATGTGGCGATCTCATCTTCAAAAGTTGGATTGGGAAGCAAATCGCCCGCCAGTTGCTTGATGACAAACTGGTCGTAGGGCAGGTTGCGGTTGAAGGCGTCGATCACCCAGTCGCGATAAGGCCAAACGCCGGGACGCGCACGGTCGGCCTCGTATCCTTTGCTGTCGGCGTAGCGTGCAAGGTCAAGCCACAACGCCGCCCAACGCTCGCCGTAATGCGGAGAGGCGAGTAAACGATCAACTTGCTTCTCGTAGGCATTCGACGACGAATCGGCAAGATAGGCCGCTTGTTCTTCGGTTGTGGGCGGGAGGCCGGTGAGATCCAGGGAGACGCGACGGAGCAGGGAAGCCTTGTCCGCTTCCGGAGAGGGCGTAAGTTTTTCTTTTTCCAGGCGCGCGAGAATGAAGCGGTCAAACGGCTCTCGTGCCCAGCCTGCCTGCTTCACTTCCGGTATGGGCCGTGGCTGTGGCGCCACGAATGACCAGTGGTCCTCCCATTTGGCGCCTTCCTTAATCCATCGGCGAAGCAATTCGATTTGCTGGGGAGGCAGCGGCGGCCCGTGGTAAGGCATGCGTGCTTCCGAGTCTTTCGAGGTCAATCGCGCGATCAGTTCCGATCCATCGGGATTGCCGGGAACAATCGTGGGGCGTCCAGATTTCCCCACGCCGAGGGCTTCCTCGCGGAAAATAAAAGAAACCCCATTTTTTTGGCGCACGCCGCCATGACACGAGACGCAATTCTGGTTGAGGATTGGCTGCACTTCCCGGCTGAAGCTTACTGGCTGTCGTGATCCCCTGAAAAGAAAGGATGTGAAAGTCCCGCAGGCTGCCAGACCCCCTGCGATGATGCCAATGGCGCCCACGGCGATGACTGCGCGTCGGAAACTGGGGCCGATTGCCATCACCTTCTATAAGTAGCACAAAGGATTTGGATTCTGGCGATGCTTCTTCAAAATGAGAAGATGGATATTGTATGCCTATAATGGGATGCCGATAAGGCCTCTAATAATGTTCTCGCCCCTAGTCAGAATTGGAATTCTGGGAGTGTCATTGGCCTTACAGGCCGTCGCACAGACTCCCACCCCTGCGGTTGACTTGGCTGCCACCGCGCGCCAGGGAATCGCGTTAGCCGAAAAAGGGCGTTGCAAAGAAGCGCTGCCCATTTTGAAGAAGTCTTTGGCTCGATCTGTCGAGAAACAACTCAAGTATCAGGCGGCAATGGCGAGCACTCGCTGCGCGATGAGCGTCAACGACGTTGAGAGCGCGGTCCAGGCGCTGCTTCTGCTGAGACGGGAATTTCCGGCTGACCCGCAGGTCCTCTATATCACGACGCACTACTACTCTGAGCTGGCGAATCGGGCGTCGCAGGAGCTGGTCGCTGTCGCCAGGGATGCTTACCAGGCGCATGAGCTTGAAGCGGAAGCTTTCGAGTCGCAGCAGCGATGGGACGAGGCTACCTCCGAATACAAGAAGATTCTGGAGAAGGACCCGAAGCAGGCGGGAATTCACTTTCGGCTGGCGCGCATTTTGCTGGCGAAGTCGGAGACCGGTCCAACTGCGGATGAGGCAAAGCAGGAGTTGGAAGCGGAGTTGAAGCTCGATCCCACGAATGCGTCAGCAGAATTCATGCTGGGAGAAATGGCTCGTCGGGCGGCACAGTGGGATGAGGCGGCGCAACGTTTTTCGCGTGCTTCGAAATTGGATACGGGATTCTCCGAGGCCTACCTTGCTTTAGGAATGTCGCTCGGGTCTGCGGGGAAGTTCACGGAGTCGATTGCACCGCTGGAGACTTATGTGAAGATGACTCCCGGCGATCCGGCTGGCCACTATCAGTTGGCCATGGCGTATTCCAAACTTGGGCGCAAAGCGGACGCAGAGCGCGAGATGGCTCGTCAACGTGAGACCGCGGGACAAAATCCTTCTGGGCAGCGTTAATGCTTTCCCGCCGGCGGTTTCTTGAAATTCTAAGCGCTGGTGGAATTGGCTTGGGGGCGAGGCACGCCGTCGCGGCATTCGAGCAACGTCTCCCTGCGTTTGAAGAAATTCCTCCGGCACGGAGCGGCATTTCGTGGACCCACTCCAGCGGCCGTTCTTCGATGGCTCACTTGCCCGAGACCGTGGGCGCGGGTTGCGCGTTCCTCGACTACGATAATGACGGCTGGATGGATATTTATCTGGTAAACAGCGGTCCTTGTGATTTCTACGAACCCAAGCCGCCCCTCCGCAATGCGCTCTATCACAACAATCGCGATGGCACCTTTACGGACGTCACAATCAAGGCGGGAGTGCCCGGAGAAGCCTATGGAATGGGCGTCGCTGTCGGTGATTTCGACGGCGATGGATTTCCCGACTTGTATGTCACGCAATATCCGCGAAGCATTCTCTATCGCAATAACGGTGACGGAACGTTTACCGACGTTACCGCCAAGGCGGGCGTTGCCGCACCCGGCTGGGCGACGAGTGCCGTTTGGTTTGATTATGACAATGATGGACGGCTCGATCTTTTTGTTTGCCGGTTTGTCGATTACAGCAAGGAGAAGCTGAAGTTTTGCGGGAACTCGGCGACTGGCGAGAGGTCATACTGCATTCCGACGATTTACGATCCGATGCCCTGCTGGTTGTTTCACAACAATGGAGATGGGACCTTTACCGACGTTAGTAAGCAATCCGGCATTTCGCAGGTGCTGGCCAAGGCTTGGGGCGTGGTGGCGGCCGACATCAACAACGACGGCTGGATGGATCTCTACGTCGCCAACGACACCGTACCGAACTTTCTGTTTGCCAATCGTGGAAAAGGAACGTTTGAAGAAATAGGGATGTTAGCGGGCGCGGGTGTGAGTGCCTTTGGCAGGCCGCGGTCAGGGATGGGCGTCGACGCCGCCGACTTCGATCAGGATGGATGGGTCGATCTCTTTGAAGCTAACGTCGACCAGGAGATGTACTCGCTTTATCGCAACAACAAGGATGAAAGTTTCAGCGATGTGTCGGACGTGAATGGAATTGCGTCAGCGACGCGATTGATGAGCGGTTGGGGACTGAAGTTTTTCGACTACGACAACGATGGGAACCAGGATTTACTGTTATGCAATGGGCACCCTGACGACAAGGTGGACAAGCGAATCGCAGGAGTGAAGTATCTGGAGCCCCTGCTGCTTTTTCAGAACACGGAAAAGGGATTCAAGAACGTGAGCACGGAGAGCGGGCCGATATTTTCCAGGGCGCTTTCAGGACGAGGTCTGGCATTGGGCGATTTCGACAATGACGGGTCGGTGGACGTTTTGGTTACCCAGAACAACGACGCCCCTATCTTGCTGCGGAATAACGCAGGCTGGCGGAACCACTGGCTTGGCGTTCGACTCGTCGGTAAGACAGCGAATATCGATGCCATCGGCGCGAAGGTGAGCTATCAAGCGGGACAACTTCAACGACATTTGTTCAAAGTTGGTGGGGGAAGTTATCTTTCGTCGCACGATCCGCGAATGGTGCTTGGGCTCGGCCAGCAAAAGAAGATCGAGTGGCTGGAAGTGAAATGGCCGCAACCCAGCGGAAAGACCGAGCGCTTTACCGACCTTCCGGTTGACCGTTACATTCGCATCGTCGAAGGGGAAGGCAAGTGGAGTTGAGCAAACGCCGTCTTTATCTTGCCGGGTTACTTCTGCTGCTGGCGATGCCCGCCCTTGCCCAGGGCGATTTGCAGGCCGAGTCCGAGTTGCAGACCGGCATTGCGCTTACTGGCAAGGGAAATTTTGCCGACGCAATCCCGCATCTGAAGGCGGCGTCGGGCAAAGTTCACCAGGAATTTGCCGCCAGTTTCAATCTTGCGCTTTGCTATGTGGGGACAGGCCAGTTGTCTGAAGCGGTTCATACCCTCGACGAGCTTCGCGCAAGCGGACACGACACGGCTGACGTAAACAATCTGCTCGCCCAGAGCTATGTCGGCAGCGGTCAAATGGAGAAGGGCCGAGAAGCATTCCGCCGAGGTGTTTTACTGTCGCCCGAGAATGAGCGGCTATATGTTTTTGTCGCTCAGGCGTGTCGCGCACACCGCGCCAACGATCTTGAAATCGAAGTTCTAGATCTTGGTATTAAGAATGTTCCGAAATCTGCACGCTTGCACTACGAGCGCGCCGTACTGCTTTTGTTTTTGGACCAAGCGGACGAAGCGGAAACGGATTTTCGGGCAGTTGCGACTCTCGCCCCGGAAAGTGATCTCGCCTATTTAGCTACGGCGCAGTTAAGCCTTTCGAAAGGGCAGGTTGATGATGCGATCAGCCAGGCTCGGGTAGCCATTAAGAACGGACACAAGGACTACATGTTGCTGGCAATCCTGGGCGAGGCGTTGATTCGTTCCGGTGTTAGCCCCGGCGAGAGCGGATTTGAAGAGGCGAAAGCTGCCTTAGAACAATCGGTGGGGCAGAGGTCGAACTATCCGAGCGCGCAAATTGCGCTGGGCAGGCTTTTGCTCATGCAGAATTCGCTGGATCAAGCGATCGTGCACCTCGAGATCGGCCGCAAGATGGAACCTAACGGCACCGCCGCATACGCAAGCCTGATTTCCGCCTACCGCCGCAAAGGAGAAATTCAAAAAGCCGCAGAGAGGACCGAACAATTGGCAAAACTGAATCAGACGCGAGCGGAACAGATCAGCGGCGCCTCCGGTGATCGCCGGACAGGCTACGGACTTTCCGTAGCACATCCCTAGTGTCTATTTCCACACGATCTTGGGGAACCGACGCTCAACTATTCCTCGTCCTTCTTCGACCGTCAGTATTTGGTCGCACTTCACATTTGTAAGTTTCGTCACCTGCCCGCTCGGCCAGCGAATTTCGATGGCATCGGCCTGCGCATGTTTCCCAAGACCGAAATGCAGCCGTGGATCCTGTGCCGATTGATAGCTCATTCCGCCCTTCCGCTGCTCGTAAAGAACCAGATCGCCGGCAGTGACTTTGAGGCGCGCACCGACGCCGTCGCGATTCGATTTTCTTCCGACCAGAAATATCTCGATCCAATGATTACCGTTTTCGCCTGCGTTGCGCAGCAACTGCGGTGCTTGCCCGTTGTTGCTAACCAGAATATCCAGATGGCCATCGTTGTCGAAATCTCCCACCGCGGCTCCGCGGCTCACGCGCGGCAGTAGGAAATCCGGTCCCATCTGGTCACTGACGTTTTCAAATACGCCTTTGCCGGTATTGCGGAACATCAATTTTGGTTCCGCGTAGCTGGTTTCCGCGTGATAGCGCTGAATGTTATCCAGCACATGTCCATTTGCCATAAAAAGGTCGCGGTTACCGTCGTTGTCGTAGTCGAGAAAACGCGTGCCGAATCCGCTCATGCGATAAGTGGCGTAGGAAAGCTTGGAGCGAAAGGTTGCGTCATCGAATCCCTGGTCGCCGAGATTGCGATAAAGGCGAGCCAACTGCATGTCGAGATGGGTGACGATCAGGTCCTGCTTGCCGTTTCCGGTAGTGTCAGCGGCGTCGGCCCCCATGCCGGCTTCGAAGACTCCATCGCTGCTGACCGCAACGCCCGCGAGGTAGCCAACCTCGCGAAAAGTTCCGTCTCGATTGTTGTGAAAGAGGAAATTAGGCATGTGGTCGTTGGCGATGAAGATGTCCTGCCAACCGTCGTCGTCATAGTCGAACGTGACAACCCCTAATCCGTTTCCACCTTTGGCCCCGAGGCCCGACGATCGGCTGACGTCTGTGAATGTGCCGTCTCCATTATTGTGAAATAGGGTCGGAGGCTGGCCGTGAAAATCATCGGGATGGCAATAGCTGCGCATGCCCGGTTCGCGGTCGCCGCACCAGAAATTGTTTTCCGGTGACCAGTCGACGTAGTTGGCGATGACCAGATCCAGCTTTCCATCGTTGTCATAGTCCAACCACGCAGCGCTCGATGCCCATCGACCGAGGTTCTTCACGCCCGCGCGTTCGGTGATGTCTGTGAATGTGCCATCGCCGTTGTTGTGATAGAGAATGCAGCGGCCGTAGCCCAGAACAAAAAGGTCAGGGAAGCCGTCGTTGTCATAGTCGCCGACGACA
>DATBAT010000493.1:0-6935 GCA_036271375.1 Terriglobales bacterium
CATGCTAAAGATCAGCGACTATGTGGTGGTAACAGCGCCACTGACCGAAGAAACGCGCCACATGGTTAGCGACGCCGAGTTCGCCGCGATGAAGCCGACGGCGGTGATTATGAACGTCGGCCGCGGACCAATCATCGATGAGGCCGCGATGCTGCGGGCGCTGAACCAAAAACAAATTAAAGGCGCAGGACTCGACGTGTTTGAGCGAGAACCCCTGCCTCCCGGCGACCCCATGTTTCGCATGGAGAACGTTTTGCTCTCGCCACATTGCGCCGATCACACCGCCGAATGGAAGAACGACGCCATGCGCTTCTTCCTGAAGCAGCTCGCGCGATTTGAAAAAGGCGAACCCCTCGAAAATATTGTGGATAAGCGACGAGGGTACTGAGAATTCGTCATTGCCACCTGTTCGCTGGGAATGCGTTGCATAGTAGTATCGCCGAACGCGTTTTAGTCCGGCCGACGAGGAACCGACTTTGATAGAAGTAACCAGATCGCGTTTGTTAGGCGCCATCCTTCTTGTTGTTCTTATGACGTCCAGCGCGTTTGCTGGCGACAGCCAGACTCGCATGGAACTTTCGCGCCCGGTGCGCTCATGGGAGTTCCTGCCCGAGGTCGGTACACGCGCCGGCTTGTTCGGCAACGAAAATGGAAATCTGGAAGCCTGGGTATATCCGCTCAAGATCCTGCGCAATTTTCATCTGAATTTTCTGATCGACGGACAAGCGATTCCCGCAGAAAGCTTATCTCGTACCCTCATCGTTCATCCTGAATCGAGCACCATCGTGTACTCCGGCAACACGTTCAGCGTGCGCGAGACGCTATTCGTACCGGTCAAGGAACAAGGCGCGATCATCCACTTTGAAGTGAATACCGCCGAGCCCCTGGAAATCGAAGCCGTTTTCGAGCGCGACTTCCAACTGGAATGGCCGGCCGCGCTGGGTGGAACTTTTCTCTACTGGGACCCCAGCCTGCACGCGTTTCATCTCGGCGAAGAACAGAAAAAGTACGTAGCGTTGGTCGGTTCGCCATCCGCAGATCAGGAACGCCTGGAGTACGAAACCAATTATTCGGCCTCGAATAAAAACTCGTTCCGGTTGGGCGTCACCGCTAAAGGAATTGACACAAAGACCATCACCATTGCGGCATCCACGCAAGGCCAGGCCGACGCCGAAAAGACTTATCGCAAACTGGAAAACAGCTATTCCGATTTGCTGCAAGAGTCGTCCGACTATTACCACAAATATCTCGAACGCACCGTGCAACTGGAACTGCCGGATTCGCAACTTCAACAAGCCTACGATTGGTCGCGCGTCAGCATGCTTCAGGGATTGGTCACGAATCCAGACTTAGGCACCGGTCTAATTGCGGGCTACCGCACATCGTTCGATTCTCAGCGTCCCGGCTTCGCCTGGTTTTTCGGACGCGACTCCATGTGGACGTCGCTCGCCCTCGACGCCAGCGGCGATTTCACAACTACCAAGACCGCGCTCGAATTCCTGGCGAAATTCCAGCGCGCGGATGGCAAGATTCCTCACGAAATTTCTCAGGCAGCAAATCTGGTCCCTTGGTTCGACAATGTCCCCTATGGGTTCGCTTCCGCCGACGCGACGCCGCTATTTATCATCACTGCCAATGACTATGTCACGCACAGCGGCGACGTAGCATTCATCAATGAAAAGTGGGACAACCTCTGGCGCGCTTACCAATTTTTGCGGTCGACCTACGATCAGCAGGGCCTGCCGCAAAATTTCGGCTTCGGCCACGGATGGATCGAAGGCGGGCCGCTTCTTCCAGTAAAAAGCGAAATGTACCAGGCCGGGGTCGGTGCTGAAGCATTGCGGTCATTGGCGAATCTAGCCAGGCTTGCCGGCAAGAACGACGTCAGTGCGCAACTTGATCAGGAATTTACTGCGCACAAGGCGGCATTGAACCAGGCATTCTGGTCTACCGAGAAGAACTATCTCGCTTACGCTGTCGACGCTAATTCGCAACGGCTCGATGTGCCCAGTGTGCTGACCACCGTCCCCATGTGGTTCGGTCTGACCGACAACGACAAATCGCAGAAGACAATCGACGAACTCTCCAACGCTGGCCATCAGGCCGACTGGGGCATGCGCATTATTTCCTCGCATGATTCCAATTACAATCCCGGCGGCTACCACTTCGGATCAGTCTGGCCCTTGTTTACCGGTTGGGCGTCGGTCGGCGAATACAAATATCACCGCGTGCATTCGGCATACGCGAACCTGCGGGCGAATGCGTTACTGGCGCTTGACGGCTCTCTCGGCCACGCCACCGAAGTTCTCTCAGGCGATTATTACCAGCCGCTCTCGACGAGTTCGCCACACCAGATCTGGTCGGCAGCCATGGTGGTGAGCCCGATTCTTCGCGGCATGCTTGGTCTGGAGGTCGACGCCATCGCACATCAGGTCACGTTTACGCCGCACGTGCCTGCCGATTGGAACTTCTTCCGCATCCGCAATGTGCGTGTGGGCGATGTAGTCCTTGATCTGATCTACCGCAAGAGCGCAGACGGTATTGGGCTTGAAGTCCAGCGCACTGGTTCCGGCGATTGCACCATCGAGTTCTCTCCTGCATTGAGTCCGCGGGCGAGAATCGTGCGGGTTACGCTGGATGGCCGCGCCATTGCAAATCATTTGGAAAATCATGGAACCGATCAGCACGCAACAGTTCAAATTCCTGCCAATCGCGCCGGGACGTTGCAGATTCGCACAAAAGACGATTTCGGGTATTCGGTCGATTCCCACCTGCCCGCACTTGGCAGTTCCAGCCAAGGCCTTCGCGTCGTATCGGAATCATGGAACGGAAGTAGTCTGGACCTTGATGTCGAAGGCAAGGCCGGAAACCAATACGCGGTCAACCTCTGGAACCCCAACCAGATTTCCTCCGTAGACGGCGGTGTGATCTCTAAGGAAAAACTGATGATCTCGTTTCCCTCTGCAAATGCCGACGCATACGCCCATCAAAAGGTCACGCTTCATTTCGCGAAGTAGAACGCGTCAACTGAGAGCCGTGGACCAGCAACTGGATTTCCCACCGGTTAGACACCGTCTAAGCGCTGACACGTTGCGCTCAAAGTCACCGCGGAGCAAACCATCCGTTTTCAATCATCTTTAATTGGCACTTGAAATGCTTCACTGAATTGTGCGAATTCATGCTCGCCGTGCATAATCTCGTTGCGCCTCAAAATCCCATCACAGTGACCTTGAAAATTGTCCTCACATTCGTTGGCCTGGCGGGAATATGCCTCGCCTCTGGCTGCACCAGCCGCCTGGCGCCAGAAACCGCCCAGGCTAGCGCTCATCCTGATCTTCCGAACGTGCAGGACACTTTTAGAGACGGGACTCCCGACTTTCTACGCCTCGATTCTGCAACCGACCGCCAAAGCTTTCGCCGTTGGTTCACCTTAATTGCCGAGCGACAGTCTTTCGCCAATCCGCTGCCCAAAGAGATCAATGACTGCGCCGCTCTGCTGCGCTATTCCTATCGTGAAGCCATGCGCCGGCACGACGCGATGTGGGCGACAGACAACAATCTCGGAAATCTTCCCGCGGTTCCGGATATTGCCAAATATCACTATCCGCACACCGCTCTGGGCCCCAAGCTTTTCCGGGTAAAGCAAGGAGAGTTCGGGGCTGCGGACCTGACCGACGGCACCTTTGCGGAGTTCGCCGACGTCAAAACGCTAGTGATTGACAACGCGCACTCCATTGGTCGCAACGTCCATCGCGCCCAACCCGGCGACCTGATTTTCTATCGCCAGCCCGAACAGCGCTCGCCTTTCCACTCGATGATCTTTGTCGGGCGCAGCTATTTCGGCGCGGGCAATGACTGGGTGGTCTACCATACCGGCTCCGAAGGCCAGATGCGGCGCGTGTCGCTCCAATCTCTGCTCAACCATCCCGACCCGCGCTGGCGGCCGGTTACAGGCAATCCAAATTTTCTCGGAGTTTATCGCTGGAATATTCTGCGGGAGGCCAATTGATGCGCTTACCCAAGCTGGCACTGTTCATCCTGCCACTGTTCATCCTGACGCTGATGAGCCTTTCCTCGTTCGCCGTGGACAAGAAAGTCTACTTCTCGGTCACCACCAGCAAGACTTTCAGTCCCACCGAGAAGCCTAAGATTCAGCTCTACGCGCACGACGTGGACGCTCTGGAGTTCCGCGTCTATAGCCTGCGAGATCCTCTTAAGTTTTTTCAGAAACTGGACGACGTTCATCAATTCGGCCCTCAGCATTCGCCCCGAGAACAAGTCGACGAACGTACATGGCTCGAGCGCTTTCACGACTGGAAGATGTCCCTCTGGCACTGGATTCGCAATTTCTTCCGCAGCCAGTACTCCGCCGAGTCACGGGCGCAGATTCGCGAGCAACATTCACAAGGCGCGCAGCGCAGCAATGTCAGCGGAGCCTCAAGTTTTGCGGGTGTACCACTTCTAAACTCGCAGCAACTGGTGGCGCGCTGGCACATGCAGTTGCCGCCAAAGTATGTTAGCGAATCGTCCGATGTCCCCGTCGATTCCCTTCCCTCGGGCGCTTACGTGGTCGAGGTCACCGATGGCACCTACCGCGCCTACACTGTGTTGCTGGTTTCGCAACTCGCGTTGGTCACGAAATCTTCCAGTGGACACCTTCTTGCATTCGCCGCCGACCGCGACAAGGGCGAGCCCATATCCGCGGTTACCGTCACGACATGGCGACACAAGAAAGTTGCGACGCAATTCACCACCAGCGCGCAGGGCATCGGTGAAGCCACGATCGTTCCCGACACCGCCGACGCACCGCCCAACGACTACGGCTCGGAATGGGTTCTGGCGCAGCACGGCGATGACGTGGCCCTGGTCGCGCCTTACTCGCTCAACCTAAGCAGCAATCCCGACCAGGACTGGCGCGGTTACGTTTACACCGATCGTCCCGTATACCGTCCCGGCGACACGGTGCAGTTCAAGGCGATCCTCCGCAAGCAAGACGGCGGCAAACTCCTGCTTCCTTCCGAGCGCGAAGTACAAATTAAAATCGAGGACTCCGCGCAGCAAACCATTCTGCAAAAGACTTTTACGCTTTCACCCTTCGGAACCCTCAACGGATCGCTCGACCTCCCGGCCACCGCCGCACTGGGATACTGCTCCATCAGTCTTTCCAAGGGCTATGTCTCCGGCAGTTTTCAAGTTGAGGAATACAAGAAGCCGGAATATTTTGTAAAGGTCACTCCGGAATCGCCGCGCGTCCTGCAAGGAGGCAGTATGAAAGCCACCATCGAAGCCCGCTACTACTTCGGCGAGCCGGTGGCAAACGCGAAGGTGAAGTACGTTGTCCATACACAACGCTCCTACTACTTCAGTGACGACGATGACGAATCTGGTGGGGCTGCGGAAGGCGGCGGAGACAAGGGCTCTCCAGACGACTCGCGCTACTTCTATGGCGACCAGATTCTTGACGCCGAAGGCAAGCTCGACGCCAATGGCCGGCTGGTGGTCAGCATCCCCACGCGAGTTGAGGACAAATACAAAATCGACACCGACTATCGGGTGGAAGCCCGTGTCACCGACGCCGCCAACCGCGAGATCGCTGGACACAACGCCTTCCTGGCTACTTACGGAAATTTCCACGTCGAAGTAAACGCGCAAAGCTACATTTACAAACAAGGGGAGAGCGGACAGTTCACGGTGCAGGCGTCAGACTACGACAAGAATCCCGTTACAACACCAGTCCATCTCGACGTGATCAGCTCGACATACGGCAAGAATCCCAAGGTTATGAAATCAGCCGACGCGCAAACCGACGCCAACGGATTCACCCAGGTTTCGCTCCCGTTGCCGCAATCAGGATCATTCACCGTGCGCGTCACCGCGCCAACGCCCAGCGGCCGCAAAGTAACCGGCGGCACCTGGGTGTGGGTCGCAGGAACCAACGAACAGACATGGGGAGGCGAAAACCGCACGCTGCAGCTGGTTGCAGACAAAAAGTCTTACAAGGTAGGCGATGTTGCACACGTGCTGGTCAACGGCACACTTCCCAAAGCTACGGTGCTGTTCACCACCGAAGGTGGCAGCGTGCTGACCAAACAACTTCTTCACACTACCGGCGCAAACATCACGGTCGACGTTCCCATCACCGTGGAAAGCCAACCCAACCTTTATGCGTCAGCGGTGTTCATTTGGAAAGGCGAAATTTATCAGGGAGCGAAAAGCCTCAACGTCCCTCCAGTCGAACGCCGGCTGAAGATCGACATCACCCCGGTGAAGCAGCAGTTTGTTCCCGGAGAGGCGGCCCAATACAACATCACCGCTAAAGACTGGACCGGCAAACCCGTCCAGGCGGAAGTCAGTGTCGGCGTGGTGGACGACGCCATCTATGCGGTTCAACCCGACATGGCAGGTGACATCGTCCGCGCCTTCTACGGCCAGCGCGAGAATATGGTGCAGACCCAGAGTTCTTTCGAATTCTTTTTTCATGGAGAAGCGGGCAATCGCTCGATGCAACTGGCTGGAGAAGGCCGCGGAGTCGGTGGAGGTGGCGGCGGAGGTTACCGTGCTCTCGCGCAGGTTAAGTCCACAGAATTCGTCCAGCCGAAAATCCGCAAAGCCTTCCCCGACACGGCCTTCTGGCAGGCGTCCGTGCGCACCGACGCCAACGGCCAGGCCACCGCAAAACTTGAGTTCCCCGATTCGCTCACCACGTGGCGCACTACAGTCCGCGCTATTACCGTCGACACCCGCAGCGGATGGGCGGTCAACCGCGTTCTGGTTCGCAAGAACCTGATGGTCCGCCTCGCCGTCCCCCGCTTCTTCCGCGCCGGAGATCAGGTCACGGTCTCCGCCATCGTTCACAACTATCTCGAGTCCGCAAAAACTGCGCGTGTATCGCTCGATACCACTGGCGTCGACATCATCGACGGTGCCACGCGCGA
>DATBAT010000494.1:0-3116 GCA_036271375.1 Terriglobales bacterium
GATTTAGCTTCTACTTCAGCCAGCGACTTGCTGGGCTTCACTAAAGCGCAGGCGGTGATGAAGCCCGAAAGTTCGTCACAGGCGAAAAGGGTCTTTTCCATCAGGCTGTCGCGAGTGACGCCGGTGTACTCGGCGTGCGACATGATGGCCCGGCGAATGTCTTGGGAATATCCTCGGTCTTTCAGAATTTCGTTTCCTTTGTAGGGATGGTCATCGAGGCTGGGATATTTGTCGTAATCGAAATCGTGCAGCAGGCCGGTGATTCCCCAGAGTTCCACGTCTTCGCCAAATTTTTCCGCGTAGGCGCGCATGCACGCCTCTACCGATAGCGCATGCTTGCGCAAACTTTCTGATTGCGTGAACTCAGTTAGTAAACCCCAGGCAGAGGCGCGATCACTCATGTTTTCTCCCTTGTTTTCCTGGCATTCTGCACGCCAGGTTCGGTTTTGCGCAATGTGCTGCAGGTTATTTGCACTAAATTGTCCTTGACTTCCACAGCGGCGGTGCCGCAAAGTCGGTGCATTCAGAACTCATCACGAGTTCAAGGGATGCCATCGCTCTGGCCCCTCCCACATCTCAATGGCTACGACACTTGCCCCGGTAGACTCTAGGGAGGTCGTCCGTTGCGACCGCTGCCAACTAGTTCAATTCCGTACAACCAACAGTATGTGCCGCCGCTGCCACGGCTCGCTGGATGAAGACGAGCCCGAAATTGCAGCCGTAACTCCCATGCCGCAAATGGTGCCGTCAAACGGCAACGGGCGCGGACATCTTAACCTAGCTGCGTCCATTCGCTCACTACGCTTGCGCAATGGATTGAGCCAACGTCAATTGGCCGCGCGCATGTCGGTACCGCGGACTTACGTCTCGAAGATCGAGAACGAAAAGGCCACACCGACGCTGTCGTCACTGGAGCGGCTCGCCCGCGCGCTGGAGGTCGGGGTTCCCGATCTGCTGACCGGGGGAGAACGCAACCGCCAGGAAGAAATCCGCGACCTCGTGAAAGACCCGTTCATCGCCGAGATGCTGCCTTTCATCAACCAGTTGAATGGAATGCAGATGTCGAGCATCTTGACGCAAGTGCGGGACCTCACCATGCATCCACGCCGCAGCGCCTGAGTTTATCCGGGCAACCACCAACTGAGTGCCGGGGCGGAATTTTGCCCCGGTTTTTTTTTGCGCGGGAGGCGCTGAAGCGCGGACTCGTTGTGCAGTGATGTTCGGCCGGCTTAAGCCGGCCGCTTCCACGGTGGTTTCCGGTTTTTGTTGCCGGCCTACTCTCGTGTGAACGCTAACTACTGCGATCGGAAGCGCCGTGGAAGCGTTGCGCCACGATAAGGCCATGCAATTTGCGCTTTAGCGTCTGCCGCACTTGGACGCTAGCGTCCCACTTCCTGCGCCGCTATCACCGTATTGCAATGGATCGTCACCGTGTCCTCTACATTGCGGGCGTAGCCGCCGGCGTAGCTCACCATCACCGGAATATTCTTCGCACGCGCGACTTTAAAAACCAACTCATCGCGCCGCTTCAGTCCCTCTATGGTTAGCTTCAGCCCACCTAACTGATCTTCTTTGAACGGATCCGCCCCCGCCACGTAGCAAATTAAATCCGGCTGAAACTGCCGTAGGCCTGAGCTCAAGGCGTTATCCAGCCAAGCGAGGTAATCGTCGTCCCCAATGCCGTCCGGCAGATCGACGTCGATCGAAGACGGAGGCTTCACCGGCGGATAGTTATTCTGCTGATGCAGCGAGATGGTGAATACATCGCCGTGAGCCTGGACAGGCGCGCCAACGCCGGAGCGCGAGGGAAGAAAATCACTGCCGGCCCGCGTGCCGGCGAAGATGGCCGCCGTCCCGTTACCCTGATGGACATCGCAGTCGACCGTCATCGCGGTGCGAATCCTGCCATCCTTCTGCATGCGACGGATGGCCACAGCAACATCGTGAATCATGCAGAAGCCTTCGCCGTGATCGGGAAAGGCGTGATGAAAACCGCCGCCGATATTGAAGGCGACACCATCAACCAGGGCATGCGAGGCCGCCAGAATCGACCCGCCCGCAGCCAACCAGAATGCCCGCACCAGTTCTGGCGAGTAGGGGATTTCCATCTGCGCCTCTTCCTGGCGGGAAAGAGTGCCGGTGATGAGCTTATCCACGTATTGGGAAGTGTGTACGAGCAGGATGTCGTCGTGGGAAGCCGGCTGTGGCGCGAGGAAGTCGGAAGCGTGTGCTACGCCACTTTCCTGGAGGCGCTGGTGGACCCGCCGATACTTTTCCGCAGGAAAAACATGCTGCCCGATGGGCAGATAGTAATCGTCGGAGTAAACCAGCTTAAAGCCCAGAGGCATTTTTTAATTTGGTAATCGGGTAACTGGGTAATTTGAAAACCTTTTTAGCACGCCTCCGTGGCGAAAAAGCCTCAAATTACCCGATTACTCAATTCCCCAATTACCAAATCTCCTTAAACTGTTCGTCGATTTCCACCTGATAGCCGGTCACCAGTTTGTTGGTCTCGCTGGCCATCGCAATTACTGCCATCAATTCCTTGAACTGGGCCTCGGTCATGCCTTTCTTCCGCGCCGAGGCAGTATGCGAGGCGATACAGTAATTGCATTGCGCGGCGTTGCTCACGGCAATGTAAATCAGTTCTTTGGTGAGCGGATCGAGCGCGCCTGGCCCCATAATCTGCTTGATACTTTCCCACGTGCGTTTCAGGGTCGCGGGATCATGAGCGATCGCCTTCCAGAAATTGTTGATCCAGTCGGTCTTGCGCGTGCTCATGATGTCGTCGTAAATGGCCTTCACTTCGGGACTGGCGTCTTTGTATTCGATAAGTCCAAAGGTTGACATGGCTTCTCCGGGTTAGCTTTTGGGTAATTCGCCGTTCAGTAATTTTCCAATGGCGGCGGAAGGGCAGCGGATACCGATATAGAAGTGTCCAAATTGCGCGTACATTGCGCTGACTTCGTCGAAGCGCATTTCGTAAATCAGTTTTTTGAAGACCAGCGGATCTTCGGCGAAAAGATCGACGCCCCACTCCCAATCGTCGAAGCCGATGGAACCGGAAATAATCTGGCGGACTTCGCCCGCATAGCGGCGGCCAATGAGGCCGTGGT
>DATBAT010000495.1:0-11921 GCA_036271375.1 Terriglobales bacterium
AGATCATCCAGCAGTCGGTGGCAATGTTGCAAGCCAGTGCCAACGAAAAAGGCGTTAGCCTGACCGTCGATATCGACAACGGCATTCCACTTGTTCTGGCGGATCCCGATCGCGCGCTGCAAATCCTCACCAACCTGGTCCATAACGCCATCAAGTTCACGCCCAGCGGCGGGTCGGCTACGGTTAAGGCATCGGTCGTAGAGGCCGATCCCGATTTCGTTTACCTCTCGGTCAGCGACACCGGCGTTGGCGTCACTCCCGAAGCCCGTCCTTTGATCTTCGAACGCCTTTATCAGGAACCGGACTCAATCGACGACAGCCGCAAAGGCCTGGGGCTCGGTCTTTATATCGCAAAGGGACTGGTGCAACTCCACGGCGGGCGCATCTGGATGGAAAGCGAAAAAGGCAAAGGCAGCACGTTCTCATTCACGCTACCCCTGTTTTCCCTAAGCAAGCTCCTGATGCCGATCATCTCCAGCGATGGAAAGCTGCGCGAAGCCGCGTCTCTTATCACCGTCGAACTGACACCGGTGATTGGGCCAACGTTGGGAAACTGGGACGCCATCCGCCAGCGCTGTGTCGAAGTTCTGCAACTCTGCATTCTTCCAGATAAGGATTTATTAATGCCGGCGCTGGCTACCCCACGTTCTACCGAGACATTCTTGATTGTCGCGTCCACCAGCGTGGCCAACGCGGACGTGCTGATTCGCCGCATTCAGGAACAATTTAAGGCCGCACCAGACTTGCAGAGTTCGGTGAAGTTGAATATTTCCGCCGTTCCCGTTCCCCTTCCCCTCCTTCAAGAAAAGGAACTGGTAAAGCTCGTCGCGGAAGTGGCCGATAGTGTCGAACACATGGCAATGGCGGCCCTCCAAAAAAATTCAACCTACAGCAGCAACCAGGTGCTGGCGGAAAGCCTGCACAGAAATGAGCAAAGCAATGGAAAAACCCAAAATTTTGATAGTTGATGACGATCCCGACTTACGGCGAGCGTTGAACCTGCGCTTTCGCGCCAACCATTACGACACGGCATACGCCACCGACGGCTTCAGCGCCATCGCCATGGCGCAGAAGGAGAAGCCGGACGCCATCATCCTCGACGTGGGCCTGCCCGCGGGCGACGGCTTCGTCGTGCTCGATCGCCTACAGCAGAACGCATCGCTCTCCACCATTCCAGTGATCGTGTTGACCGCGCGCGATCCGCAATCCACTAAAGAACGAATCATGAAGGCCGGAGCATCGGCGTTCTTCCAGAAGCCGGCAGACAACGGAGAACTTATGAACGCCGTCCGCGCCGTGCTGAGCCCGGCCTGGCCGGGGACACAATCCGCAATGCCGCAGGCGTAAACCTCAAAAGCGGGACGCCGGACCATCGTACGGTGTCCCTTCTTTTACATTTCCCGCCCCAAAAGTCCCCGCCCCTCTTAAGCCAAATCAACCCCTGCCGATAGAGAAATTATCCCGGCATGAACGACCTTCACGATTCCGAACTCTACCAGACGGTGCTCGAGGGGCTGCGCTTCGGTGTCTTCCTGCTTGACCAGCAACGCAAGATATTTTTCTGGAACGACGGAGCGGAAGAGATCACCGGCTATCACCGCCACGAAGTGCTCGGCCACATCAGTCACGACAACATCCTCGACCAATGCAACGACAAGGCGTGCGCCTCCTGCGCCAATGCGTGCCCTTTCACCAGCAGCCTTTGCGACGGGAAGGTTAACGAATTGCGGATCCAACTGCACCACAAAGACGGGTACCTAATTCCCGTGCGCCTTTGCGTCACGCCGATTCGCAACAGCCGTGGCGGAGTCATTGGCCTGGCGCAAAGTTTCGACGAACAAAAGTTCGCCTTTGATCGCGACCGCAGGCAGCACAATCTCTCAGAGTACGGATGCTTGGACGACATGACCGGCCTGCCCAATCGCAGCTTCACTCAATTTCATCTGCGCGAAAACTGGGAGGGCTTCAAGCAATATCACCTGCCTTTCGGCATCGTTTGCATTCAGCTGGATAAGTTCAAAGAGTTCAAGGGCAACTACGGGCGGGAAGCCTGCGACAGCATCCTGCACGTTCTGGCACAGACCGTCAGGAACAGCATGCGGCCCAGCGATTTCCTCGGACGCTGGAAGGACGATGAGTTTCTCGGCATCCTGCCCAACTGCACGCCCCGTGGCGTTCACACTGCGACAGAAAGAATCGGCCGCCTGCTGAGTTCGGCCGGGCTGCAATGGTGGGGCGACCGCATCGAGGTGAGCACGCAGATTGGCGAGGCCGCCGTGCAAGCGGACGACACTCTGGAATCACTGCTGTCGCGGGCCAACTCCAACTTGAAAATAATTTCTGGGACGCGGGCGGCGGCAGCTTCCGGCGGATCTATCAATTCTTAGGACCTTCATGTTTGCCATCATCGGAATTGTGGTCGTCATCGGCGGAGTAATGGGCGGGTACCTGATGGAGCACGGCAATCTAAAAGTGCTCGTTCAGCCCGCGGAACTTGTCATCATCGGCGGCGCGGCCCTCGGCACCGTGCTTATCGCCAATCCGCTGCACATTCTCAAGCAAATTATCTCGTGCCTGATCGGGGTAATCGGGGGATCGAAATTCGGCAAGGCACGCTACATCGAAACCCTCAAAATGATGTACGAACTCTTCAACAAGGCGCGCAAGGAAGGTCTGATGGGACTGGAAGGCGACGTCGAAGACCCCAGCAAGAGTCCGGTGTTTTCCAAAACCGCCTCGTTCGTAAAGAACCATCACTACTGCGACTACGTCTGCGACACGCTGCGCATGGCGATCAGCGGTTCTGAACCGTTCGATCTTGATCAGTTACTCGAACTCGACATGGACGTCCATCACCACGAGGTTCTTATTCCCATTGCCTCGTTGAGCACCATGGCCGATGCCCTGCCGGGCTTGGGAATCGTGGCAGCAGTGCTCGGCGTTGTCATCACCATGGGCGCGCTTGGCGGACCTCCCGAAGAAATTGGACACAAGGTTGCCGCCGCGCTGGTGGGGACCTTTCTCGGCATTCTGATGTGCTACGGCTTCATCGGGCCGCTGACCAGCAATATGACCAAGATCGCAGACGATGAACATGCGTTCCTGTACGTTCTGCGCGTAGCCATGATTTCGTTTCTCAAGGGAACGGCCCCTGTAATGGCGGTCGAAGTCGCGCGACGGGCAATCCCTGGACACGTTCGTCCGTCTTTCAAAGAATTGGAAGCCGCCTGTCGTGGTGGGTCAGCAGCAGGCGCGGCGGCCTAGGCGATTATGGCCAGCGACAAACCCCGTCCGATCATCATCATCAAGAAAAAGGGCGGACACGGCGGTCATCATGGCGGCGCGTGGAAAGTCGCTTACGCTGATTTCGTCACCGCGATGATGGCGTTGTTCATCGTGCTCTGGTTGCTCAATACCAGCAAGCCGGTGAAAGAGGCGGTCGCCGGATACTTTAAAGATCCGTCAGGAACCGGAAAGGAAGTCGGCAGCAGCAAATCCGCGGCCGGCGAAGATCTGATCATTTCGAAAGACAATGTCACCGAGTTGAAAGAGAAACTCGAAAAAGCCATCTCGCAGATGAAGGAATTTCCCCAGCTAAAAACCCAGGTTGAGATGACGGTTACGGCTGAGGGCTTGCGCATCGAACTGCTGGAATCGGCAACCGGAACATTTTTCGACATCGGCAAGCCGAAACCCAATAAGAATGGGAAGGCGTTGCTGATCACGCTGGCGCAGGAACTGGGCAAAGTCCCGAATGGAATTTCCATCGAAGGGCACACCGACGCCAAACCCTACTCGACCAAAGGCGAGTACGGGAACTGGGAACTCTCCGCGGACCGCGCCAACGCTGCGCGCAGAATCATGCAGGAAACCGGGCTGAGGGCGGATCAGGTGTCACAAGTACGCGGCTACGCGGACCAGAAACTGCGGAAGAAAGACGCACCGCTCGACCCTGGCAACCGGAGAATTTCGGTGATCGTTCATTACATGGAGAAAACTCCCGAAGAAGTCGCCGCCGACGCCAAAAAGGAAGAAGGCAAAGAAGGCGAGAAAAAAGAAGAGAAAAAAGAAGAGAAGAAGGAAGAGAAACCGGCAAAGCACGAGTGACGCCGCTTACGTAGGGGCAGGTGTCCTCACCCGCCCCACTCGACCGCTAACTCCGTTGTCAGACGCAGTAATTAGTCTCTGCCCCGCAGGTGAGGACACCTGCCGCCACGTGCGCCGTGCTTACTTCCCTACTTCAAACGTTCCCGCAACTCCCTCCACCGCATTTGGCGCAACCCAGACATCGTAGGTTCCCGAGGGCACGACCCAATTCATCTTCGGATCATACGATCCCAGATCGCTGGCGTTTACCGAAAACTCTACCGTTTTGCTCTCGCCCGGCCCAAGAGTGACTCGCGATATTCCCTTCAACTCCCGCACCGGGCGCGAAGTCGGAGCCACTCGATCATGTACGTACAACTGTACGACTTCCGTTCCTGGGCGCGAACCAGCATTGTGAATCTCAGCGCTGACGCGAAGAATTCCTGAACTCGAAATCGTCGAAGTCAGGACTTTCAAGTTGCCGTACTTGAAAGTCGTATAAGTCAGCCCATAGCCAAACGGATAAAGCGGATCGTTGCTGTCGTACTGATATCCGGTATGCCAGCGGTCAGGCGAGGTCGCGCGCCCGGTGCTCTTATGGTTGTAATAAATCGGAGTCTGCCCCACCACCTGCGGCCAGGTAATCGGCAAACGCGCGCTGGGAGACGAATCCCCGAAAAGCATGTCGGCGATAGCATTCCCGGACTCGGTTCCCAAATACCAGGCCTGCACCATCGTAGGCACATGCTCTTTAGCCCAACGCATGTCCAACGGGCGCCCGCTTTCCAGCACTAACACGATAGGTTTTCCGGTTGCGGAGACCGCGCTTAACAATTCTTGTTGTTTGCCGGGCAGATCGATGCTCGAACGCGAACTCGCTTCGCCGGTCATTCCCGCGGGCTCGCCCAAAAACATCACCACGACATCAGCCTTCTGCGCTGCGCTGACCGCATCTTCGATGCTGGTGGGGCCTGACGCGGTATTCACGCCCGCTGCCCCGGTCGCACTCGAAGGCGCGGGCGCTGCGGTTAGCACGCTAACGATCACGCGCGGACTGAGCGATTCCAATGTTACTCCCGCGGAATAAAAAATTTGCGCGTTCGGAACTTTGGCGTGAATTCCTTCGAGAGGACTCACCGCGTCGGCGGCTTGCCCGTTCCCCACCCATGATCCGAGCTGCGCGGCCTTGTCGTCCGCGAGCGGCCCGATCACGGCAATATTCTTGATCGACTTATCCAGCGGCAGAATATTGCCGTCGTTCTTCAACAGAATGATCGACTCCTGCGCCATCTTGCGCGCAGTCTGGCGATTTTCCGCAGTCAGAAGCTCAGTACTCTCACGCTTCGGATCGCCATAAGGATGATCGAACAGCCCCGCTTCGAACTTCACCCGCAACACGCGGCGGACAGCCTCGTTTACTACGCTGATTGGAAGCCTGCCTGACTTCACCAGATCCGGGACCCATTTACGATACAAGCCGTCGACCATGCTCATGTCCGTGCCTGCAGTCAACGCTTTTAGTGCAGCCTCGGCGCCGTCGGCTGCGACCCCGTGATTCATCAACTCCATCACCGAGTTGTAGTCGCTGACCACAAAGCCGGTATATTTCCATTCGCCGCGCAAAATGTCCGTGAGAGTGTGATGGTTGGCCGTGGCGGGAACGCCATTGAGATCTTCAAATCCGGCCATGAAAGTTCCCGCGCCGGCATTGGCTGCAGCGTGAAACGGCGGCAGGTAAACTTCACGCAGTAACTGTTCGGAAATATCGACCGTGTTGTAGTCACGGCCACCCTCGGCAGCACCATATCCGGCAAAATGTTTTACCGAAGCGACGACGCTTGTCGCGTCAGACATGCTGGCGCCCTGAAAACCGCGCACCCGAGCGGCCCCCACCAGCGAGCCGAGATACGGATCTTCCCCCGCTCCCTCGACCATGCGTCCCCAGCGCACATCGCGCGCGATATCGACCATCGGAGCGAACGCCCACTTGATTCCGGCGGCGCTGGCTTCTTTCCCCGCCACGCGTTCCGACTGTTCGATCATCTGCGGATCGAAGCTGCTGGCGCTGGCAATAGGGACGGGAAAAATCGTGCGGTAGCCGTGAATGACGTCGAACCCAAAGATGAGAGGAATTTTGAGGCGGGTCTGCTCGATTGCAATTTTCTGGGCGGCGGTGGTGCGCTCAACGCCGAGAACGTTCAGCATCGATCCGGCCTGTCCCTGCTTCACGATGTCGAGATTCGTCGGGCTGTCGCCGTCAAATTGAGAAAGCTGCCCAGCTTTCTCTTCGATGGTCATCTGCTTGAGCAACGCGTCAACCCGCCGCTCTATCGCGGGATCAAGTTTCTGCTGGCCCCGCGCGAAGCAAGACAAAAGAAGAAGCGACAAAACCGCCAGACGAACACGAATCATTCCAGCCTCCAGAATTAGCCGCTAGGCATCATCTTGGAGACTCGGAAGATAGTCAAGCTGACAACACCGCCCTACCAGACCCGGCAAGCCTTCTCGCTCACCATCTTCTGCCCCGCCTTGCAGTTAAAGGCCTTGGCGAAGTCTTCGCTGTTCTGCATCGTACCGTTGGTCCGGAAGCGCCCCGGAGAGTGCGGATCGGTCTTCACCAGCAGCCGCGAACTTTCCGGCGTGCGGTTCTCGCACCATACCTGCGCGAAGCTGATGAAGAATCGCTGCTCTGGAGTGAATCCTTCAATCGTCTGATTGGCTTTCGAGTCGGGATGCTTCGCCTGCTCATTCCGCAGCGCCATGAGGGCAACCCGCAGGCCGCCGTTGTCGGCGGTATTTTCGCCCAGCGTCAGGCGTCCATTGATGTGCAGATCATCCACCGGAACGAACGAACTATATTCGTCGGCAACGCAACTGGTGCGCTTGTCGAACTCCGCGCGGTCGGCGTCGGTCCACCAGCTGCGCAGATTTCCTTCGGCATCGAATTTGCTTCCCTGGTCGTCGAAGCCGTGGGTAAGCTCATGCCCGATCACCACGCCAATGCCGCCGAAGTTGACCGCATCGTCCTGGCTTTTGTCGAAGAACGGAGGCTGCAAAATTCCCGCGGGGAAATTGATGTCGTTCTCGGCCTGGCTGTAGTACGCATTCACAGTAGGCGGAGTCATGCCCCACTCTTTTTTGTCCAGCGGCTTACCGATCTTGTTTGCGTCACGGTGAAATTCGAAGGCATCGGCGCGCTCCGCATTCCCCGCGAAATCGTCGCGCGTGATTTTCACTGAGCTGTAGTCCCGCCACTTGTCGGGATACCCGATCTTGTTGGTGATCGCCTTCAGTTTTACCGCCGCCTGTTTCTTGGTCTCTGGCGTCATCCACGGCAAGTCGTCAATATCAGAAGCCAGCGAAGTCTCAAGCGCGTTGACCATCTCGAGCATGCGGTCTTTGCCGTCTTTGCCGAAGGTCAAGTCCACATAAGCCTGGCCCAGCGCCTCTCCCAGCAAGTCGTCCGTCATGCGTACACAACGCTTCCAGCGCGGCTGCAGTTCTTTCTGTCCGGACATAAATTTGCCGTAAAAGTCGAAATCCTCATCGACAAACGGTTTGGCTAGCGTCGCGGCGAGATTGTGCAGGGCGTGCCACTTCAAATAGACCTGCCAATCTTTTATCGGAACAGAATCAATCGCGCCGTTCACCTGCTGAAAGAAATCTGGCGGAACAACGTTAACCTCGGTGAAAGCTGGCGAATCGGTCGCGGCAAAGAACTTGGCAAAATGGAAATCAGGCGCCAGCGTTTCCAATTCCGTGACCTTCATCTTGTGATCGCGATTCTTCGGATCACGCATTTTGACGCGCTCGAACGAGGCCTCCGCCAGTTTTGTTTCGATGGCCAGGACGGTATCGGCTTCCGCTTTGGCATTTGCTTTGTCATCTCCGAGGATTGCGAACATGTTGGTCATGTGCGCAACGTATTTATCCCGCGTCTCTTTCGATTTTTCATCCTGATTGACGTAATAGTCGCGGTCCGGTAGCCCCAGCCCTCCCTGATAAAGGGTCGCAATCTCCATCGCGGCATTGTGCAGATCGGGGGAAGAGCCGAAGCGGAACATCACGCCCACGCCACGTTTTTGCAGAAACGCCACGGTTTCCGCCAACTGCTCTTTGTTCTTCACCGCGGCAATGCGGTCCAGTTCCGGCTGCAACGGCTTCGCGCCTTTGGAGTTGACCAGAGATTCGTCCATGCACGAGTGATAAAAATCACCCACCATCGCCAGCGCAGGCGTGCGCGCGGAACTGGCAGTTGACGCCTTGTCCAAAATGTCGTGCAAGACTGAGCGGTTGTACTCCGCAAGCTCGTTGAAGCGGCCCCAGCGTGACTGATCGGCAGGAATAGGATTGTTCTTCCGCCATGAGCCGCACGAATACTCGAAAAAGTCGTCGCAGGGATTCACCTGCTTATCCATCGCGTCGATGTCGAACGATTTAGGTTGCGTAGCTTTCTTTTCGGTCTGTGCCAGGACCGCGGTGGATAGCAGAACCACAATCAGAAAATTGCGAATCACGAGAGAACCTCCAAAAACTGACATCCGACTGTATTAAGTCCGTGGGAAGCAAGTCAAGCGCGGCCGCGGACAGCGGCGCTACTTCCGTTAAAATAAAAACGAGGCCCTTTCCTTTGATCATCGGAGTTCCCAAAGAAACCTATCCCGGCGAACGCCGCGTTGCCCTCGTCCCCATGGTCGTCCCTACCCTGGTCAAAGCCGGATTCGAAGTCATCATCGAAACTGGCGCCGGCGAAGATGCAGGCTACCTCGACAGTTTCTACACCGAGAAGGGCGCGAAACTGGCGCAACGCGAAGCAGTATTCTCCGCCGCCGACATCATCGTTCAAGTCTTGGCCTACGGATCCAACGACGTCACTGGTCAAGACGATCTGAAATATTTTCGCCAAGGCCAAACGCTGATTGGATTCCTCCGCCCGCTGGGCTCGCAAGAAATTCTGCAACAGATCGCCGCCACTGGAGTTACTTCATTCTCGGTAGAAATGGTCCCGCGCACCACCCGCGCGCAAAGTATGGACGCGCTCTCTTCCATGGGAACCATCTGCGGTTACAAGGCAGTGCTCATCGCTGCCGATACGCTGCCCAGAATGTTCCCCATGCTCACCACCGCCGCAGGAACCATCACGCCCTCCCGCGTGTTTGTGATCGGAGCGGGGGTCGCTGGACTGCAAGCCATCGCCACTGCCCGGCGGCTCGGGGCAGTCGCCTCGGCCTACGATCTGCGTCCCGCCGCCAAAGAGCAGGTACAAAGCCTGGGCGGAAGATTTGTCGAACTCCCCATCGAAGCGAAAGACGCGCAAGATGAACGCGGCTACGGTCGAGCCCAGGGTGAGGATTTTTACGCGCGCCAGCGCGAATTGCTGGGACGCGTAGTCGCGGAAAGTGATGTCGTGATCACCGCTGCCGTCATCCCTGGAAAAAAATCTCCTGTGCTGGTGACCGCGGAAATGGTACGGCGTATGGCCCCCGGTTCGGTCATTTTCGATCTGGCCTCCGAACGCGGCGGCAATTGCGAACTCACTAAGTGTGGAGAAACCGTGGTCGAACACGGCGTCAGCATTATCGGTGCCATCAACCTGGCCAGCGGAGTTCCCTACCACGCCAGCCAGATGTATGCCCGCAACGTGACGACGTTCCTCTTACATCTGGCAAAAGACGGAAAGCTTGCGCTCAATCTAGAAGATGAAATCGTCCGCGAGACCCTCATCACCCGCGACGGCGAAATCGTCAACCCTCGAGTCCGCGACTTCTTCACGCCCCAGGAGAAAGTGAAAGCATGAACTCAACCCTCATCGATGCGCTGTTCATCTTTATGCTGGCAGCGTTCATCGGATTCGAAGTCATCCGCCACGTTTCTCCGCTCTTGCACACGCCGCTGATGTCACTGACCAACGCGCTGGACGCTATCGCGGTGGTCGGTGCGATTGTCCTGGTCGGCGAGCACAAAAGCACTTTGGCCACCGTCCTGGGATTCATCGCCATCGTCGCCGCCACCAGCAACGTGGTCGGCGGATTCATCATTACCGACCGCATGTTGAAAATGTTTAAGAGCAGCCGGCCAGGGAAATGATGAACACTTTCGCCGGCAGTGAATATGTAATTGAAATCACCTATCTGGTCGCGAGCGCCCTCTTCATCCTGTCGCTGAAGTGGCTCAGTTCACCGAAGACTGCCCGCCGTGGTGTATTGGCCGGCGAAATCGGCATGGTGCTGGCCATCGGTGGCACGCTGCTGCATCACGGCATCGTCGATTACAAGCTGATCGCCATCGCGCTGGTGCTCGGCACTATCATCGGCATCCCGCTGGGAAAAGTTGCCATGACCGCTGTCCCCCAGCGGACGGCCCTTAGCCATGCTTTCGGCGCCCTATGCGTAACTCTGGTGGGAACGGCTGAATTCTATCTCCGCACCCCGCAAGTTCCGCGCTTCATGATGTCGGTGTTATCGCTGGAAGTTATTCTCGGCGCGCTGACTTTCACCGGCAGCCTGATGGCCGCGGGCAAACTGCAAGAAATCCTGCCCCAGCGCCCCATGACCTATAAAGGACAGAACTTCGTCAACCTGTCGCTGCTGGCAATCTCGTTCGGGCTGGCTGCCTACCTGGTCCTTCATCCTGAAATGCGTCAGCTTTTCCCGCTGATGATTATCATTCCCGCGGCCTTCGGCATTTTGATGGTCGTTCCCATTGGCGGGGCCGACATGCCCACGGTTATCTCGCTGTTGAATTCCTACGCCGGACTCTCCGCCGCAGCCATGGGATTCGTTCTTAACAGCAAGCTCCTGATCATCGCCGGAGCACTCGATGGATCATCGGGACTGATTCTTTCGGTAATCATGTCAAAAGCCATGAACCGGTCGTTCACCAACGTTTTGTTCGGCGCCTTCGGACAAGTCCAACCGGCGGCGGCGGCAGCCGGTGAAGCCAAGACCGCGCGCAGCGCCACCGCTGAAGAAGCCGCTGCCATTCTGTCGGCAGCGAATCGTGTCGTCATCGTCCCGGGTTATGGCATGGCGGTCGCCCAGGCCCAACACAAAGTCCGCGAGTTATTCGATAACTTGAGCAAACGTGGCGTCGATGTGCGCTTCGCCATCCATCCCGTCGCCGGACGCATGCCCGGCCACATGAATGTCCTTCTCGCCGAAGCGGATATTCCCTACGACCGCCTCATCGACATGGAAGACATCAACAGCGACTTCCCGCAAACCGATGTCGCTCTGGTCATCGGAGCCAACGACGTAACCAATCCCGCTGCCCGCAACGACGCATCGAGCCCCATCTTCGGGATGCCGATTCTTGATGTCGATAAAGCCCACACCGTGATGGTCATCAAGCGCGGCATGAGCCCCGGCTTCGCCGGGATCGACAATCCTCTCTACTATCTCGACAGAACCCTGATGCTGTTTGGCGATGCCAAATCGTTCGTGGGAGATTTGGTCCGTCAGTTGGGTGCAGATCACTAGCCCAAAAAAATCGCGGTCATCCCGAAGCGCGTTTTTTTGCGCGAGAGCCTGCCCTGAGCTTGTCGAAGGGGACCTTACGACGGCAGGCTCAAAGTTGGCGTTGCGAAGGGGCACCACGCAGCTGATACTGTAGTGCCTGCGTCAGGATATACCCAAAATCTTTCCAAACACCTTCCCCATCGTAGCTCCCTCGTTCGCAAAGATCGCTTCGTCGGAACCCTTGTTTAAGAATAAGGGAAACTCAGCAAAAGCCCATAAAATCCTCTGTTGACTTCCCCGCTCCATTTATCAGACCCTTACTCATTCCTTCCCCATGTACCGGCCGTTTTCTTTTATAAATATCTACGAGGTTCCCGT
>DATBAT010000496.1:0-2381 GCA_036271375.1 Terriglobales bacterium
AAGAGAGGAAAGGCGTCGTTGCAGATTATCGATTTGCTGGCGAATTGAGATCGCTTCCTGTAGATCTTTAACAGATATGTCCATGCTGCTAGATAGCCGTAGTTGTCGCGGATGGCAATTACTAATTTTATGGCGAGTTTCCAGCCTTGTTCCTCAACGTTAGCTTGTTAGCTATACCATGAGTCATAAGACGGACTGGCTTAACAAATGCGTTGATGTTTCAATAAGATTTCTGACATGAGTACCAAACCTGCGCACGTCCGCGAAATGTTCAGATCGATTGCGAGGCGCTACGATCTCGCGAACCACTTGCTTAGCTGCGGCATCGATTTTTACTGGCGCGCGCGCGCGGCTCAGATCGTCGAGCCCTGGCATCCGCATACGATCGCTGATCTTGCAACCGGCACGGGAGATCTCGCGCTGGCACTGCAAAAGAAATTGCCGCACGCGGAACTAACCGGTGTCGATGTCCTGCCGGAGATGCTGGAGCTTGCGCGACGCAAAGGTGTGCGACGGGTGGTATTGGCTGATGCGATGAAACTCCCGTTCGACGATGCGTCGTTCGACTGTGTCACTATCGCCTTTGGCTTGCGCAACCTGGAAAACTGCTCGGCCGCACTTACTGAAATGTGGCGCGTACTTAACGCGAGGGGTCACCTGCTCGGATTAGAGTTCTCACTGCCGACAACGGCGATTCTCCGCGCCGCATATCGCCTTTATTTGCATCGCTGTCTGCCATTGCTTGGCTCGTTTCTAACACAAAAGAAAACCGCCTATGACTACCTCGGTGATTCAATCGAGGAATTTCCGAGTGGCAACGCAATGTGCGAATTGATGCGGCGAACCGGTTACGTTTCTCCAAGCTTTCAACCTTTGACCGGAGGGATCGTCACAATTTATACCGCTGCAAAATCGTAGGCACGGTGTGACAAGCCATACACGGAAAGTCCCTTGCCACAGCACGCAAAGAGAGGTACAAAACTCGGCGTGATTGATTACATTCAAAAAGGTGGATTGTTGATGTGGCCAATTCTGGCCTGCAGCATTATCTCAATTGCTGTTTTTGCGGAGCGTCTTTTTTATTTCCATCGCGCGAGCATCCATGTGGGCGAGTTCTTGAAGGGACTGTCGAACCTGATCCGCCGTCGCAATTTCGCTGAGGCTTTGCATGAGTCCGCCGGCACGCCTGGCCCGGTGGCGCGAGTGATTCATGCGGGGATTATTCGGCACGATGCACCTAGGAGAGAATTGCGCGACATCGTACAGGAAGCGGCGCAACTTGAAGTTCCAAAGTTGGAGCGGTTTCTTCCCGTGCTTGCTACCATTGCTTTCCTAACGCCGTTGCTTGGGCTGCTTGGGACCGTTGCAGGGATGATCGACGCTTTTGGAACCATCGCCTCAAGTGGTGGTTATGCGACAGTGACGGAGCTTTCCGGTGGCGTTTACAAAAGCTTGCTGACGACAGCGGCGGGGCTCGTTGTAGCAACACCGACATTTGTCGCCTACAGTTATCTTTCGTCCCGCGTAAATACCATGATGCATGACATGGAGCGCGCAGGCATTGAGATTGTCCACATGTTGACCGAAAGCCGTCCAATTAGCGGCATCATCAGTTTCCAACAACCTGATGAGACGGTGCGTGAGATTGAAGCACGTCCGGACCTTTGACGGCGAACGGCTTCATTTGGTTGGGTTGTTGAAGCCGGAAATCGTTAAGGCATTTAACTGTGAAACTCGGCCGAACAACAAACTATAACTTCGGGTGGCTTTTGCTGATCGGTCTGGTCGATCTTGCTTTCCTGCTCGCTTTTTTTCTCTTGCTGAGTTCGAATTTCATCCTGCAACAAGGCATCTCAATCTCGATGCCGTTCTCGCGTTTTTCGCTCGGTCCGCAGAGCAATCAACAAATCATCAGTATCACCGGCGGGGCAGTTCCCGCGATTTATTTTCAGGACCAAAGGGTCACCACGGAGCAGCTTGGGCCATTACTCGATGCAGCCAAGCGCAAGGACCAATCTATCATCATTAAGGCTGACCGTTCTGCTTCGTATGAAACAGTCGCTGAAGTGACGAACGCTGCGCTCGAACACGGCATCTCATCGGTTGCGCTCGCTGCAACTCCGCCACGATGAATAGCGTCGCTACTGAGATTGCAGCCGAACCACTTCTTTTCAGTTGGGATTCCCCTCGACAGCGAAGGACGATGCTCGCGGCTTTCCTGGTGCTGTCGCTGATGGCCCACGCACTGTGTTTTTATGTCTTCCAAATTGTTTACCCGACTCCGGTCGCGCTTCTGCCGCCGCCGGCCCGCGTTACATTTATAGCGCCCGACTCCGAAGAAGGCCGCACGCTGCTTCGTTGGATTGATGCAGAAGATCCTG
>DATBAT010000497.1:0-22695 GCA_036271375.1 Terriglobales bacterium
GTTTTCTACCTCACTTCGGCGGGCGCCAAGCTCAGCCTGCAAAAGCAAGAACAGTTGAAAGCCGCGCTGGAAGCCGAGTTGGCTGGCGCTTAGCTACTTCAGCCCCACTCCATAAAGATAGTCATAAGTATTTCCCGCCCCCCATGGCAAGTCCGCGCGGAATGAGGAGAACAGTAGCGCCCTGTCCATGAACGTCAGAAACATATCCTGTTGGAACGATCCGGCCGTCACCCGGAAAGTAAACACGCCATAGCAGGGGTCGGCGAGCGAGCCCCCTCCATATAGATAACTGGTGTCGGCCACGGGAGTGAGCGTGGCGCGCATGACGATGACGCCCTGATCGTCTTTCATCGTCACTTCGCCGGCGTTGCCGATGATGAGCGTGGCCTTCCCGAGGCTTGGGGTTCCGGTTTCCATGTTCTGCGGGCCGTTGGTCGCGCCGGTCTTGAGGTAGTAGATCGCTTTGTAGGTGCCGGCCGATGCCGGATCGAACTCTTTGCTGGCGGCTTTCTTCAGTCCCAGAATCGCGCCGTTCGGAGTGTCCACCGCGAAGACGCCGTTCGCCGTTCCGAAGACGTAGTCGAACGATCCGTCATCATCGGCGAGTTTGAGGAAAGTGCCCGAGGGATCGGACGAAAACATGGTGACGTCGAAGCCGCCCTGGTTAAAGGCGCTGCCGCTCTGGTCGAGGCCGCCGTACGGCCAATAGGAAGAGATGCTGACGTTGCCGTGGCCATCAAGAATGGCGGAGCCGACTTCCATACCGCCTGAACTGGTGCGGAATTGCATGTAGTTGAATTGCTTGCCCGCCCAGGTTGCTACCGAAATGTTTCCCTTCTCGACTGCGGTAATCAGCGCAGGCATATCGTGATTGGGGCCAGTCTTCGCTGCTTGAATAATCAGCGCATAGTTCGGTACTTCGTACGCAGAGATCAGATTTCCGTGAGGATCGTTCAGCGTGTAAGTCCCGTCCGTGTTTACGGAGTACGGAACCGTTCCGCTGTCGCCATTGGAAATATTCGTGTAGAGCAGAGTCTGCGCCGCGGGATCGAGCGTGATGGTAAGGAAGTCGCCGACCGACGCGCTGCCGTTGTAAGAGCGCAGCATTGAGGTGCCAGTCGTGGTTATGGGAGTTTTAGATCCGCAACCCGCGGACAATATGAGGATCGCAACCAGAGACCACAACCGACCTCGCATGGGACACCCCTCCAATGGGGGCTATCGGCGGGATCGGCGGGAACTTTAGGCGATGGTTATGGTCAAGCCATCGTGATTTCTAACCGAGAGGGAATTGCAACCCTGGGTGATCCAGTCGGCGCCGGCTTGGGAGAGATCCTCGTCCTTCGTAGTGGTGCGAAAGGCGATTACTTTTGCCCCGGAGGCTTTGCCGGAACGGATGCCTGCGGGAACGTCTTCGAACACGACGCATTGCGGCGCGGTCAAGCCCAACATGATGGCGCCTTTTAGATACGGCTCCGGGTGCGGCTTTCCGTGGGTAACGTCGCTGCTGGTAAGGAGAAATTTGGGCAGCGGAAGTCCGGCGGCTTTGATTCGGGTTTCGGCCAGGCGTCGCGTGCACGAAGTCACGATTGCCCAATGTTCGATGGGCAGCGAGAGCAATAATTCCTTTGCGCCGGGCAGAGAAACTACACCCTCGAGGTCCTCGACTTCCCGGCGTTCGACTTCCAGATTCTCTTTTTGATGATCACCGTCAGGGAGAAATTCCTTGATGGTGCTTAGACTGGGACGTCCATGGGCGCGCTCGACGACATAGTCGCCGTCGAAGCCATGCTCTTTTGCCCATTGCTTCCATACGCGGGCTACCGCAGGTGTGGAGTCGACGAGGACACCGTCCAGATCGAAGAGCAAACCCTGGCAAGGAATTTGGATCACTCCTCAGCATAGCAAAAGGGCCCTCTCAAGCAGCGCATTTTTGAATTAGGAAATTTCCGCAAAAACCGCTCACGACTTTCAACACGCAGCCGATGAGAAGAACATTCCTCTTAATTGTTTGGTGAATCATGAAAGCGCTCGTATTGCTTTTGATCCTGCTTCCGACTCTCGGCTGCCTGCACGCCTCACATCTCGGGTTCGTGGTAATCCCGAACCACTGCGTTCGTGTGACCGTGGAAAGTTTCACCCGCCCGTGCAATCAACTTGCCGATGGAAAAATCATGTGCGACCACGTGCTGGTCTCCGCCAGTTGTGTGCTGAGCCCTTCGAAGTCGCAGGCAAAGTGACGTAGGGGCAGAGCCTGTCCTGGGCGAAGTCGAAGGATGTACTCACCTGCCCAACCTCAACATCGTTCGAATTCTTAACGTTCGTGGTGAAGTTGCTCAGGCAGGTGAGGACACCTGCCCCTACGTATTACGAAGTCACGCCGCTACGCGCTCTTGGCTACATCTCGCGTCGGGATCCAGTAAATCTCTTCCTTCATCGATTCTTTGGTAAAACCGATTCGCTTCAAAATTCCCTTCGCGGCTTCGATCATCCCGGGATGTCCGCAGATATAGCCCAGTGAATTTGCGCCGGTGATCCCCCACTGGTCGCTGTATTTGCGGATCAGATCGTCGACGCGCCCTACTTCGCCACGCCATCCGGGATCATCCCACGGCCGGCTCACCGTCGGAACATATTCCAGCCATGGAACTTCTTGCGCGAGTGTTTGCAGCTCTTCGAGGTAACCGAACTCCCACGAGCGGCTTGCGCCGTTCAGCAGGAACAGTTTGTGGTCGCCGGCGAACGAACCTTCCTTCCAATCCTTGTAGAGACGGCGAGCGTAGCTGACGAAAGGCGCGACTCCGGTGACGGTCGAAACCAGCAAATGATTCTTTCGCTCGCTTTGCATTTCCAGAGTGAAGCGTCCCTTGGGAACTTTGCGCATCAGCAATTCGTCGCCTACGTTGAGCCTGTAAAGATGAGGTGTCAGTTGGCCGTCGGGAACCAGTTCGAAGAAGAACTCCAGTTCCTCTTCATGGGGGGACGACACGATCGAATATGGTCGCTCCGAGCGCTTTTCGGCGCCTTGCACGCCCAGCGTGGCGTATTGGCCGGGGGCAAATTTGAAATCTCCGCCGGGATGCAGGCGCACGGCCCAAAGGTCGGGAGCAAACTCTTTCCGGCGCGTGATTTTTGCCCGGTAAAACTTGTCGTCAGTGTTGATCATTCGGTAGACCCGCCAAAAAAGCAGCGCGTAGTGTACCGACCGGCGCCGATTATGCCAAGTGCTTAGTTTGCGGCGGGAGCAGGAGGATCGGGCACGTGTGCTTTGAGCAGTTCCAGTTTGTTCTGAAGCTGTTTCGAGTCTTTCTCCGCACTTGAAGGTTTGCCGTCCGCGTAAAACTTCACAACGTTGGTCTTGACGTCTTTGCTGACAATCTTGAAATCGTCTTTCGAAAGATCATCTAACAAGCGGGCGTAGGTGTTGTCGGCTAGCGAGTACTCTCCGGCAACCGCCTCGCGGCCCGTGTCGAAATCGAGATTGGGTAGATGAAAATCGGGTTTTGATGCGGCGCGCAACCTTGACGAATAATCGTCAACTGTGACGTTGATGCTCTTGATGTACAAGTCTTCGGTTTGCGGCGTGGGAATTTCAAATCCAATGGCTTTGAATGGTCCAATTTTCGGAACCAGCTTCAAGAAGAATGCCAGGATGCGCGTACCCAGACCAGGCCGTCGATACTTGGTGCCCCATTCCTTGTTGTAGTCGCTGCGCGAAAGGTTATAGAGAAATTTCTTACGGTCGAAGTTTGGCACTTCCTTGATTAGTTGATCTTTGCGCGAAAGCAGTGCTACGCGCGTCATTCCCGGGATCAGCCTGCTCACGCTGCGACGGTAGCTACCGATCGCGAGATCCAGGTCAGCAAACACATCGCTCAATTTAATGTCGTAGGTCTCCTGAAAAGAGCGCTCCAGCAATTCCTTCGAGACTTCAAAGCCGATGAAGTCGTGGTAGCGGTCTGAGGTGTAGCGGTTTCTGGCGACCTGGGCCATATCGAATCCGAACTCGGTGCGGATGTGCGCCTTTGGATCCTCGGCGTAGGTGACCGAATCGCCGTACTTCTTTCGCAGCTTTGGGAACTCGATCGCCACCACGCGATTGATGGTGGGATGCCCACTGTTGTCGGCGGCATAATGCGAAAGGGCTCCCAGCGCGAAAGCATATTCGTTCAGGTCGGAGGAGTCGCGCAACAGGTTTTCCACGAAATCGCCGCTGCGAACGTAGTGGACCAGATCACTGAAATAATGATTTCCGAAGGGATAGTAGCCCATGTCCTGGATAACGCATCCGCCGTAGGCGTAAGCGTGGGCCTTGCGAAGATCGTCGTCAGTCGATTTTGGAAAGCGCTTCAGCAGAAGCGGCTGGATTTGGTCCTTCCAGAGCAGGTCAACGATCTGTTCGTGGGTCAATACCGAGTAGCTCTGGCCGAGTTGCGGGAAGACCAAGACGGCCATGAGGAATATCGCCAGTCTCGTTGACACTCGCCTCAGCGCCATTGCCGCAGTATAAATGGTTAGTGTTTGGAACCATCCAATCACTTAGCCATTTTGATGTGGCCCTCTGGTAACTGCTCCCTCCCCCTGAGGTAACTTTCCGCTCTCTTCGGGCGGACTTACACTCGATTTTATGAACACCGGCGTACCGGAAAAATCGCAGCCCGCTTCCGAGTTTTTGCAACTCGAGCGCTGGCATGGCTTCGCGAATGCCGCGACGGTAGCCTTATTTGGCGTGCCGCTGATCAATACCACTACCGCCGCCCGCGCCGCCTGGATGGAAGTCTCCCAACTGGTAGTCGGAATTTCCCAAGGCACCCGCAAGCCCACCGTGAAGATCTAATCCGCCATTTTGGCAACGTGAAGGTCGAAGCCGGTTTTCGGCAGCAATGACATCAACTCGAAGGCTTTGAACCCGTCACCGGAAACTTCCGTATGGCGATAGAGTCCGGGCTCACTTTCCACTGTCTGGTGCCGGCCCTCCATATCGTCGAGAAATTGCTGCGCTGATTTGATCTCGACTTCTCCGCCCGACGACCGCGCGATGACTGCTTCGGCCGCGTAAGAGCGTGCAAGTTTTGCCCAGTATTTCTGGAGGAGATCGGTGCTGGCAAAAATGTCGGCCCAGATAATTTTGCCGTTCACCGCAACCACCACGCCGACGGCGTTGCGCTCGCGGAGTTGCTGAATCAGGCTGCGATAATCGCGTTCCATGGGAGCGGCGACGGCGTCAACTTTCTCACGCACTTCGCCATTTTGCATGACGGTGGCGTAGGAGCTCGTATCCCGCACCTCGGCCGCCGCAGGCGCCGAAAGGTTGTTCGACATCTCCGCCTGTGCCTTGCGAACTTCTGACCAAACCATCTCCTGATTTTTGGACGACATAGCACGCGCCCTTATATTTGGCTGCGCCATGGAAGAAGCCAGCCCTCCGAACTTGGACGTGGACCCAACCCAGCGCCCGGGTTCGACGCAAAATACACTGAGATCGACGGGATCGCTCTCCGCCGGGACCAGGCGGTCCTTGCCAATCACGCGGTCTTGTTTGCCGCCGGTGACGATTTCGCCCGCGAGCAAGATTAACGGGCGTTGCGAATTGTTTAGCAACACCAGCCGGTTAACTTCCGCCTGATCGCGACGTTCGTACATCGGGACAACGCGGCGCCGTATGAGCGGTTGCACGCTGCCGTATTCGCTGACCACAACCTCGCCCGAGCGTAGTCCTTCGTCGAGCGTCAGAAATTCGTGTGTGTCATGCGATCCCGCGGCCACCACGGGAAATACCGTCAGGCTGCCGTGACGAATCGGCGTAAGCGCTTTGTAACCGGAGAATTTTACGGTCTCTCCAGCATGCGCTTTAAGACACGGGATTACCACCGCCACCAGCCCCACCAGACCTGCCACCATAAGCCAAATTTTCCAATTCATTTCGACCTCCAAAGGCGCGATACTGGCGTTGTCACCACGTGGACATCCGGTCCATCGCCGGCTGCAACGCGCTACAATTACGCCTGTTCAAAGAACGAACGGTTCCCCCTTCTTGCATCTAAAATTTCAAGCGCCTTGCTGAAATGACGGACGCCGCACAACCCGTGGTGGAGATCTCGCAAGGGCTGGCTTCGCTTGTCGCCGGGCTTTACACCAAGAGCGGCGCAGTGGACTACCAACTCAGCCGCGAGCAGTTCGGCGGCATCCTGGATGAGATTGCAGCAAAGTATCAGCCGTCGGGTTCGACCTTTGATCTCCGCGAACTTTACTCCAGCCTGCGCATCGAAGACCTCGCGTTGGCTCGCGCCTGCGCAATGGGGAACGAGCACGCGTGGGAAGTCTTCCTGACTCGCTTTCGCGTCAAGCTCTACGACATTGCGGGATACATCGCGCGCGAAGCCTCGGCGGCGCGCGAGTTGGCCGACGGCATTTACGGCGACCTCTACGGAACCACTGCACGAGATGGCCAACGGGTTTCGAAACTTGCTTCCTATACGGGACGCGGTTCGCTCGAAGGCTGGCTGCGTACCGTGATGGCGCAGGAGTTCGTGAATAAGTACCGCCGGCAGCGGAAACTAGTCAGCCTCGACGGCGAGGAAGAAGACGGAACACAGTTTGTGGCGAAAAATGAAGCGCCGCCAGCGACGGTCGATCCGCGCCTGGAGGCGGCCACTGGAGAGGCTCTCGCAAGCCTTGCTCCCGACGACCGTTTCGTGCTGGCGTCGTACTATCTCGATCGGTGTACGCTTGCGGATATCGCGCGCACGCTTTCTGTCCACGAATCGACTATCAGCCGCAAGCTCGACAAACTCGCGAAAGCTCTTCGCAAGCAAATTCTTAATAATCTGGGCCAAAAAGGCATGAGCCGCCGCCAGTCCGAAGAGGCGCTCGACGCGGATGTCCGGGACCTGCAGCTAAATATTCGCAAGCATTTGACGCAAAAAACGGAAATTGCGACGTTCCCTGATAAGAAGGGTCCGGCGAGCGAAGGGAAAGATTAGACGCAGCAAATGGAAGACGTTCCAAAAATCGTGCAGGCGCGGCTGGCGGCGCCGCCTCCCAGCGAACACCCCGACGCCAACCTGCTGTCGGCTTTCAGCGAGGGTGCGCTCTTCGTGCGCGAGCGCGGCGAGGTATTGCAGCATCTGTCGGTGTGCTCCACTTGCCGCGAAATCGCTTCTCTCGCCCTGCCCGAACGGGAACAAGAGATTGCGATGGCCGCTGCGGCTGGAATGGCTCCGCGTGCGATGGTCGCAGCTCCCGCTGCCCTGACTGCACCACGTCACGGATTCAGTTTGCGTTGGGGGGCCTTGGCTGCGTGCGCTGTGATTGTTGCGGGAATTGTGTTTTTGACACGCCATCCCAAGCAAGCGACCGTGGCAGTGCTTCCGCCGGGAACAATCACTGCAAGCAAAGCGCCCGAGCAACAGGTCGCGGAAGTTCTCAAGCAGGCGGAGCCGTTGCGAATGGAGACGCGATCGCCACAAGCGAACGAACATCGCGCGCCAAGTAGAGCGGCAGCCAAGCCAGCGAGTCCTCTGGATGAAGCGTTCAAATCAAGCGGGCGCGCTGGGGTCTCATCGCCGATGGAATCCGCGAGCGGTATAGGCAGTGGTTCGGGTGCTGGCATAGGCCCGGCGGCCCCTCCTCCGCCCCAGATTGCCGAGGTCGGCGACCGGCCGAAACCGGCCGAAATTCAAGCAGACTCCACCGTTCGCACCGCCAACACCAGCTTGGCGAAAGCCGAATCTGCCGCGCCCGCTGCTCCGCGAAAGCAAGACGCTCTGCAAGCGAAAGAGAAAGACAAGAAAAGCGTTCTCTCAACCGCAGAGTTTAGCTCGGCGACGGTCAATGGAATGCGTAACGCCGATCTTTCCGTTGCGTCGGTTCGCTGGATACTTTCCGATGGCAAGTTGCGGCGCTCCTCCGACGCCGGCGCGACTTGGGAAAATATCCCCTTCGATCAGGATGGCCAGTTCCGCGCGCTGTCGGTAATGGGCATGGAATTGTGGGTCGGCGGAGCGCGAGGTGTGCTCTATCATTCCGTGGACAACGGCGCACAGTGGGTGCATGTAATCCCGACTGCGAGCAATGAAGCGCTCGCCGAAGACATCGTTCGCATCGACTTCTCGGACTCCCGTCACGGTAAGTTGATCACGTCCCACGGCGAGTGGAGAACGTCCAACAGCGGAGCGAGTTGGCACAAGAAGTAAGCTGTGGAAATCGCTCCTACAGGCGATCCCGTATTACCCGTCCTCGCCTTCTAACCCTCACAAAGTCTGCTAGATAGACTTGGACGTTCAACCCCCTTCTGGTTACTTTGCGCGTTACTGTAACCACTCTGCAGATTACGACTGTGACGTTTACGGCTCTGTGGGCCTGCTCTACTATCAGCCTCGTTGTTTTGGCAGACCTGGGGGAGGGCTGCCAGAGACGTCCCGGGCCGCAAGGCTTGGGACGTTCTTTTTTGTGTCCCACATCGAACTTTAGGTGTAGTGACCTTCGGCGCGGGTTGCGACTTCTGGCGACCCGCTGCATCCAATACAAGTGCTAGGATGTTCAAAGGCTTATAAACGCCGGTCGGGTCCGCGAGGACAACTGGCTCAAACGGAGGAACGATGGCAAGTGATGCGATTTTCGAAGTAAATGATGCGAATTTCGACTCGGATGTACTGAAGTCAGAGCAGCCCGTGCTCGTGGATTTTTGGGCAGCTTGGTGTGGTCCTTGTCGCGCCATCGCCCCAATCGTTGAGGAGCTCGCGACCGAGTACCAGGGCAAGGCAAAGATCGGCAAAATGGATGTGGATCGCAACAGCGCCACCCCGATGCGCTACGGTGTACGCGGCATCCCAACCCTGTTGGTATTCAAGGGCGGCCAGGTGAAAGAGCAGATCGTCGGCTATGTGGCAAAAGAGACGATCCAGAAGGCGCTCGACAAGCACGTTGGGTAACGGATTGAGATTTTAGGAAGCGCCCAGAGAAATCTGGGCGCTTTTGCTTTTTGACAAAAGCCTGGGAGGCGATTGCGCCCCAGGTGTAAGAAAACGCCAATCTGCTATCCTCCAGCGGAGGATGGCATACTTCGCACCAGCCACAATGTCTGACGCTCGTATTGTGGCTGCGTACGTGATTTTTATTGCCAGCTATTCGGTTTTTGCCCTGGGGAAATTTCCCTGGCTCAAGCTCGACCGGCCCGGTGCGGCAATTATCGGTGCGGTCGCCATGGTTGCCGGCGGAATCGTGCTGCCGCATCAGGCGCTCGATTACATCGATTTTTCCACCGTTGTCTTACTCTTCTCCATGATGCTGATCGTGGGCAGTCTCAAGCTTTCCGGCTTTTTCGAGTGGAATGCCGTCCTGGTTTTGCAGCGCCTCAAGCCTTCCTTGTTGTTACCGGCCGTAATCCTAACCAGCGGAGTCCTATCCGCGTTTTTCGTCAACGACATCGTCTGCCTGATCATGGTGCCGTTTGTTCTCACCGTCACCCAGCGCATGCGGTTGGCTCCGCTGCCTTACCTGCTGGCGGTCGCCACCGCTTCGAATATTGGAAGCGTCGCTACCATCACCGGCAATCCCCAGAACATGCTGGTCGGATCGTTCTCCGCCATCAGCTATCGCGATTTCATGTTTCATCTGGGACCAGTCGCCGTAGTCGGACTTCTTATCGACTGGGTAATCCTGCACTGGGTGTTCTTCCGCAAACATCCGCCTGTGGCTTCGCTCACCGAGACCATTCCAGTCCCGGTGCTCAATCTCTCGCAATTGTCCAAGCCGGTAATCGTAGCCACGGCAGTCGTGATCGGGTTTTTCTTCGGCATCCCTCCCGCGATGATGGCCGCACTCGGAGCGGCGGTGCTGCTCATCACGCGCACCCGCGAGCCCCGCGAACTCTACAAAGAAGTCGATTGGGGATTGCTGGTCTTCTTCGTAGGATTGTTTTTGATCGTTGGCGGTGCCGAGCGGGCAGGAATCGTCGGCAGCCTGCTTCGTATCGGCCAGCATTGGGATCTGCAACGCTTGGGGATCTTTACCGTCGTCATCGCCCTTCTCGGTAACATCGTGAGCAACGTGCCCGCAGTGATGCTACTGAAATCACTAGTTCCGGGATTCGCCCAGCCACACACTGCGTGGTTGGTCCTGGCTATGGCGTCGACGCTCGCCGGCAATCTAACCATTACCGGCAGCGTAGCCAACATCATCGTCGTAGAGTCGGCGAAACCCACTGTGCGCATAAGCTTCTGGGATTATTTCCGCGTAGGTTTTCCCATCACCATAGCCACCATGCTCGTGGGCTGGGCATGGCTCTCCTGGATAAGCTAGAAGGCCGTTTCGAGTTTCCAGTTTCAAGTTTCGCGAAACCTCGAACTCGAAACCGATTCCCGAATTCATCGCTATTCCCTAAATGGCAAACGTCCACATTTGCCCAACAGTTCACCCTTGCTTTGTCCAAACGCCGACGCATCACCTGTCCGATGTAGCACTTAGCATGTGCTCTGAAGAATCGCGAAGCGGCAACATCCAAATGCGCTTGCTGCTGATCGGTAGCGGCGAGCCCGAGTTCATTCACCTGCGCGAACTCTTGCTTCGCGCGGGCGACGGGAGTCTCGAACTCGATCATGTCGCCTCTGCTGAAGACGCTCTGCAACGCATGCTTGAGTCGAACTACGATCTCCTGTTGTGCGAGTACAAACCGGCCGACGGCGAGGCGCTCACCTTGCTGCACGACTTGCGGGAGTCGGGCCTCCAGACGCCAGTAATTTTCCTCAGCGACCACATCGACCAGGTCACTGTCGCCGCCGCAATCAACGCCGGAGCCTACGATCTGGTGCAGACCTCGACGCTCGACGAATCGTCGATCACGCGCGCCATTCGATATGCCATCGATATGTACTGCAAAGACCGCCAACGCCAGAAGGCGGAAGATGTGGTGCGCAAATTGTCGCGCGCGGTCGAGCAATCCGCCGACCTGGTGATCATTACCGACCGTGAGGGAATCATCGAGTACGTTAATCCGGCGTTCGAAAAATTGACCGGATACGAGCGGCAGGATCTTATCGGCCACACCCCCAGCAGCTTCAAATCAGGAAAACATCCGCCAGAGTTCTTCCAGACAATGTGGGAGACCATTCTCGGCGGACAAGTCTTCCGCGGCGTGATGATCAACCGTAAAAAAAGTGGCGAGCTTTATTTTGCCGAGAAAACCATCACGCCCCTGCGCGACGCCGACGGAAGCGTCACCCATTTCATCTCCAACGATCGCGACATCACCGAAAAGCGGAACCTCGAATCGCAGCTTCAGCAGGCACAGAAAATGGATGCCATTGGCCGCCTCGCTGGCGGGGTGGCTCACGACTTCAACAATTTGCTGATGGTCATCAGCGCATATTCCGAGCTGACCATAGAAGCGTTGCCAGAAAACGATCCCTCGCGTCGCAGAGTGCAGGAGATTCTCGCAGCCTCCCGTCGCGCCGCCGATCTTACGCGTCAACTTCTTGCCTTCGGTCGCAAGCAGATGCAGTCTCTGCAAATCCTCAATCTCAATCGCGTGATCGAAGAAGTCTGCCGCATGCTGCCGCGCCTCATCGGAGAGGACATCGAACTCAGCTTCATTCCGGCTCCCAAATTAGCCAAGGTAAAAGCTGACCCAGTACAAATCGAGCAAGTGGTGATGAACCTGGCCGCTAATGCCCGCGACGCCATGGCACACGGCGGAAAGCTCACACTCGAAACCGCGAACGTGAACGTGGACGCCGACTACGTCACCGGACATCCCATGGTCGCGCCCGGCGACTATGTCGTCGTGATCGTCTCCGATTCTGGCGGAGGCATCGCCCCGGAACATCTCGCCAATATTTTCGAACCGTTCTACACAACCAAAGAAGAAGGCCTCGGTACCGGCCTCGGCCTTGCCACCGTCTACGGAATCATCAAACAGAGCGGCGGCTTCATCTGGGTCTACAGCGAACTGGGTCTCGGCACCACGTTTAAGATTTATTTGCCGCAAGTCGAGTCGCCGGTGCAGGAAGCCGTGCCCGCTTCCCCCGTCTTGCAGGCTCTTGCAAGCGGGACCGAAACCCTGTTGCTGGTGGAAGACGAAGCCGCAGTCCGCGAATCAACCACCGAATTCCTCACCATGAGCGGCTACCACGTCCTCATCGCCAAGAACGGCGAAGAGGCGCTCGCTATCGCGCGCGACTATCCTCACGAAATTCATCTGATGATCACCGACGTGATCATGCCGCAAATCGGCGGCGCTCGTTTGGCCGAGCAGATGGCCATCGAGCGCCCGCAGACCAAGGTCTTATTCGTTTCCGGCTACGCCGAAAACACGTTGTTGCGCCAGGGCATCTTCGACGTTGCCAACCGCTTCCTGCAAAAACCTTTCACTCTGCGCTCAATGGCCAGCAAAGTGCGCGAAATACTCTCCTCCGGAATCGCCACGCCCGCCTGAACTTCCTTATAATCATGGTTCGGACACTGCATGGAATTTCCCCTGGCGCAAGCTTCACATAAACAACTTCGCAGATCATCAGTCATACTTCTCGTAATTCTCTGGACCATCATCTACGCCGCCACCATGTTTACTCCGGCGCTGCTGGATGACGCCGACACCGTCCATGCGGAAGCCGCGCGCGAGATGGTGTCGAGCCACGACTGGGTGACACTGCACGCCAACGGCATTCGCTATCTGGAAAAGGCCCCGCTCATCTATTGGAGTGTTGCCGCCAGCTACGCCGTTTTCGGAGTTTCCGAGTGGAGCACGCGTCTTCCCTTGATGCTGGGTGTGTTGGCGCTTTTGCTGGCGACCTATTTGCTAGGCACGCAGGCTTACAGTGAACGCGCTGGTCTCTACTCCGCCGTAGTGATGGCGACGGCGCTGGGGCCCTATTTATTCACGAGATTTTTAATTCCCGATGTTCTGGTGGGTCTTTGGCTGGCGCTGAGTTTCTATTTCTTCTTGAAATCGCTCGACGAAAACCCTCCCACACGCTGGACTTGCTGGGGTCTCGCGGTCACCTGCGCGCTGAACACCTTGACCAAAGGCCTGATCGGCCTGGTATTTCCGGTCGCGATCATCGGCCTGTACTTGTTGTTCGCTGGCAACCTGAGGCACTTGCTTCGCCTGCGCCTTATCTCAAGCACCTTGGTTCTGCTGATTGTCGCGGCACCTTGGCACATTCTCGCCGGTCTGAGAAACCCCGACCAGGGCCCGATGCGCGGCTTTTTCTGGTTTTACTTCATCAATGAACACTTCCTTCGCTATCTCAACAAACGCGTGCCTCGCGACTACGACACGGTCCCGCTATTTTTGTTCTGGGCGTTGCTGTTGCTATGGCTCATTCCCTGGGTCGCATTCCTGCCGCAGGCACTCAAAAAATTGAAAGGATCGAGCTTCCTGTTTTTGCTGTGGGCCTTGGTAATTCTGGTGTTCTTTAGTTTTTCGACGCGGCAGGAGTATTACACCATTCCCGCGCTGCCCGGCCTGGCTCTGTTAGTCGGAGCATGGCTGGCGCGAGAGCAAAGCTCCGACAAGAACAGTAGAGAGCGCTCCGCCGGAATTCGTTCATCTATCGGACTGTTTGTGTTGGGATCGCTCGCGCTTGTAGTCGGAATCTGGCTGACGTCTTTGTCGAAGGCCCCGGCCCCCGGGACTGACCTATCGGAGTTGTTGAAGAAAAATCCTCAGGACTACGCGCTCTCTTTCGGACATTTTCTCGACCTCACTCCGCAAGCCCTCGGCGCATTCCGCGTGCCTCTGTTGGGTTTTGTTCTCGCATTATTTATCGGATCCGGCCTGAGCTGGTTCTTCCGCCGCCGCAACCGCGCCAAAGCCGGAAACACTGCGCTGGTAGCCATGATGATCGTAATTCTCGCCTGTGTGCACTCGGCTTTCGTGACATTTTCTCCCATACTATCGTCGAAGCAATTGGCGACGGCGATTAGCAAGACCTTTCACCCGGGTGATCTCATTGTGGTCGACGGAGAATACGAAAATGCTTCGACACTGAATTTCTACACCGGCATTCCGCTGCGTGTGCTGCATGCGCGTGGCGGCAATCTTTGGTATGGCTCACAATTTCCCGACGCTCCTCACGTCTTCGAAACTCAATCCTCATTCGACCAGCTCTGGGTATCCCCTGCGCGCATTTTTCTTTGGACTGATCAGGAAGATCCGAAAGAACTTCACGGTACCCCGCGTTACCTTCTTGCCCAGAACGGCGGCAAGTCCATTCTGATGAACCATCCTCCCAACGACTGAATGCCGTTACGCGCAGTTATAATCCGCTAGGCATTATGGGACTTGGGGTCTCCAGCTCGGGTTGGTTGTGGCTGCTATTGCTGTTGGTTGCGCTTATCGGGACGTTGAGTTCGACGGTTTTCCTCGGCATGGTATTCGCCGCTGTGGCGCGCTACACAAGGCTTTCCAACGCCGCGCGCCATGAGGCAGCGACGACTTCGAAAGATCTTCTTCCGCCGGTCACACTGCTCAAGCCAGTCCATGGCATGGAGCCACGCCTCGCGGAAAACATCGAAAGTTTTTTTCAGCAGGACTATCCCAACTTTGAAATCGTCTTCGGCGCTCGAGATGCTAGCAATGCCGCTCTGCAAGTCGCGGAAGAAATGCGCCGGCGTTATCCCAACGTAAAAAGCAAAACGGTTATCTCCGGCTTTCCGTCATGGCCTAACGCGAAAGTGTTTTCGCTCGACAAGATGATCGCCGAATCCTCGTTTGATCACCTGATCATCACCGACAGCGACATCAAAGTGGCTCCCGATTTTATTCGCAACCTGATTCCGCCATTGCTGGTCCCAGAGAACGGCCTCGCAACCTGCTTCTATCGCGGCGTTCCTGCCCCCGGCCTCTGGTCAACTCTGGAAGCTTTAGGAATGTCGGTCGAGATGCCATCCGGTGTGATGGTCGCCGACATGATGGAAGGCATGCGCTTCGCCATGGGTGCAGTCATGGCCACGCGCCGCGACGTGCTCGAAAAAATCGGCGGCATCAGTTCGACCCGCGACTACTATTCCGATGATTTCGTTCTAGGGCATGAAATCTGGAAGGCTGGATATCGCGTCCTGCTTTCCCATCACTTCGTCGAACACGTGCTTATGCCGCGCTCGTTCCGGGAGACTTTCGGGGACCAGCTTCGATGGATGAAGAGCACGCGCTACTCCCGCCCCAAAGGCCACATCGGCACCGGCCTGACGTTCGCCATGCCCTTTGGAATTCTAGGATTTATTGCAGCGGCGGCGTTAGGCCATCCGCTCGTAGGAGCCGTTTTACTCGCGTGGGCATTTCTTAATCGAATGGCGCAGTGTTTGACCGTAGGTTGGGGAGTCTTGCGCGACCGGCGCGCGTTGGGCCTGTGCTGGCTTTACCCTTTGCGCGACCTGCTGGGCTTCTGCACCTGGGGGGGCAGCTTCGTGAGCCGGACTTTTTTCTGGCGCGGTGAAACTTATCAGTTCAGCGACGGGGGAAAAATTATTCCGCAACACCGGCCCGCAACGGATCCGGCAGACCCATCGTAACCGGCATTTCTACCGGCTCAAGTTCCTGCTGCTTGCTCGCGATCACCCGCCCGATAATTTCCTTTAACTTGATCTTGGGCGCATAGCCCAGGCGCGAAACCTTCGTGATATTCGGAACGCGCCGTTCCATATCTTCAAACCCCGGCTGGTAAGCTTCGTCGTAAGGAATCAACCTGATCTCGGATGCGCTCCGCGTCTGTTTCTTTACCAGTTTGGCCAGATCGCCAATCGAAATCTCTTCCGGATTGCCGATGTTAAACACCTGCCCTGCCGCTCCCGGATGGTCCGCCAGCAAAAGCAACCCTCGCACCACGTCCGACACATCGGCAAAACAGCGCGACTGCCGGCCGCTGCCAAACACTGTGATCGGCTCGCCCCGCAAAGCCTGATCTACAAACCGCGGCAACACCATGCCGTACCGCCCCGTCTGCCGCGGCCCGGTAGTGTTGAATAGCCGGGCGATCACGATCGGAAGTTTCTGGCTCTGGTGATACGCCAGCCCAAGGAATTCATCGATTGCTTTCGAACCTGCGTAGCTCCACCGGCTTTTGGTCGTCGGTCCATACACCACATCGTCGTCTTCGGTGAACGGCTGTTTGGTGCTTTTCCCGTAGACCTCGGAAGTCGAAGTAATCAGACACGGCTTCTTGCAGCGCGCCGCCAGCGTCAGCACATTGTGGCTGCCGAGCACATTGATCTCAATCGACTCCACCGGGGTTTCGATGATCTTCTGCACGCCGACCGCAGCCGCGAGATGGAAGATCGAATCGACTTTTTTGGTCAAGGTTTCGAGTAAAGGGAAATCCAGAATGGATCCCTCGACAAAATGAAAGTTCTGGTCGTCCTGAATGCGGCGAAGGTTGTCCATCCGCCCGGTCGAAAGATCGTCGACAACAAATACTTCGTCATCCTGTTGCAACAAAGCTTCACATAGATGGCTGCCAATGAAACCGGCGCCACCTGTTACCAAAACTCTACTCATTCAAATTCCTCGCAAGCATTCACGAAAAGCTAAAAATGCCGCCTTGGGGACAAACTGCTATTGTAATTTATTGTAAAGATGCCGTGTGGGGCGAGCGTACCGAAAGGACACGCCAGCCCGCTAAACTATTTTCTTCAGGCGTCCATGCCGAAGCGAAAATCGCTCTCCCCGCCACTTAACGATGTGTCCAAAACAGCCACCAATCCACACCACGCCAGCCAGCAGATCGCGCAACGGAATCAGCGGCAAATACCAAAACGTCCGCCGATCATTCAAAACACCTCGTCCTACCGCCAGAGTTGACGTTGCGCGAATCACAAATGCGGCTGCCACAAGAAACCACGCCCAGCCGCTACCGCCGGAGAACATTAACGCGAGCAATGCCCACGGCAGGTAGTGAGTGACTACCATTCCGGCATAGCCCCAACGCCGAGAATCACGCACCGTCCGGGCCCAGCGCAACTGGTGCGACACGAATCCAGAGAGCGAATAGGGCGGCAAGAAGGTCTCGACCACCGTGTGCGAAAGCTCAACGACTGAGCCACCCGCAGCCAGGCGATGTCCAAGCTGATAGTCGTCGGCAAGGTAATCCGCGAATGCATCGAAACCCCCGATGGCCGCGAGGCCGGCTCGCCGAAACACCAGCGTAGATCCCAGCCCAAAGCGAATCCCACGCTCCAGCAATCGCGCCGCCAGCACGCCGCTGGCAAACTCCACAATTCCGAGCGACTCCAGCCATGACCCCAACGTGGCCGCTGGTACTCCTCGATATAGACAAGTCACCAATCCAATCGTCGGATTAGCCAAAGGCGCCAGCACGCGATGAAGATAGTCTCGACTCACCTGGATGTCGCTGTCGTTCACCACAAAATATTCGTGACGCGCTAGCGGCACCATCTGCGCCAAGGTGCTGACCTTGGTGTTTGCTCCAATGCGCTTCTCGCATAGCACCAGGGTGATCTCGAGGGAAGGGAACTCGGTCTTTAGTTGCTCGACCGCGGCCATCGCGGGGTCGCCGGCCTCGCTCACCCCAAAAACAATCTCGTACTCCGGATAGTCCTGGACACAATGGCTGCGAAGGCAAGCCAGCATTTCCGGATCGATCCCCTTCAACGGCTTAAGAAGGGAAACCGCGGGCAAATCGCCGGTAGCCCACGCCTTCCGCTGCCAAAGAAATTGCACTGCTCCCCAAAGCGAAATCAGCGTATAGAAGAAGCCGCCAAACGTGGCGAGCACGCAGACCGCTGTACAAACTTTGAGAATGGAATGAACCATGAAGGTTGAAGCTTACCAAAGGCAGGAAAAACAGGGCCGCAGATCTTCACGGATTCACTCAGATAAAAAATCCGTGAAGATCCGTGTCAATCGGTGGCGGGTTACTCGTAGCGCAAAGATTCAATCGGATCCAGATTCGCCGCCTTCCAGGCCGGATAGATCCCAAACACCAACCCGATAAACGCAGAGGCGCTAAAGGAAAACACCGTCCAGAAAACCGACATGCTTGCCGGAAGCGAAGGGAACAGCAACGGGATCACTCCGGTCACGGCGGCCCCAATCAGAATCCCCATAATGCCGCCCGCTGCCGTAAGCATTACCGCCTCAAACGTAAATTGCAGCAGGATGTCACCTTTCCGCGCGCCAATGGCCTTGCGCACACCTATCTCCCGCGTGCGCTCGGTGACCGAGACCAGCATGATGTTCATCACGCCCACGCCGCCCACCAGCAGGGCCACGCTCGACACCGCAAACATGAAGATGAACACCGCGCCGGTAATCTGGTTCCAGACATCGGAAATGGAATCCTGGGTAAACACCGCGAAGTTATCCGGCTTGCTGTTGGGGACTTTGCGTCTTCGCCGCAGCAGTTCGCGAATCTCGTCGATTGCCAGCGGGATTGCTGCATGCGAGGTGGCTTTAACACTAATCCAATGCTGCTTCAGTTCGGGATGCAGCTTCTTAAACGTGCTCAGCGGAAAATAGACGATGTTGTCGTCTGGGTTCTTCCCGCCGCCGAACACCGACTTTACTTGCTCGTTCACTCCGATCACGGTGAACAACTGCCCTTCAATGTTGATCTCTTTTCCCAGAGGGCTTTCGCCTGGGAAAAGAGCCTCGGCAGTGTCGTGCCCGATTACGATCACCGAAGCGTGGCGCTCATCGTCGACGTCAGCGAAATATCTTCCCTGTGCCAGCTTGAGATCGAACACATCTTTTACCGCGGAAGTGTCGCCCTCAAGAATCGTGTTCTTGATCTTCCGTCCCTGATATTTGATCGCGTAACTTCCGACGCCCAGCTCAGGACGGAAATACCGTATTCCCGCGCTCACTGCCTTCACGTGCGGCAAATCGCGCATTGCCAGCGCGTCGTCGAAGGTAAGCTCTTTGCGCATGCGCATTTCTTCTGTGGGTCGGCCAAAAGTGAAGGGCTCAATGTGAAAGGCAAAAATAATGTTGGAGCCCATGCTGGTGATGAGCTGGCTCACGTTGTCATTCAGCCCGCGGACGATCGACGAAATGCCGATCACCACTGCCACTCCGATGACAATGCCCAGCACCGTCAAGCCAGAGCGCATCTTGTTGGCGCGGATTGTGTCCGACGCCATCTGGAAAACTTCGCCGATTTCGCTTCGTCCTACCATGGTTTATAGCTCGAATCGCAACGCCACAATCGGATCCAGCATTGCCGCCCGCTTCGCCGGATAAACTCCAAAAAACACACCGATAGTTCCCGACACGATCAACGCAATCGGTATCACCCAGACCGGCAGCGACGAAGGCATCCCGATCAGTAGCGTGACCGTCTTTGCCACCAGTGCCCCGGCAGCCACGCCGCCGGCACCGCCTATCACGGTAAGCACCACCGACTCAATCAAGAATTGCAGCAGCACATCCTGCCGCTTCGCGCCCAAAGCCTTGCGCACGCCAATCTCCCGCGTTCGCTCCGTAACCGCGACCAGCATCATATTCATGATCACAATGCCGCCCACGATCAACGAGATCGAAGCGATACCAATCATCGCAATAAAAAACGTGCCCGTCAGGTTCGACCAGATACCCAGTAAACTGGCGTTGGTTTCAATATCAAAACTATCGTCCGCTCCGGGAAGGTCGTGCCGCCGCGACCGCAGCACCACGCGCGCTTCATCCATCGCCGCAGTCAACGCCGGACCAATTCCCGTGGCCTTGCCGGAAATCCGAATGTCCTGGTGCTCGCCATACTGCTTCATGTACGAGGTGATCGGCATCATCACATAGTTGTCAAGACTCTGGCCGAGAGTCTTGCCTTTCTTCACGCCAACACCGACGACCTGGTAGGTCCAGCCATCCACGCGAATTTCCTTGCCGATCGGGTCTGCGCCAGACAGCAGGTTCTCGACGATGTCCGTTCCCACCACTACCACCGGAGACCGATTGTTGAGATCAGTCTCGTTCAGCATGCGTCCGGTTTCGAGGTCGACGTCGTAGATCGGCCCCATCGAAGGCGTCACGCCTTGGACGGTTGCGTCGTTAATCGCCTGCAAGCCAAATTTGATGTGCCCACTCTGGTTGCGCAATGAAGCACCCACCACGGTGCACTGCTTGCATGCGTCGAGCACCGCACGGTAATCATCCAGTGTGAAGTTTTTGCGCTTCTCGCCCTCGAGCACGTGATCGGGATCGGGCGACGCCGGCGACGACTTGAAAACGATGAACACGTCCGTGCCCAGCCGGAAAATCCGTTCAGCCACATAGCGGTTGAGCCCGCTGACGAACGTGACCACCGCAATCACCGCGGCGACGCCGATCACGACGCCCAATAAGGTGAGCGCGGACCGCAGCTTGTTCGCCCAAAGCGATTGCAGGGCCAGACGGATGGCTTCAACTGTGTTCATGAACACCCGGGGTTCAACCCGCCAGGACGGCGGATAAAACGTGGCCTAAGTCTACCAGAGGAGGGCAAGTTTGCCCCGAGCGCAAGGGCACTCCGCCCACCCTATATAATGACCCTGTTAGCAGCCGGACCGGACGGTCGCTCCTGACGCGTCAAGCAGAGGGGGAGGAAAGTCCGAACTCCGCATAGCAGTGTGCCGGATAACGTCCGGGAGGGCGGATTCAAGTCCGTTCGACGGAAAGTGCCACAGAAAATATACCGCCCGCAAGGGTAAGGGTGAAAAGGTGCGGTAAGAGCGCACCGCCGCGGCAGTAATGTCGCGGGCATGGCAAACCCCACACGGAGCAAGACCAAATAGGGAGGAAGCGGAGGCCCACAAGCTTCCGCACGTGCCGGCTCGGTGCGTCAAACCTCCGGGTAGGTCGCTTGAGCCCCGCAGTAATGTCGGGCCCAGAGGAATGACCGTCCCGCCGCAAGGCGGACAGAATTCGGCTTACAGGTCCGGCTGCTTACAGAACTAATACCGACGGTCGATGAGTCCTCAGTGTGACCGGCTGTAGCATTGATTCCTCCCGCCCGTGGTAAGCTCTCGCCCATGTTTCGCCGCATAGCCAGCGGTGCGTTTGTCGGTTTGTTGATCGTCCTCTGCCTTGCCCCTGGAACAGCGCAACAGAGGCAAAGCAGGTCGCTTCTCAACGTTCTCGTGACTGACCCCAGCGGAGCACCAATTTCCCAATCAGAGGTCGGGATCGACTCGCTATCCTCACTTCCGGCACGTCACCTAAGCGAAAAAACCGACGACAAGGGGAGGCTATCCATCAGCTTGGACGCTGGTGAGTACGACATTTCAGCGCAATTTCCAGCTTTCAGGCGGGCGACTCACCACGTCATCGTGCCGCCCGGTAGAAACCAGTCGGTGGATTTGGTTTTGGAATTGGACGGATGTCCGCCCGTCTGTGGTGTGATGGTCGAAGGACCAGGAGAAGCCCCCATAACGGCGGTGGGACTCGATGAGATCGCGGCTATGGACAGCGACCCCATCTTGATTTCGGCGAATATACCGAAGCACCCTCCATTAGCTTGCCAGGCACGCATTCAAAGGTCGGTGAAGGTGATTTTCACTCCAGCAGCGAACGCCATTGAACCCTCCGATGTTAAGGCGGTAAAAGGAGAATCCCTGTTGCAAAGCGCCGCTGTCGAGAACGTAAAGACGTGGCGTTTTCAGAACCCTTCCGCAGTCGAGCAAAAATACGAAACCACGTTTGATTATCGTCTTCCTACAGTTGGCCCACCGAAGGTCACGTTTGAGTCGTTTCGTCGAGTGGAGGTGCTCACTTGCCTCCCAAGGTTCGTAGATCCAAATATGGAAGGCGGTCATGAAAACTGCGCCGAAGATGACGAACCTGTGGGGTATCCGCCGAACGGCTGGATTGGGTACACGAATAGCGGAGTCGTGGTGTCTGGCATGACTGTCGAGGCCCTCACCAGCCACAGCAAACGTCTAGTGGCCACTACAACGACGGACAAAGCCGGGAAGTTTGCTTTTTTAACGGTCTCTCCAGGAAGGTACTACCTGAGAGCGACAAAGAGGTTGGCGGGAGAAAAAATTAGTGCGGACGTGGTGGTGACAGTGAAGAAAGGAAGTAATCGAATTTCTTGCCTCGTGGCCGAGGGGGAACAGACCACAGAATCTCCACCATAAACGTTGGCAATCATCATTTACGTCACTTCGCATCCTCCGGAAAATATCGGATCGCCTATTCTCGACGAGGGACTGTATCTAAATGTCCTGCCCCCTTTCCTAGGGTGACGGGGATGTGTTTATTGGGATTTTTTTCAGCCGGCTCTAGAGGTAGATCCTTCTGTGCGTGTAGGCTCTCACCCATGTTGCGCTGGATCACCTTCGCAGCGGTGGTCGGCTTGTGGGTTGCACTCTATCTGAGTTCTGGACTAGCGCAGGCACCAAGCAGTCTACCGACAAGCGGCACAACCTGCGTGATGCCGAACTCTCCAGACCCGCCAACCAGATTCTAGCCCGGCGGAGAGTACAACCCAGCAACGCTAACCTTGAAAATTGACAAGCAGCCGCCGATCCCTTGGCCGCACAAAAAGACAATTCGGATTGAACATTTGACGCTGGATGAGCGCCATCTTCTAGCACTCACCTCTGACGGCAAGCGCAGACATTCTCTGTGGTTCCGATTTCCCCGATACAAAGGCGGAAACCTTTGCCTGGCTTACGATGGGTACCAAGGCGTTCAGCTAGGCGACAGACGAACTGACTTGTGGTGCAAGTGCCAATAGAGAGGATACCTGCCGCAGTTACCGA
>DATBAT010000498.1:0-13288 GCA_036271375.1 Terriglobales bacterium
CGGCGCTTCGACTTCGTACTCGCCGGTCAGCGCGTCGGTAGTCTTCAGCCCGTTTCCGGTGATGCAAAGCACCGTCGTCTCATCGGGACGAATGCGTCCTGAGTCATATAGCTTTCGAGCGCAGCCCACCGTCACGCCACCAGCAGTTTCGGTAAAGACGCCTTCGGAGGTGGCCAACAACTGAATGCCACCTACAACCTGTTCGTCGGAAACATCCTCTGACCAGCCGCCGCTTTCGGTGATGGTCTTGATCGCGTAATGTCCGTCAGCGGGATTGCCGATCGCCAGCGACCGCGCGATCGTCTTCGGCTTCTGCGGCTCAATTTCAGAGGCCCCAGCCTTCACCGCAGTAGAAATCGGAGAGCACCCGGTAGCCTGTGCGCCGAAGAATTTAACTGGCTTATCTTCGACCAGGCCTAATTTGATCAACTCTCCAAACGACTTCTTGATTTTGGTAATCAACGACCCGCCGGCCATGGGCACCACCACGTTGTCGGGCAACTTCCAACCCAACTGCTCGGCGATCTCGTAACCCACGGTCTTTGATCCTTCCGCATAGTACGGACGGAGATTGACGTTCACGAATCCCCAGCGATGCTCATCGGCAATCTGCGAACAGAGCCGGTTCACCTGATCGTAGCTGCCGGAAATCCGCACCACCTTCGCGCCGAACACCTGCGTACCAATAATCTTCGCCGCTTCCAAATCCGAGGGAATAAATATCCACGCCTGAAATCCATTGCGCGCGGCGTGCGCCGCAACCGCATTCGCCAGGTTCCCAGTCGACGAGCACGACACGACTTCAAAACCGAACGCTTTGGCCTGCGCCAACGCCACTGCAACCACCCGATCTTTAAAGCTCAAAGTCGGGAGACAGACAGCATCGTTCTTCAAATACAAATTCTTCGCACCAAGCGACTCCGCCAAATGCGGAGCATTCAACAACGGAGTAAACCCCGTCGGCATCGCAGGCGTGAAATTTTCAGGCAGAGGCAGAAGGTCGGAATACCGCCACATGCTGGGCGGGCCCTGCGCAATGCGCTCACGGGTAAAAGTCTTCCGGGCGGCATCGTAATCGTAGAAGACTTCCAGGGGCGAGAAACAATCGTCGCAGATCGAACGGGCCTGGTTTCCCCAGCTCTTGTTGCACTCTCGACAACGTAGTTCGTAACTGACCATGTGGCGTACTCTCTTTCGCGTTCGCGAGTCGCCGGGGACGAGCCAACTTTGCCCTAAAAAAACTAAAACCTCTTCTCCGCAATAGGAAAAAGAGGCACGAGGTGGAAAAACTCTCTCACCCCGAATCTCATGTTCCCCGCGTGGGAGAGAGTTGACACCGGGCGACCAGAAGTAAACTTCTGATCCGGTTGTCGTGGCTTCTTAGGGCTCGTCCCTCAGCCACTCTGCATGAAATCCAAGGTCTGCTCTATCGAGCAAACTGTTACAAATCATAGCGAGGAGAAACGCGCCGGTCAAGACCCACAGCAGATGCGTCGCCCGGGACAGAATAATTCGGGAAAAGTTCGCCTGCGAATCCGCGATCTCTGCCGTTAATCTGTTTCCATGAACGTCGACTTCATCCGCGAGTTTTGCCTTAACTTTCCTAAAGCTAAAGAGACCCTGCAATGGGGTGAGACCTTGTGCTTCAAGATAGCGGGAAGCAAAATCTTTGCCATGCTCAGCCTCGACGCCGTCCCTCCTACCCTGACTCTCAAAACCGACCCTGAGCAATTCGCCGAACTCCTGGAGCAGGAAGGCATCGTTCCCGCGCGCTATGTAGGCCGCTACAAATGGGTTACGCTCGAGCGGTTGGACGTGCTTCCCCGCCACGAACTCGAGGCATTAATTACAACGTCGTACAGTATGGTCGCGCAGAGTCTACCCAAAAAGAAAAAGCTCACGTCAAAGCGCAAGCCAAAAGCCAAGCGGTGAAATATAGACTCGGTCCCATCGTGGGACGATCGGTCTATTCGCCACTCACAAGAAGTTCAAAGGCTGCGGCGCTTTCCCTTCCCCGCTCCCACCATTTAGAATCTTTGATTCTCTAAATCCAAGAACTGGCGAGGTAGGCTGCCCTTGATCCCCCGTTATACCCGGCCGGAAATGGCCAAAATCTGGAGCGACGAAAACCGTTTCCGCACCTGGCTCGCCGTCGAAGTCGCCGCCACGGAAACGCTCTCCGCAGCGGGCATCGTTCCCAAAGCCGCCGCCAAAGCGATTCGCGAAAACGCCAACTTCAACGTGGAGCGCATTCACGAGATCGAAGCCGAAGTCCGCCACGACGTCATCGCCTTCACCACGTCGGTCTCCGAGTTCGTCGGCCCGGAGTCGCGCTGGTTCCACTACGGACTAACCTCCAACGACGTAGTCGACACCGCCCAAGCCCTGCTGATCTCTCAGGCCTCAAAAATCATCGCCGCCGATTTAAAGAAGCTGGCTGAGGTGCTGAAGCGCCGCGCCTGGGAATTCAAAGACACTCCGATGATCGGACGCACCCACGGCGTCCACGCTGAGCCCATCACTTTTGGCTTCAAAGTGGCGAACTGGTATTCCGAAGTGCAGCGCGACATCGCGCGCTTTGCCGCCACCGTCGAAGACATGCGGGTAGGCAAACTTTCAGGTGCGGTTGGAACCCTGGCCCACTTAAGCCCCGAGCACGAAGAAAAAATTTGTACCCGCCTTGGACTGAAAGCCGCCCCCGTGACCTCGCAGGTTATCCAGCGCGACCGCCATGCCCACTACTTGGCGACCCTTGCAGTCATCGCCTGCACCCTCGACAACATCGCTACCGAAATCCGACATCTTCAACGCACCGAAGTCCGCGAGGCCGAAGAGTTCTTCAGCGAGAAGCAAAAAGGATCTTCGGCCATGCCCCACAAGCGCAACCCGGTGACCTGCGAGCAGATCAGTGGTCTCGCGCGGGTGGTTCGCGCCAACGCTCAGGCCGGGTTTGAAAACGTCACCCTCTGGCACGAGCGCGATATCTCGCACTCCTCCGCCGAGCGCGTAATTATTCCCGACTCGACCACGTTGGTGAACTACCTCCTCAATAAGACCGCCAACCTCATCGACACCATGTTTGTCTATCCCGCGCGGATGAAAGCCAATCTGGAGAGTACTGGCGGCTTGGTGTTCAGCGGCCAGCTTCTACTGGATCTGGTCGAGCACGGCGTGTCCCGTGAGATCGCCTACCGCGTGGTGCAGAATCACGCCATGCGCGCTTGGAAAGAGGGGCTGAATTTCCGCGAACTGGTTCTGGCCGACAAGGAAATTACCAGCAAAGTGCCCCGCCGCCAGATCGAAGCAGCCTTCGATCTGACCAGGCAGCTGAAGAATATCGACAAGATTTTCGCCCGCGTCTTTGGCAAGACCACCAAGTCCAAACGCGCAACCAAAAAGCAACGACCCCGAAACCACTGATTTCAGGGATCCGCGCTGATCAAGCAATCGAGATTAATCCGTGTAAATCGGTGAAATCAGTGGCGTTTTGAGTAACCGCTAATTACCAAAGTTATTTTGACGGTTCGCCAGCGAACGGCGACCATAGGCACGGTGAGAGTCCTCCGTCAAATTATGTTGTTGTCGTGTGCCTTAGTGGCGCCCGCCTTCGCCCAAACGAACTTGAACGCGCCTCGCCTTTTCGAACTTGGCATGGACGCGCTCACCGGCATCGGCCCCGGCCGCGATACCACTGCGGCTATGGATTATTTCCGGAAATCGGCTGACCTCGGCTATCCGCCGGCCCAGATTTCGCTTGGCTACTACTACGAAGTCGGAGGCCTTATCGCCGCCGACCCCGCGCAGGCCGTCGAATGGTACAAAAAGGCCGCGAGGCAGGACGACCGCGTCGGGGACTGGGCCCTGGGCCGCATGTACTTCAACGGAACCGGCACACCGCGCGACCTGGCACAGGCGCAAGCGGCTTTCCAGCGCTCTGCCAACCAGGGCGATCCCTTCGGACAACACTTGTTGGGATTGGTCCTGCTCGAAAAAAGCGACTTCACGCAGGCCGCCAAGTGGTTCCAGAAATCCGCCAATCAGGGCTTGCCTCAGGCGCAGCAGCAATTGGCTATGCTCTACAAAGATGGCAAGGGCGTCCCGGCAGACAAGTTTCAGGCTTATGTCTGGATGCTGGTGAGCTACGACTCCGGCAACACCAGCAACACCGCTGACGTTCTGCAACTGCAAGCCGAACTCGTCCCCGCGCAGGTCGACCAGGCGAAAGCCAAAGCCCGCGACATGGAACAGATGACCAACCGCGTGGTCAACGCCAAAGGCTGCTCAGGCTGGGCCGGCGAGATGAATAACATTCCTGCACCGCCCCCACCCGAAATCCAACAGTTCTGCCGCTAAATCGAAAAAAAGAGCCCGCCGGAGGTGGCGGGCTAAATGGCGTCAAATTAGGGATAGGTAACGCCGTGAATCTAAATTTCTGGGCTGTCTTGCTTGATTGAGATACTACATCTTCGCCTTTTCTTCGTCTACTAAAATATTGCGGGCAGTTGCCTTTTAGACTTCCTGGGCTAAGATATCGCCAGGAACTCTCATGTCCAACGATTGCCTCTTCTGCCGCATCATTCGTGGCGAAATTCCCTCGAAAAAGGTCTTTGAGGACGATCACACTTTCGCCTTCGAAGATATTGATCCCAAAGCCCCAACCCATGTTCTGGTCATCCCCAAGAAGCACATCGTGGGATTGAAGGAAGCCACCGCCGAAGACGCGGAACTCATCGGTCGCTGTCATCTAACCGCCGCCAAAGTCGCCAAAGACCGCGGCATCGAGAACGGATACCGTACTGTCCTAAACGTCGGCCCCGGAGCCGGACAGTCCGTGTTTCACATGCACGTCCATTTACTGGGCGGGCGCAACCTGAGCTGGCCTCCGGGCTAACATGGACGTTCACTTCATCGACGGTACCTACGAACTCTTCCGGCATTTCTTTGCCGTGCCCTCTGCGAAAGACGCAAACGGCCAGGAGATCGGCGCAACGCGCGGCGTGCTGGCCTCCGTGATGTCGATGCTGGAAAAAGGCGCCACACACATTGGCGTTGCCACGGATCACGTAGTCGAATCATTTCGCAATGACCTGTACGCGGCCTATAAAACCGCTGAGGGAGTTCAACCGGAATTGCTGTCTCAGTTCCCTATCGTGGAGGAAGCTCTCACCGCCATGGGAGTGCTGGTTTGGCCCATGGTCGAGTTCGAGGCCGATGACGCGTTGGCGTCTGCAGCTCATCAAGCGGCGAAAGACGACCGCGTCCAGCAGGTGTTCATCTGCACCCCGGACAAGGATCTAAGCCAATCGGTGGTGGGAACGCGAGTCGTCCAACTGGACCGCCGGAAAGATCTCGTCCGCGATGAGGCAGGAGTCGTTGCGAAGTTCGGCGTAGGCCCAGCTTCGATTCCAGACTATCTGGCCGTAGTCGGCGACAGCGCCGACGGCTTCCCCGGCCTGCCGGGATGGGGACAAAAAGCGGCGGCAGCAACCCTCTCGGTATACCCGCACCTGGAAGACATCCCGAAAGACAGTACGAAGTGGGATCCCTCGATCAAGAAAGCGCGTTCCTTGTGCGAGACGTTGGTGAACGGATGGGACGACGCCCTGCTGTTCCGCACCCTGGCCACCCTTCGCCTGGACGTTCCAGTCTTCGACGCCGTAGACGACCTCCGATGGAAAGGCCCCAAGCCAGACTTCGAAAAATGGTGCCAGAGATTGAAAGCCCCAGACCTGCTGCGCCGCGCCACCGCGGCGTAGCCTAGTTGGATGAACTCTCCTCGACGATCACCAGGTCCCACGGTTTCAAATTCAACGACTGATTGCGACCGATCGACTGTCCCGTCAGAAGATCCTGACCAGCGCCGTACGGGTATTTGAAAGCGTTCGCATTGCTCGAATAGTTCAGATAGTAGTGAAGCTGCCTGCCCATGCGGTTCACCCCATGCTTCACGCGCACATTCGCCGGCAACTGTTGATCCGGTCCAGTCAGGCCGGCGCTCTTCAACGCATCGAGCACCATCTGTTGTTGTAACTTGTCGGAGAGGATCGTTCCCTCATACGTTAGTTCGCCTGAGCCAAACTGATTTCGCGTAATTGCCGGCCAGCGGCTGAAAAACGGATGATCGTAAGTCGCGAGAGCCTGTGCGTGATCCAGCAACAAAAATTCCGCCCATATGCTGACCTGATTTTCGCTTCCGACTTTGAAAGGATCTCCTTTCAACGCCAGCGGATGTTCCAGGGTCGAAAATTCCTGATAGGTAAATCCGGCGGCTTCTTTCAGCGGCCCGGGAGCACGCTCCCAGCGCACAGCGGAATTCTCGTTGGTGAACCCACTCTTGAAGGTCATCAGTACGTGGCCACCGCGCTTCACGTAGTCAGAGATCTTCTTTAACAGCGCGTCATCGGCCACGTAGAGAGCGGGAACGATCAGCAATTTGTATTGCGAAAAATCAGCCGTGTCGGGGAAAACGAAATCCGCGCCGACATTCGCGTTGTAAAGCGAGTGATGAAACTGTGCGATAAGCGAGCCATAACTCCCGCCGGCTTTTCCGGGAATCCACCCGCCGCTTCCTTGTGGTTCGTAGGGCATGAAGTTGAGCCCATTCGACGAGTCGACGCTGTACAGAATCGCTACCTGGTTCTTGATCTTCATGTCGGCCAGGCGGGGACCGATTTTCTGTAACTCGTGCGCAACCTTGGACACTTCCCCATAGGCGCGGTTCGGTTCCAGATCGTGGCTGAGCACGCCCTTCCAGTAGGTTTCCTGTCCGGCGTGAATGGAATGCCAATGCCAATACTCGACCATATTGGCGCCGCTCGATACGTTGGTGTAGACATCGAGCCGAAGCTGCCCATCGTATGGCGGGAACTGCCCCGCGGAATCCCAGCCGAGAGTCTGGGCGTTGGTCTCGGTCACCAGATAGTTGCTGTGCTTCAGCGAACGCGAGAAGTCGCCCTGCTCGGCCTGCCACGCGCCGTCGAGATGGTCCTGCATGCCGTGATACGGATTGTTGGCCACCACATCGATGGTCTTTGCCACTTCAACTTCGTTAACATCCATCTTCATCATGCTGCCGTAATCCTGAGTGATGAATTGGTCGGGCCGGCGGAACCGCCTCACCAGGTCAGCCTGCCAGCCCAGGTATTCGGCGACACGCATCTGTTGCCAGCGGCTCCACTCAAGTTTGTAAGAAGTACTGGTGGCGTTGTCGCGGGTCGGCATATTTTCCCAACCGTTGACGTCCTCTCCCCAATAGTTGAGGAACCACGCCTTGTTCAGCGCGTCAGTAGTGACGAATTTCTGCTTCAGATGGTTAACGAAACCATCGAAGACGTCTTTGTTCGTCGCGCCGTTCGATCCAGTTTCGTTATCGATCTGCCACCCGATTACGGCTGGATTATCTTTGTAGTGGCTCACCAGGTTGGTGATGACGCGCTTGGCGTACATGCGGAACGTGGGGTTTTCTGTGTCCATGTTCTGCCGCATGCCATAGCCAACCTCGCCTCCACCCATGGGCCGCGCCAGCACTTCGGGGTGCGCGTGCCACATCCAGGTGGGAATCGAGTACGTCGGTGTTCCCATGATCACCTTGATACCAGCTTTGCCCATGGCATCGACCACGCGGTCCATCCAGGCATATTCAAATCTGCCGTCTTCCGGTTCCCAGAGACTCCAAGTCGACTCACCCATGCGCACCACACTAATGCCCGCGGCCTTCATCATCGCGACATCTTTGTCGAGACGGTCGTACGGCATGTATTCGTGATAGTAGGCGGCGCCGTAAAGAATGGTGGGCTGGCTTTCGGTCGATTGCGCTTGGCTTGGAGCAGAGAGAGCGGTGAGCAGCGCTAGAACGATCAGGGATCTAACAGACGGCAGATACATTGGCAGATTTTCTCCGCCGGAATTGTAGCCGAAAACCCAGCTACCCAGTCTCAGCCAACCCGGTCCCGCTGTGCCAGGATGGCACGTAAAAGACTTTGGAAAATAGAACACGCGCGGAACGCGCTAGTGCTCGAGATGTTCGTGATAGCGTTTCGCCAGTTCGGCAATCCGCAGGCGCGCCTCGTCATACTGAACGGTCAGCGTCTCACGCAGTTGCGCCAGCAGGCTACTTGTCTTGGCGATGTCGTGTTCCTGCGTGATCTCGTTGCAGAGTTCTCGAACACCTTGCGAATCCATGGCCTACTCCCTAGGGTTATTTCGATCAAGATGACAGATTTAACTCGGACGTTCGATAGAGCACATGCCGTATTTTGGTGAGAAATATGCGGGTAGAAAGGCGTACATCCGTACAGGAATGACCTGAATACTTATGGCTCAAGCATCTGCAAACCGTTGCAACCAATTGTTTTCATTACAATGGCCTTCATGTTCTCTGCGCGCACGGGATGGAAGCTGACGCCTAACCGCTTCACCCAAGCGCAGGAGGAAGTGCGCCGGTCCGGGGCCAAGATTCTCGATCTGACCATTTCGAACCCAACCCACGCCGCATTCGACTACGACCACGACGGAATTCTCGCCTCGCTCAACAGTCCGGCTTCTCTTGAGTACGACCCGCAGCCCAACGGGATTCTCAGCGCACGCGTGGCAGTGGCTGCGTATTACGACGGACTGGTTGAGCCCGAATCCCTCGTCCTGACCACCAGCACCAGCGAAGGCTACTCATTTCTCTTTCGGTTGCTGTGCAATCCCGGCGATGAAGTTTTAGTGCCGGAGCCAAGTTATCCGCTGTTCGATTTTCTGGCAGATCTCGATGACGTCAAACTGGCGCCATATTTATTGCTCTACGATCATGGCTGGCACATCGATTTGCCGTCGTTGCGGAAGGCCGTGGGGCCGCGAACCCGTGCCGTCGTGGTGGTACATCCCAATAATCCGACGGGGTCGTATGCAAGCGCAGCCGAGCGCGAAGCGCTGAACGCATTCTGCGCGGAACACGGGCTGGCTTTGATCGTCGATGAGGTTTTTCTGGACTACGCGCACGACGGGAAGAAACGCCAGAGTTTCGCAACTAATCGCGGGGTGATGACGTTCACTTTGAGTGGGCTTTCGAAAATTTCCGGATTGCCGCAGATGAAGTTGGCGTGGATCGCAGCCAGCGGACCGAACCACCAAGCTGCCCGCTCGCGCCTGGAAGTGATCGCCGACACTTATCTGTCAGTCAACGCGCCCATGCAACACGCTGCACCCAGTTTGCTGGATCAACGCAAGCAGCTACAGCCGCAACTGCTCAAACGCGTGAACACCAACCTCGCTGAACTCGACCGCCAACTATCGCAACAGAAAACTTGCAGCCGATTGGATGTCGAAGGTGGATGGTGTGCCACCATTCGCGTTCCGGCCGTGCAATCCGACGAGGACTTGGCGATCAGGCTGCTGAAAGAAGCTTCAGTGCTGGTCCATCCCGGGCATTTCTACGATTTTCCCCGGGATGGATATTTAGTCGTAAGCCTCATCACGCCCGTGGAGGATTTTCGAGACGGCATCAAGCATGTGCTAAAAGGAATTTTGTAATTCGGCAATCGCGTAGTTTGTGATTTTCAAAGACTCGCGGCATAGGGTCTTAAATTACCCAATTACCTGGCTCTCAGTCGTCGGCGCTCACCGTGACCGGCAACTCCTGGTCTTTATACTGCAGCTGGTAAAGTTTGAAGTAGATCCCATGTTCCGCCAGCAACTGCTGGTGCGACCCCATTTCGCGCAGTTGGCCTTTGTGCATCACGATGATTTTGTCGGCGCGCTGAATGGTCGACAAGCGGTGCGCGATGATCACCGAGGTGCGGCCTTCGACCATCCGTTGTAGCGCATCGCGAACGCGAAACTCCGTTTCCGTGTCGACGCTCGAAGTGGCTTCATCCAGGATCAAGATCTTAGGATTATGCGCCAGCGCCCGGGCAAACGAAATCAACTGCTTCTGTCCCGTCGAAAGGGTTGAGCCACGCTCGCGAACTTCTTCCTTGTAACCCTGGGGCAACGAGCGAATAAATTCTGCCAGGTTCACTTCCCCGGCAGCCTTCTCGACCTCTGCTTGCGTGATTCGCTCGGTGCCTAACCGAATATTGCTCTCCACCGTTCCCGTAAACAGGAACGGGTCCTGCAGCACTACTCCAAATCGCTGCCGCAGATCGGATATCTCCATCTGCTTGATATCAACGCCGTCAATCTTGATCGCGCCCTTCTGCACGTCGTAGAAGCGCATCAGCAGAGAAATGATCGTCGTCTTGCCCGCGCCGGTGTGGCCAACGATGGCGACGGTTTCTCCTGGTTCAATGGCAAAGCTAACGTCTTTCAATATCCAGTCCGGCTCCGCGGATTCGCCCGCGTAAGTAAACCAAACGTGATCGAATTCGATTCGTCCCAGCCCTCCCGGTTTGACCGTCACGGCGGGCGACGTGATTTCCACTGGCGAATCAAGCATCTTGAACACGCGTTCACTGGCGGCCATTGCCGATTGCAGGATGTTGTACTTTTCGCTCAGGTCCTGAATCGGCCGAAAAAACCGCTGCGAGTACTGAATAAACGCAACCAGCACGCCCAGGGTCGCGACGCCGCTGATTACGTCGTGCCCCCCGAACCAGATCACGCAGGCAATCGCAATGGCGGAAAGAATTTCGACAATCGGATAGTAGACGGCGTGCGCCCAGATGGCGTCCTTGTAGGCCTCCATGTGCACTTCGTTGACCTTGGAAAATTCCTGAAAAGCGCGCTCCTCACGATTGAAGAGCTGTAGCACCATCATTCCGCTGACGTGTTCCTGAAGATACGAATTGATGCGGGCGATGGCGGTGCGAATGCGGCGGTACGATGCGCGAACGTTATCGCGGAAAATTTTGGTGGCGATCCCGATCAGAGGCAGCACCGCCAGCGTGATCAGCGCCAGCCGCCAATTCATGTGCACCATGATGGCCACGATTCCAGCCAACACAAAGATGTCCTCAAAAATCGAGACCACGCCGGAGGTGAACATATCGTTCAGCGCATCGACGTCGGTGGTGACTCGCGTGACCAGTCGGCCCACCGGGTTTTTGTCGTAGAACCCGATGTGCATGCGCTGCAAGTGGCGAAAAAGTTCTTTGCGCAAATCGAACATCGCCATCTGCCCGGTCCACTGCATGAAGTAGGTTTGCAGGAAATCCAGAAAAAAGCTCAGGCCCAGAAGGACCACGTACATGCCGGCGATCCGCGCAATACCGTTGTAGGGATTGCTGCTGAGAAGAAAATCGAACGGCGTGCGCAGCCCCGGGACTTTGACCAAATAGCGGTCTATCGCAATCTTCGTCAGGTAGGGTCCCAGCACATCGGCCCCTGCTTTCAAGACGATAGAGGCCAGCGCCACTGCGACCTGCCAGCGGTAGGGCCGCAGATACCCGAGCAACCGCTTCATCAGCCGGCTGTCATAGGCTTTGCCTAATACTTCTTCTTCGTGCTGTGCAGCCATGGGGTCTTTACAGGTTACCCCAAAACCGATTTCCGCTCGATTAGGCTAAGACCCCCTAGGTTGCCCACCTGACACATGACTGTAGGACCCCGCCGAACTATACCAGCGTAACGTTTCCCCTTTCGGGAAATAGCCCCATAATCCGTTGAGAACAAAGGCTGATCTGTAGCTCTTTCCCGTGTCCCCGGGAAGCATGAAGTGGTTCTCTCTATCCCGATGGAAGTATTGACCTCACTCCGTTTACGTATTGTTCTAAGCTTCGCCGTGGCCGCCCTAGTCCTGGGCGCAGCGGCATTCACGCTTTACAACACTTCACCGCGGAACCAAAAGACCCGCAATTCCATCTTTCAAACCAGAAGCGAAATCATAGCTTTGCAAGGCCTGCTCACTACCGTTCAGGACGCCGAAACCGGGCAGCGCGGCTTCCTGCTCACGGACGACGAGTCCTACCTCGAGCCTTACAACCGCGCCACGGCGGAAGTGGCTGGCGAACTCTCGAAACTGGAGAGCTTTTCGGCGCGTGATCCGCAATTGCAAGTAAAAATGCCGGCATTGCGAAACCACGTCGGCGTGAAGATGGCTGAGTTGGCCGAAACCGTCAGGCTACGTCGGACGAACGAATCTTCTAAGGCTCAAAACTTGGTTCTTGCCGGAGTTGGGCAGCGCGAAACGAGGGCAATTCGCAGCCTGATCTCTGAATTGCTCGCAGAACAGAATAAAAACCTCGATGAATTGCGCCAAAATTACGAAACCAGCCTGACCAAAAATAATCGCTTATTGGTAACCGGCATCGGCGTGCAGTTTGTACTCTTAGTGCTGGTCTTCTTCTTTTTCTATCGGGATGCGGCGAACCGCCTTCGCTCCTCCCGCGAGATGCAAAAGGCACATGCTCGCCTCGACGCTATCCTCTCCACCATGGGCGACGGCGTCTACCAGGTGGATCTCGGCGGCAAACTGCTCTATCTGAATCCCGCGGGGGAAAAAATGCTCGGCTACAGCCGTCGCGGGATTGAGGGATTGGGCATGCACGATCTGATCCACGCAAGCACGCCTTCCGGAGAGCATCGGCCGGCGTCTGACTGCCCCCTGTCAGAGGTAATGCGTTCAGGAGTTGCCTATTGCACTCCTCCCGATCAGGATGACTGGTTCAAGCGGAAGGATGGCACCTTCATTATCGTTGAGCTTGCGGGAACGCCCTTGAAAGTCGGGGATGAAGTGGTTGGCGTCGTAGTTTCCTTCCGCGACATCACCCAGAGGCGGCACCACGAAGAGCAGTTGCGCGAGATCACCGAGTTGCAGCAAACCATCCTGCGCAGCGCCAACGTAGGAATCATTTCTTGCCGGGCCGATGGCATTATCACGACATTCAACCCCGCAGCCGAGCGCATGCTTCAGTACAAAGCCGAAGAAATGGTCGGCAAGAAGACCCCGGCCATTATTCATGATCCGCTGGAGATCGCCCGCCGCGCCGAGCAACTTAGCGAGGAGCTTGGAGTTCCCGTCAAACCAGGTCCGGAAACCTTCACCACCAAAGCAGGAAGGTTCAACCTGCCCGATCACGGGGAATGGACTTACATCCGCAAAGACGGAGCCCGCGTGCCAGTTTCGCTGACGATTACCGCGCTCCGGGACGCTGACGGCGAAGTGAGCGGCTTCATCGGAATTGCCGAGGACATCACCGACCGTAAGTTCGCCGAAGAAGCGGTGCGGCAGAGCCAAGAGCTTCTCCGTCAGGCACTGGAACGCGAAAAAGACGATGCCCGCCTGGACTTCCTCACCCGCATCGCCAACCGCCGGGCTTTCTACGAAATCGCCTCAACCGAAGCGGCACGCGCCCGGCGTTATCAA
>DATBAT010000499.1:0-8187 GCA_036271375.1 Terriglobales bacterium
CAATTACGTGGGCGCACAATATGCGATGAGCCAAGGTCGGCTAAACGACGCCTATCAACAAATCACGTCAGCCATCAACAGCAAACCAACGTGGGAGTATGGGCGCCTGCTGGCCACGATTGTGGCTGAAGCGCGGAAAGATTGGCAGCCGGTGGCTCGCATTTTCTGCGAAACAGTTCCCCGCTGGGGAAGCTTCGTCGGTAGCGGCCCGAAATGGCTGGTGGTTTCCGCGGGGGACTTCATCACGGTCTACTCGGCAGTCGATGGCCAGCAAATCAGCCGCTCAAAGCTATTAGCCGATGGTGGGCTGGCTTGCAGCATGGGGCCCGATCGGCTTGCCATTTCCACGACCCAAGGCCAAGTTGCCATTTATTCTCTACCAGAACTGCAGGCGAGCGGCTTATGCCAAATGCCTGCCAGCGTTGTCGCCATTCGATCGGACGCCAACGGCAAGCACTTGGTGATTCTCGACGTGAAAGGCACTGTACGCGTGTTCGATGACGCTGGGCAGCAGCTGGCCGAACATCAATTCGCCTTAGCTCAGGGTTATTCACGTGGACCAAGTATTGATATTTCCCCCTCAGGCAGTGCAGTATTGTTCGATCCTGTCGGGCAGTGGACCGAGAAAAGATCGCTGTGGAAGTGGGCGACGAATGAGGTACGAACGTTTTCTTTAGAGGCAAATGTCCTCCGACTACAATCCGACGACAACGTTGTCGGAATAGTTAATCCAATATCATCCAGCGAGACTTCTGAATTAGCGTGGCTCAATCTCAACGACTCAAACGTCCGCACGTACACTTTTCAAAACATTTTGTACGCCCCCGAAACACGATTGGAGGGTGTGGCGATCAGCGGAGGAGTGGTTGGTATTTCGCTGGTGTCGAACGATTTGATCAGTTCCTTCCCGACCAACTTTGAGAAAACGAATTTGGAGCCAAGCAACGAGTTTGACGCCCCAATCGGGCAAAACGGCACCCACGCCAGCTTCGCCCGTTATCACTCGCTATGGCCGCAGCGGACTGAGGCTCCTAAGTTGTTGGCCTTCGACGCCGCCAGCCAATCTCTGGCCTTAGCCGGAGATCGGGAAATCGTGGTTTTTGGCAAGACACAATCCTCCACTCGCGGGCAAACATCGACCAGGATGCCGACGGACAGTTGGAGTCTCGGAACGGCGGGTGAAAATGCACTGTTTGCGACGGAGAAGACCCTGCAAATCGTCAATTTCCATTTGAACCAAACTGTTCGGGTTTCGGTGGAACCGCCACCCGCCTTACCAGGCCGTGCATTCCATGTTTGGGGTGTTACCGGAACTCCCGATGGCCGGCACGTGGCGGTGCGATGGCAGGAGACTTCCGGCGACACTAGTGATGCAGCAACCTATTTTCGAAAAATCGTGCGGGTGTATGAATCCGTTCCTTCGGCAGAGAAAGAATCCCAGGTATTGCCATTGATTGGCGAGTTGGATTTCAAGGAGCTTGGCGGTATTCATGGCCTCACCAATAGACAAATCGTATTATCCCCCGATGGGAATACCGTGGCCTGCGGCGCGAAAGGGAAATTTGCTGGTTACCGCCTCGATAACGGGGCAAAAAAATACGAAATTGAGTTGGACAGCCGGAGCACTTTTGCCACCTGCCAAGATCCGCCGTTGTTCGGCGCTGGGCGGTATGATCACCCTGACGATTTCATCATTTGGGACCTCCAGGACGGCAAGGAGATTTCTCGTTTCAAATTAGATGCTCCGATAATGAGTGCTGCTTTTTTGCCTGATGGCAAGCTCATATTCATTGGTTTGAAATCGAATCTGTTGCGGTCGTACCGAGTGAGGGATGGTCAGCTGGTCTCGGAGATTCGCACGGCGGTAGCTCCAAAAGCTATCCCTTCGGTTGGAACCAGGTTTTTGGGATTCCTGCCAAATGGGGCCACTGGGACATCAGGTAGCATGGTAGTAGCGGACTTGGAAGATGGTCATGTATTGGAGGTACTTAATCACGCCGCTCACGTGCTTGATGCCGGCTATTGCACCGATGACGCTGGTGCGTTTGTTTACGCCATCGATAGATCTGATGCCGAAGTGGTGCGGAGCGTTGATATTGACGAAGCGGTTCAAATTCTTGAGCAAACGTCACCGCCACGTATCGAATCGCTCCTTAGCCGTTGACCCAGCAAAGGGAACCAACCCAATCCGTCAAACTTGTCCATGTGGCCACGGCCTATGCCAAACTTAGCCAGGACAGCAGGTCAGCACGAAGCTGCTGACGATAGAACCTTCTATGAAATGCCCGCCGTGGTCTAACACCTGCTAATTCGGGCAGACAATATCGCTTACATGGGCGCGGCTTCGGGTGAATTTGGAACGATCGATTTGGACACCCGCGCATTCTCGTCACTCGGCAACTCAAACGCGACGCTAACCGGAATGGCCTCGGCTGAGAATTTTCGTAAAGCATTCTCGCGCGATTGGTAGAAGTCGGTACAACCGTGGGCGTGATGAAGGACGCCGACTTTTTACCGAACGATCTGGCTCCCTGCCAACGTCTGTTGTTGGCCGCTTTTCGAGAAGCTACCGAGCAGGAGCGGCGACTCGCCGACGCCGAACGGCGTGCCAATGAATCCCAGCAACAAGCGACCGACCGCGATCGTGTATTAGATGAAACTGCCGTTTCCTTCGCGCAGCTCCGCGACGAGCACGCGGCGACATCGGAGGAACGTGTCCGTTCCGCGGTCCACAGTTGGGACGGCGGACGAGGTCTACGCGGGGGTGCGAGAAGCCTCGCAGCTCATGCAGGGCATGGGGGCTGCCCCGAAGCGTCCAAACTCAAGTCCTCCAGAGCTTCGAGGCTCGCACGATTCGGGTCCGGGCGGCTAGTGGGCGGAGTTTGGCATCCGTTACTTTGACAACGTGGATGCTTTCCCCCGTGGCCGTTATCTGTTCGAGACGTTTCCTCGAAAACCGTAGCGCCGGGGCGAATCTGCCACTGACGAAACCCGCTCATCTGATTCCAGTCAATCTGCAGACCAAGACTGTCGCGAGACGCAGAATCGCGCAACAAAGCCGCCAGGAAACGCGAACAACGCCAGCGCCGACGCGCTCAGTCACCCTGCAAATACCTATCGCCTTCATGAAGATGATCATGAGCTGACCGGGCGCTTACCCGATTTCGAGACGGGCTGCAATTCTTAACCGCTCGTGCGATCAATGACGTGCCGACCGCATCGATCAATGAGCCAATATGTGCGGCAATGTCGCGGCAGGCACTTCATTGGTCCACACCCGAAAGGATTGGAGTTGGTTGACGCCGAATGTGGTTGTCAGCGCCACATCCGCCGCATCGCGGCCCCGAGCCATCAGAATCCTGCCAATACGTGGCACGTTGTTGCGGGCATCGAAAGCATGCCACTGTCCGCCCAGATAAACTTCGAACCAGGCGCTGAAGTCCATGGGAGAAGGTTGCCGCGGTACGTTAATATCGCCGAGATAGCCGGTGCAGTACCGTGCTGGGATATTGAGCGATCTGCAAAACGTGACCGCCAAGTGCATGTAATCGCGACAGACTCCGGCCCGCTCGCGAAACACTTCCAGCGCCGTGCGATTGGCGCGGGCCTGCATGTAGTCGAATCGGATATGCTGATGGACGTAGTTGCACACCGCCTGCACGAGTGGCCAGCCGGCCGGCAAGTGCCCGAACAGCGACCAGGCCGTATCGCGAAGTTCGCTATCGACCTCGCAATAGCGGCTGGCAAGCAAGAATAAGAGCACATCACTCGGCAAATCTTGCACGCTGTGTTGCAATGCATCGTAAACCTGGACGTCCGGCAATCCGTTGTCCTCTATAACGGCATCGGTGCGGAACACAACGCGACCGATCGGCACGGACGTTCTGCCACATAGGTTGCCGTAGACGTCTGTGTACTCCCAAATATCTGCCTGAGGCTTAACTGTCAGTCGTTCAAGCCAGCAGATTGTGTGGGTCCGTGAGGGATGCACATATGCGTTCAGTAAAATGGCGGCCGGCTTTGAAAAATCAAAAGCCGCTTCGAACCCGGCGCGAATAAACATGACTGTGAACCATTGTTCTCCGCCAGTGAGAAAGGAGGTTGGCCCACGGCAGCCAGATCGGCCTCAGGGCATGAGACGATTTTGGGCTCAACGACTGGTATGCATTCTCTTCATTGTCCGCGATTGTGACAATCGTGTCGTCAAACGACCTTTTTTGAACCGCTCGCGGCGGTGAGTGGCATCAACCCATAGATTTTTCGGCACACGCCGGGCGTTCCGAATACTCATGAGGTATCTGACACTCGGGCGCCGTACTCTTCCGATCGCCCTGAAATGCTTCGTCCAACCTTTTTTTGAAATGCCGTTCATGGAGGGTCACACCCTCAATTGCCGGACAAAGAATGATTTGAGACGGACGTGCGGGAAACCGGATACAATCAAGCGGCTTGGCGAAAACGCTCCCGGCCGCTTTTCATGTCCGACATTACACAGACTTTGTCTGAGATCGAGTACGGCGATCCCGCCGCTGCGGAACGGCTTCTGCCTTTGGTTTATGATGAACTTCGCAATCTCGCTACTGCAAAACTTGCAAATGTGAACCCCAGCCGTTCAAACAATTGATTGAGAAGGCTGCGGAAGCTTAAGCTGACAAAATATGCCAAACAAATCGAAAGTTAAAGAGCGGCAGGATCGCATAAATCGCAAAGTTGCCAACTCGCACGACCCTGGCGGTCCGCGGTGGGCAAAGCGATGGTTGAATCGCCTCAGTACCGCAGAAGCCACGAAAGATCAAGCAGTAGAACTCAAACGACGGCAGCAAAATAAAAAGCGCAAGCGACGAACCTCCCACGAATAAATTCTCCAGGCACTAGATTACAAGTGCCGCATAACGAGTCTCAAAACTTATCAGGTAGTGACACCGGTCAACAACGGACCGATTCTAAAACGGGCATTGATTCTCAGCAAACTATCCATCGGGTGGCATTTCCCAGATGCTCCGGCTTTACACCAAAATAGTCGCGCAAGTACGAGTAATCGCGGCAACACCGCCTGGTAGGTTGCGGATCCCGTATTTTGACTTGAATCGAGGTGCAAAGCGCGGCTTCAGCATTCGTATGCCGTCTTCGCTTTGCAATGCGGTGATGTTCGAGTCGGCGTAGCCTGACTCATAAAGGCACGAGCCCCAGTAGCTTCCAATGCGGTGGCTTCGGATCGCCGTGAGACGCTTCGCCCGCAACTGCTCCCCCGGTAAGCTGTCCAAAGCCGCGGGAACCGACATTTCATAACACTTCGTAGAATTACAGTGCGCCTGAAGGAATCTTGCTTCGATTTTTATACCGAACCCAAACAAGCGATGATCGTTTCAATCGCTAGTTTAGTCTCATTTGGATCCCGGACTCGGATTGAGACGACACCGGCTTCTTTGGCCGGATAGTCGTTGCCCCCGGGGAACAAAGCATCGCCGATGAAAATCATCTCTACAATTGCAATGCCAAGAACGTCTCGTAACTTTCTGATGCCGTACGCTTTGTCGATGCCGTGCTTGGTAACATCGATTGATGTCGCACCGCCCATGCGAACGGAAAACTCGGGAATTAGAGGGGTAAGAATTTCTAGTACTTTCTTCCGTTTGGCAAAATCCGGGTCCCAGGTTTTCTTTTCTTCAATTGGGGCTTGTTGCCCCAGGGCGGAGAACGTGATCTGACTTCCCCGATCTTCGATTTGTTCTCCCCATACTTTTTCGGGCTTGATGCCCGCTAAACCAATCGCCTTGTTCAGAGATCCGATGATTTTCTGTTTTTCCTCCGAGGTGAAATCCTCGGAATAGAGCTCCTGCCACGTTCCTTCATACCGGAAGAACTTTGTTCCGCAGGTAGGAAGAAGTGAAAGATTCCTCAGGCGTTCGTCATGGGGAAGATTGGAGAGAAGCTGTGTTTCAAATTGCTGCCAACCGCCGCCTGAAATAATTGCCACTTTGACGATGCTAAGAAGATCCCGCAGCAGCGCTGACATTTCGGCATCAAGAGCTGACTTGCTCTCGGCGAGAGTACCATCCAAGTCGAATACAATTAGCTTTTTCACGGTGTCTCCAACTACGTAAACGTCCAATAAGCGGACTCCCAATAGTAGCGGTCGATCTAACCGCCTCTGGTATAGTCATACAAGCCGTCGGCATAAGGTGAAACTACCCAAAAGGAACTTTGATGCCACACGCTTCATTCAATGTCGACCACCTCGACATCTCATCAGCCCTTCAGCTGACACTCTGGCCCGCTCGACCCGAGCTTGGCGAACTGACAGCTGCAGCCTTTAGCGCTTTCGGCACTGATGAGCAGGCGATGGACCTTCATGCCCTTGGGTATGATTTTGTTAGCTATCTTCAATTTGAGTCCGCAAGGCTGGAAAGCGCCGACTACGCGCAGCTCTGCGGATTCCAAATTACGCAATCCGTACTGAGCAAATGCTCGGAGTCCGGCCGTAAAATCGAGAAACGATCTGTGCGAATACTCAGTGCCAAGCGAAATGGCCCGATCGTCCGTGGCTTCGGTGGTAGCGATGACCGACACGAAATAACAGCGGTCTTTTCACATCTTTCCTCCACAGGCTGGGGGCGACTAATTGCCAAGCTCGGCTGGAACCCGAATGATCTGAGCCAAGCCAACGGGCCGGGTATCGTTTTTTACCCTTCAGCTGATCCGGATATGACCCTTTTAGCACCTCCGTATTGGGCGTAGGTATTGGGAAGTCCAGGGGCGCGCATGAACATTACCGCCTTTGCTGCGCCGCTAAATCACTTAGAAAGGATCAGTCAATGTCCGGTACTGACATCATGACGCATTCTAAACTCATCCTGCACCCCGACCCTTCGCGGACCATCCTCCGGCCCTTCAACCCTGAGGCTCCAGCCTCTTTTGTTGTCAAGGATCATCCTCGTGCGCAACGCATCGCAGATCGCATTCTCGCGCTCGATGAGGAGCAGCTTGGTCGCGAACTCGATCGCATCATCCTAGATTTGAGTGAGCGCCATCGAGACCTGGAGGAGGTACTGCTCCGCCGCTTTACGGAAGTGAATGGTGTGACGATTGATTGCGATGCCATCCGCAGCGATCAAGCGATCGTCATCGGAGCGTACTTCTGCGAGGAGTACTCATTCGAGGCCGCCGCTTTGTTCAATCCCAGCATTGTCCTCCATCCGGACCAATCGGAGATGCCAATCGGCACCATCCGGTTCATTCTCTCGCTACGCGGTATTGGCGAAGGACATGTTTCTTCGATCACCTTCCGGACCGGCACCTGGGCCTCGGACAACGCTGTGAGTGTCGACCCGCCGAGTGCTACCGCGGTCGCGCCGCGGATCGAAGAAGCGGAAGGTGAAAACAACGGTGGCTCGGTCACTCGCCTGCACTGCGGCGGAAGTCGCGATGTGTCTGAAACGGTACTCTTTCCGGTCACCCCGAGCCAAAGACAAGGCGTTGAGGACCTTCGCCTCGTCCGCTTTACCGAGGTCGATGGTGCCGTTCAATATCTTGGAACCTACACCGCATTCAGCGGGGCAGCCGCCCGATCGGAACTACTGCGCACCGACGACTTCCGGGCATTCGAGATGCGGGCGCTTGAGGGTCCACCTGCCGAAAGTAAGGGGATGGCGCTTTTCCCTCGTCGGATCGATGGTCGGTACATGATGCTCGGCCGTCAGGATAACGAGAACATCTGGCTGCACGCATCCGATGATCTATATTCTTGGAAGGATGGATACCAGATCATCAGACCCGAATGGACATGGGAATTCGTCCAGATCGGCAATTGCGGATCGCCGATCGAGATCGACGAGGGCTGGCTGGTGATTACACACGGCGTTGGCGCGGCCCGGAACTATTGCATTGGCGCCTGTTTGCTCGACAAGCGCGACGCCTCCAAGGTCTTGGCAAGAATGATGTTGCCGTTGGTACACCCGAGCGCCAAGGAGCGAGACGGCTACGTACCTAATGTCGTCTACAGCTGCGGCGCGCTAGTGCATGATCGCACGCTATTGCTGCCTTACGGGGTTGCCGACAACTTCGCTACGTTCGCCAGCGTGCCGCTGAGCGATCTTCTCGCCGCGATGACCTAACGCGGGCAGCGCCGAGAGATTCTCGCGATCCCCCAAAGTCGGCAGCGTCGAATATTCGCAAACTACTTCGGCG
>DATBAT010000500.1:0-2012 GCA_036271375.1 Terriglobales bacterium
TTTTGGCTGATTGAATTGCAGTAGGCACCACTGTCAACCTGAGCTTGCGAAGGTGACTGCTGGCAAAACGCCGCAGGAAGTAATAAGAAGAGGAACGCTGCCAGAAGAAACCGCATGACCGGAACGGCGAAAACTATAGCACGGAAGCACCATCGGAGTGCCCACAGAACTACCGCGGAGTTTGGCATTAGAGATGCAGCAATTCCCATTAAGGAACTGGCGGAAGTGCCTTAATACCAACGTCTTACATTGACATCAACTCTGCCCGGCAACATACTTCTGGGGTATCCACAAAGAAAGCTGGTTTTGCCACCTGATGCCGCAGAAGTCCGGAAATGCCGCTCGTGTGTTTATCTGTTTTCTGCCCATTTTGTTGCTCCTGGCGACCTTTGCCGCCGCGCAAGCCAACAGCCAAAAGAACGAAGGCCGCAGCAGCAAAGAGGCGCATGCGCCCCGCACCCGCGCAGCCCTGACAGGGGTGGCAGATAGTGATGCTGACAGAGGAGAAGAGGCGGACCGCGAGCATCCGCGCGAGCGCGAAGCGTGGTTCCTCAAAGGACGCACCTATCAGGGAAAGCCGGCGCCCCAGATGTTGATTCGGGCGCAACAGCAACGTGAGGTGCTTCGCCGCCAGGCGTTTCAGGCTCGGCAACTGAGGCAGGCGGCCCGGGCCATTAAGCCGGAAATTTTCATCGGTGCCATTCCGGTCTGGAACGCGCTCGGCCCGTCGCCACTGCGCTCCGTCACCACCAACGGCGACTCGCAGGATTACGGCTACGTCACCGGACGCGTAACGGCAGTCGCAGTCGATCAGACCGACTCCACCGGAAACACCGTCTATGTCGGCGGGGCCTACGGAGGCGTTTGGAAATCGACTACAGCGGCGAACTCGAATCCGGCGCAGGTAGTGTGGACGCCGATTACCGACGACCAGCCAACCCTCGCCGTGGGAGCGATAGCCGTTGGGCCTGACGCCTCATCGCACAACATCGTGCTGGTGGGAACGGGCGAGGCCAACAGTTCCAGCGATTCGTATTACGGCTTGGGCATTCTGCGTTCCACCGACGGTGGCAATTCGTGGACGCAGATTACTGCGGCAAACAACGGTCTGCGGCAATTCCAGGGGCTGGCATTTTCGAAGATCACCTTCAAGAGCGACAACCCAAGCATCGTGGTGGCCGCCACCGCTTCGGCGAGCGAAGGAATTACGGTAGGGGCGGAAGATCCGGCTAACGATACCGTTAGCTGCAACAATCCTTCGGCAATAGCGACGTGTCGCGGACTGTACTACTCCTACGATTCCGGCGAGACATGGTCGCAGGCGACGATGGTGGACCCCGGCGGCACCCCCGACAACGGCTCGGCTTCCGACGTGATCTACAACCCGCAGGAGCAGAAGTTCTATGCGTGGTCGCGCGCGCATGGACTCTATACCTCGATGAACGGAATTACTTTCACTCGCGCGGCGGACCAGAGCGGAACCTCCAGCGGGCAGATCGTACAGCCGACAACGACAATCAATCTGACGAACTGCCCGACCTCGCCTCCAGACCTGACCGACTGTCCAATCTATCGCGGACAAATCGCGCAGGTTCCCGGACGCGACGAGATGTACGTGTGGTTTGTCGATTCCGGCGGCAACACCGGGGAGCCGTATCCAGCGGATGGAGGCATTTACCAGACGAAAGATGCGGGCAAGACGTGGACGAGCATCTCCACCGCCAAAATTCTCAGCTGCGGCGACAACCTTGGCTGCGACACTGAACAAGGCGACTACAACCTGGTTCTCACGGCAGTTCCGAATGGTGCTGCGGCGACCGACCTTTATGCGGGCGCGATCAACATTTATCGCTGCCAGATCAATCCGACTAACAATCCTACTTGCGCCGCTAACGCAAAGCCTTTCGTCAATCTCACCCATGTGTATGGGTGCTCGCCATTAGGCTCCTTTTCTAATGTCCACCCCGATCAGCACGCGTTCGACTTCCTGCAATCGAACCCGAACATCATCT
>DATBAT010000501.1:0-4793 GCA_036271375.1 Terriglobales bacterium
AGTCGAATCTCCCGTAATCAACCGCGCTCCTCGCTCATAGGTGAGATAAGACCATGCCCATTGAATCAGCACAATCAATCGGTTCCTGAAACCGATCAGGAAGAAGACATGAATAAACAACCAGGACAGCCAGGCGAAAAATCCTGAGATATGTATCTTGCCAAACTCGGCGACAGCGGCGGAACGGCCAATCGTCGCCAGACTGCCCTTATCAAAGTAATGGAAGTCCTTACGCGGCTTGCGTTCCAGATCGCGGCCTATGTTGTGTGCAGTCGCCGTCCCTTGCTGCATGGCTGCCGGTGCAACTCCGGGGACAGGCTTGCCCTTGGTGTCTTTAAGCGATGCCAGATCGCCAATGGCAAAGACCTCGGCATGGCCGGGAAGGCTCAGGTCGGCATTAACCAGAACTCGCCCAGCGCGATCGGTAGGCGCGCCCAGCTTTTTGCCCAATGGAGAGGCGGCTACACCAGCTGCCCACAAGATGACGGCAGCGGGGATGCGCGTTTCTCCCACCATCACGTCGCCCGCTTCCATTCCGGTCACGAGAGCAGAAGTGTGTACTTCGACGCCCAGCTTCTTCAATTGACGTTCGGCGCTCTGCGACATGTCAGCCGCGTAGACAGGCAGAATTCTCGGCCCGCCTTCGAGCAGGAGAATGCGCGCGGTCTTGGGATCGATGGAGCGAAATTCATGCGCCAGAACTCGGCGGGCAATCTCCGCCAGCGTTCCGGCCAGTTCGACCCCGGTGGGACCGCCGCCGACGACCACGAAATTTAGCGGCTGGTGTTGCTCACCGCGAGCCGCTTGGCTTTCCGCTAGCTCGAATGCCAGCAGTACCCGGCGCCGGATTTCCAACGCGTCTTCGATGGTCTTCAATCCCGGCGCGAGTTTCTCCCATTCGTCGTGGCCAAAATAGGCGTGCGAAGCCCCGGTAGCCACCACAAGGTAGTCGTAAGGGATCTCAAGGTCCGGCAATTTAACCACCCGGCGCTCCAGATCGAAATCCTGAACCTCGCCCAGTAGAACCTGCACGTTGCGATCGCCGCGCAAAATCCAGCGAATGGGGGCGGCAATTTCCCCCGGCGAAATGCCGGCGGTCGCTACCTGATAGAGCAGAGGCTGAAAAGTGTGATGGTTCTTGCGATCGATGAGCGTGATGTTTACCGGATAGCGGCTTAACGTGCGCACCGCCAGCAAGCCGGCAAAACCACTGCCCACTACCACTACATGCGGTTTGTCGTTGCTAGCCATAGTCCCAGTTTAGTAGATGACCGGGAGCCGGGAGAGGTCGAAAACTATTTTGTGGGGTTCCGTTAAAATCCCTGCATGCAGATTGCGAGCCGGCGAAAGGCGACGATTTTCTTTCTGTCGTTCGGCGTGTGCCTGGCAGCGATCGCAATCGCGGTTGGCTTCGGTTGGATCATCCTCAACTGGCAGCAAGACCTTAAAGTAGTGTTGGGGATAATTTTCTTCGTTGCCATTACCACCGGACTCATTCTCAACACCAGCTTCCTGGTGCGCGAAATTCGCCGTAACGAGCAACACGATAGCTTTATCAATGCCGTCACCCACGAATTGAAGACGCCGATCGCGTCTATCCGGCTCTACCTGCAAACCCTGCAACGTCACGACGTGGACGAAACCAAGAGGCGGGAGTTCTACCAGTCCATGCTGGAAGACACCGACCGCCTGCTGGGAACAGTCGAACAAGTTCTAAAGGCTGGCGAGGCAGGACACAAGAAGACCGTCCGCCGCGTGCCACTTGACTTCGGCAAACTGGTGCGGGAATGCGTGGACATGACTCGTGCACGCTATCAGTTGCAAACCGATCTGTTGCGCTTCGAGCAAAAGTCGCAGAACGGATTTCGTCCGGTGGTGAAGGGGGATGCTGAAGAGCTGCGGACCGCTGTTTCGAACCTGCTGGATAATGCGGTGAAGTATTCGACTTCGGGCGTCGATATTTTCGTGCGACTCGAAACTCCCGATGAAAAGCACGTGACGCTTAGCGTGCAAGACCACGGCGTTGGCATTCCCGCTGAAGAATTGAAACGGATTTTTAGGCGCTTTTACAGAGTTCCCACGCGGGCACTGAACCGCGTGAAAGGAACTGGCCTTGGTCTGTTCATCGTGCGCGCCATCGCCAGCAAACACGGTGGGCGGGTCTTCGCCCAGAGCGAAGGCGAAGGCCGTGGGACAACCGTCTTCCTGGAACTTCCCAGGAGTGTCGCTTGAGCCGTGTCTTAATCGTCGAAGACGAAACCCATCTTGCGACCGGATTGCGTTTCAATCTCGAAGCCGAAGGCCACGACGTTAAGATCGCGAGCGACGGTGAAATCGCGACGGATATTCTGCTCGCGAAGGGTGAACTTTTCGACGTTGTCATCCTTGACGTCATGCTGCCGGGGAAAGATGGATTTGAAGTTGTCTCCGAATTGCGCGCAAGCAGAAACTACACACCGGTGCTGATGTTGACTGCGCGCGGCCGACCGGAAGACGTGCTCAAAGGATTCGGCTCAGGCGCGGATGATTATCTGCCCAAGCCCTTTGAACTGCCTATCCTGATCGCCCGACTGCAAGGGCTACTTCGCCGGCAGCAATGGTCGCAGGCTCCGCTGCAGGAGAGCGCCGAAGACTTCGACATATTTTTCTTCGACGACCGCACCATCGACTTCGGCAAGCTGGAGTTGCGCTTCAACGGCGTGACCACCCGCCTCACGGTCATGGAAGCACAACTGCTGCGTCACCTGATTCGCAACAAGGGGCGAGTCGTCTCGCGTAAACAAATTCTCGAAGAAGTCTGGGACTTGCAGGAAGATACCGACACCCGCGCCATTGACAATTTCATCGTCCGCCTGCGCCGCTACATTGAGGACGATCCATCCTCGCCGGTTTATTTGCTGACAGTCCGCGGCGTGGGCTACCGTTTTGAATCCAATCCAGCGGCATAGTACCTCGCTGCTAAACTGATAGACCTTGAACGCCGATACCCAATCTTTAGTCGATCTCGTCCGCTCCGGCGACGTTCGTTCGTTGGCCCGCGCCATCAGCGCGGTGGAGAACCGTTCGCCGCAAGCCTCTGAGCTCCTGAAGGCGCTTTTCCCACTTAGCGGCAAGGCGCGTGTCATCGGTCTGACCGGATCACCGGGAGCAGGGAAGAGCACGCTGGTCGACGGCTTGGCGCGTGAGTATCGCAAGCAAGATCGTAGAGTGGGAATTATCGCCGTCGACCCGACAAGCCCGTACACCGGAGGCGCGATTCTCGGTGACCGCATCCGCATGCAGGAGCATTTCGCCGACCCCGGAATTTACATTCGCAGCATGGCGACTCGCGGATCGCTCGGCGGTCTCGCCCGTACTACCGCGGATGTCGCCACGGTGCTCGACGCCAGCGGTCGCGACGTGGTGCTCATCGAAACCGTCGGCGTCGGCCAGGACGAAGTCGACATCGTGCGACTGGCCGATATCACGATTGTGATTCTGGTGCCGGGGATGGGAGACGACGTACAAAGCATCAAGGCCGGTATCATGGAGATCGCCGACATTTTTGTGATCAACAAAAGCGACTATGAGGGCGCAGAGCGCGTCGAGCGGGAGATCAGGGCGCTGCAATCATTGGCACTGCGTGGGAATCAATGGACTCCGCCCATCGTCAAGACCGTCGCCAGCGAAGGGAAGGGAATCAACGACCTCGTGAAAGCCATCAGCAACTATGAAGCGTACTTACTGAAAGAAAATTTTCTTCTGAAACGCAACGTTCATAACTGGCAAGAGCGGTTGGTGGAGATGCTGCGCGATTCTCTACTCAACGTTGCCCGCAACCAAATCCCCGATTTGCAGAAATGCGCGGCTGACGTCGCCGAGCACAAACGCGATCCCTATACGCTGGTAGAAGAGCTAGTAAGCAGGCTGGTGAAGAACTAACTTATGACGACCCTCGACCATCTGGGAATCGCCGTGAAGTCGTTGGCCGCCTCGAAGGCAATCTACGAGAAGCTGGGGCTGTCGGTCTCGGCCGAAGAAATCGTCGAGGCGGAACAGGTTCGCCTAGCCATGGTGGCGATCGGATCCAGCCGCATCGAGCTGCTGGAGCCCACTTCGCAAGATTCCGTCATCGCCAAATTCCTGGCCAAGCGCGGCGAGGGCCTGCACCATATTTCTCTCCGCGTCGCCGATCTCGAATCCACGGTCGACAAGCTCAAGAAAGACGGAGTTCGTCTGGTTTCCAACGAAATCAAAATCGGCGCGGGCGGACATCGTTACGTTTTTGTTCATCCCTCGAGTGCCGGAGGCGTCCTGCTGGAACTGGTTCAATCGTAGCGTTGTAGTTCACTGCTAAAGTAGATCGATGCTAGTGCTTGCGGTCGACACTTCGGGAAGAAACGGAAGCATGGCGCTGGCGCGTTGCTCGGAGCCAGATACCTGCGAGTTTCTTGAAGTGGTCGATCTGGCGGGTGGGACGTTTTCGGCACAACTAATTCCGCAGATCTCTGCACTACTTTCTCAACACAAGCTCACCAAGACGGACATTGATGCCTTCGCGGTTGCGTCAGGACCGGGATCCTTCACTGGACTCCGCATCGGACTGGCTGCGATCAAAGCACTGGGGGAAATCCTGGCTAAACCGATTGCGGCTGTATCGGTTTTGGAAGTGGTGGCGGTCTCGGGTGCGCTGTCAACCAAGTGCCTGGCTGCCACGGACGCGGGACGCACCGACGTCTACGCCGCCGAATACGACGAGAGGCTCGGGACCGAGAGACTGCTAACAATGCCGGAATTTCTGCTTTCGGCAAAAG
>DATBAT010000502.1:0-33930 GCA_036271375.1 Terriglobales bacterium
CCGCCTCAGTTCGTCCCAGTAAGCCAGATATCCCGTCACGTACCGAATTTCCGTGATGCCTTGCCGGTCGGCCGCATCGTGCGCCCGCCAGTAGTTCAGGGGATCCATGTTGAAATCCTGGCGGTAAAGATCGATGCCTTGTTCGTTGATCAGCTTGTCGACATGATCGGTCATCCACTGCAATGCCAGCGGGTCGCCAAAATTGAAAAGCTTCCACTCATTGTCGTAAAGCTGGTCACCCGGATTGGGTGTCGGTGTAAGCAGCCACTCCGGATGGTTCTCGTAGAGCCAACTGCCCTTGGTGACCCGTTCCGGTTCGAACCACACGATGATCTTGACGCCCTTGGCATGAGCATTGTCGCTAACCGCGCGCAGTCCCTTGGGGAAACGTTTTGTATCCACTTCCCAGGTCCCGGTATTCACCCAACTGCCGTTATTGGGATACCAGCCCGCGTCCATCCAGAAATAATCGGGATTCAGCTTCTCTTCGACATAGCGGTCGATGAACATGTTTTCGTCGCGGTCGGTGGCTTCGGTCATCTCCACGTATTCGCGCGAAGTGTTCCCCGCCATCTGCGGCGGAGGCAACTGCCCTCCGGGATGCGGCATGTTGTGCGCCATCATCCAGCGCCGCCACATGTTTTGCGAACGCCGCCACTCGCCCTTCCAGAACGTCATCACAATGCGCGGCGTGCGTACTTCTTCTCCCGGTAGCAGCTTGAAGTGCGTGAGTTCCTGGCCCACGCGAATCTGCACGCCGTTCGCGCCATCTCGCGTGAGCTGGCCAGCCCATTGGCCTGGCCAACCCACCACGATGATGGCCCCCTCATCTGGCCACGCGAGATTGAAGTAGGGCAGATCGCCGTTGGAAGGACGGCCGCCCTTGGCTCTCAAAGCGTGATCAGAATTCTTCTCCAGCGGAGTCTCGTACGGTTCGTAGTCGTTGGCGGTCGCCGGCGCGCCCTTGTTGTGGTGCAACACAAACTCGCCATTGCCGCTGCGTTCCAGCTTGGTGTCGAGCGCTTCGATCTTTTCGAGAATTGGACTGTCGGCCTTCCCCGTGTTCTTGAAATAGAGTGTCCACTCAACGGTGGGAAAGTCGTGATACTCGATGCCAACCACTCGAAGTTCCAGGCCAGTTTTCGGATCGTGATAGGTCTGCGTGTGTTCTGTCTGGTTGGAATCAATCTCGCGCGAGCTGCGCTGCAGGGTCCAACCTTTGAGCAGATCGCCGGACTTCTTTCCGTCAAACACAAAGGAAAAGATTGGGTCAGCCGTGTAGTTCCCCGACAGTGGCGCGGTGGGCAGTGTTTCCAAACCCAGCTCGCGTCCGTCGCCCAGCGTCGCTTTCGCATTCGCAAAGTCAACTTGGTCCCAATCAATTGCGGCATCTTTTCCCGCAACCAGCAACGTGAAGTCGGTCGTCCCCGCCAGGTCAACGTCAACCGGAATGGCCGCCATTCCTTCATGCATGGCTGGCGTCTTGAAAACCTGCTTGCCCTTGACCTCGACCGCCACCGTCACATCGCTTCTCCCCAGGCTCGAGTAGTAGCTGATGTCGTTGCTGTCAACACCGACCGCGGCAGTAAAACGCTTTCCCGGGGCAGGAAGATGCACCTGGATGGTGCCCTTTGAGGGACAATGAATTCCTGTGGCGAACGATTCCGTCGCAATTTTTAACGGGTGCTTCTGGCGGGCGTTCCGTTCCAGCGCGCCCGATTTGATCTTAGGCAGGAGATAGCCGAGATCCGGCCGAGCCTGCGGCTTACCCTCGAACTTGGCGGAGACCCAGCGCCGGGCCTCCGCGGTTTCCTCGGGAGATACTTCTACCGCCGCCACCCATTGGCAGGCAACAAGCACTACAACCAGCGCTGGAATCGCGCGCAGTGATCTCATCTTTTGCCCCCGAGATTAAACCAGCGCACCTGCCGGACGTTTGCCGAGAAGGATGTCGCGTGCCGCTTCCGCCGCCTGGATCTGCAACTGCTCCACCGCCCGCACCGAAACCGAGGCCGCGTGGCTGGTGAGAATTACGTTCGACATCGCCCGCAATGGGCTGTCCACCGGCAAAGGCTCTTTCTCAAACACGTCAAGCCCGGCCCCGACAATCTTTCCCGCCTGCAAGGCGCTGATCAGGTCAGCTTCGTTCACCAGCGGCCCGCGCGCCGTATTAATGAAAATCACGCCAGGTTTCATCTTGGCGATCGCAGCCGCGTTGATGATGTGGTGCGTCGACGGCATCATCGGGCAGTGCAGGGAAATGATGTCCGCGCGCTCCAGCAGATCATCCAGCTCAACCCGCTCGACGCCGTTTTCCCTGAAACCCTCGTCCCTGGCCATGGGATCGTAAGCAATCTGCTTGAAGCGGAAAGGCTTCGCCTTCTGGCTCACTTTCTTCGCAATCGATCCAAATCCAATCAGGCCCAGCGTCAGGTCGGAAAACGCCGGCACCGGCAGAAACGGCCCAATTCCCCAACCACCGCGCGCAATCGAGTTGTGGTCATGCGGAATTCTCCGCGCCAGCGACAGCATCATCGAAAGCGTGTGGTCAGAAACCTCGTCCTGGCAGTAGTTGGGGACGTTCGAGACCATTCGCCCCGCTTCCTTCGCGCCCTTCAAGTCGATGTTGTCCACGCCGATTCCGTATCGCACCACGCCTTTTACCTTAGGCAGAGCGTCCAACACGCGCCGCGTAATCGGCGCCCACTGTACGATCAACGCGTCAGCATCCTTGCAGCGCTCAATAATTTCGTCTTCGGTTTTGCAGACCGGCTTGGCCTCCTGCAATTTCATGCCTGCATCTTCCAGGACTTTTCGCTCCAAATTGACGGACGGAAAAACGTGATCGGTGATAAAGACGGTCGGCAAATTAGCTCCTACTGATGATTGGTCGCGCTGGGAATGGCCGGCGGAAGATCGATCTTCCAGGCTTTCGCAACTCTTAGTATCCAAAATCCTTACACACGTTCCCCAGCCGGATTGTCAAGCATGTTCGATATGCTGAACACTTCGCTGGGCGGTTCTCTCTATTGAACATTAAAGTGGCTTTCCCGCCGCTTGTTCTTGAACGCAATCCAAAACCTGTGCTCTAGTGTTCGGTGCGCCGGAAACACGTGCACACCCTTGTCAAAAACATGGGGCTTTTCAGGGAAGGGATGACGCACAGCCAATGAACGTTCTGATCACAGGCGGCACCGGCAACATCGGGTCGCGCCTGGTAGTTCCACTGGTACGACGCGGCGATCAAGTCACAATCTTCGATATCCGCTCCAATCCGCACGTCGACAGCCCGGAATTTCACAAAGCCAAGGCCGTCACTGGAGACTTGGCCGACCGCGATACCGTTCTCGATCTGGTGCGCTTGCAGAAAATCGACAGCATTTTTCATCTCGGTGCGGTGCTTTCCGCCAGTGCCGAAGAAAATCCCCATGAGGCTTGGCAGGCCAACATGACCGGTATGGTCAACGTGCTGGACGCCGCCAGACTTGGCGGCGCGAAGAAAGTCATCTTCTCCAGCACCATCGCCACCTTCGGACGTCATGCAACCTCCCCGCTGATCGACGACTCGCCGCAATGGCCGAACAGTCTGTATGGCGTGACCAAAGTCGCCGGAGAGCGCCTGGGTGTTTACTATCTCGAGCGCTTCGGCGTGGACTTCCGCGGCCTTCGCCTTCCCGCCGTGATCGCGCCCCGTGGCGCGGGGGGCGGCGCCAGCGCCTATTGCTCCGCCTCATTCGAGGAGAGCATTTTGCAGGGAAAATATGACTTCCCGGTGCGTCCAACGACCCGCGCCCCTATGGCGTACATCGCGGATGTAGTCGACGCCCTGGTGGCGCTCCACGACGCTCCCGCGGAGAACCTCACGCGGCGTATGTACAACATTACCGGCATCGCGCCTTCCGCGGATGAAATCGCGAAAGCGATTCTGAAGCAGTTGCCCGACGTGAAGATCGCCTACAACCCCGATCCCATCAAGACCTCGATCGTCGAAAGTTGGCCGCAGGAAGTCGACGACTCGAGGGCCCGCAAAGACTGGAACTGGAAATCAAACTGGAATCTCGACCGCATTACCGGCGAGATCATCAAGGTGCTCAAGGGATGAGCCTGCACGTCAGCGATCCATACGCCCACATCGTCGACAAGGCACGCTGGAGCCACGCACACGGACGAAACGTCTCCCACATTCTCGCGGCTGACGTCGATGCGGCGCGGCTTTTCTGCTATGGATACCGTTCGCAAACCATCGGCGCATTCCACGCCACGCGGGTTGCCATCGAGGCCGAGGACAAAGAGACTGGGCCTTACGTCGATACCTGCCTGTACCAGGCCCGGGTTGTGCTTGAAGAGTTGGAAGCCAAAGCGGTTGACCCGGTTGTTCCCGATCATCGCGCCTTGATTTCCACCCTCTACGCTTACGATCAGTGGACCAATGTAGTGGTCGAAGTGTTAGGTAAGGCTAGTGCACGCGGCACGCATCCGCGCCTGGAAAGCATTCGCAATCTTTTCCTGCAAAATATTCAAAAAGTCACGGCTGGCAACGGACTCTACATCGCGCGCGACCTCGAACTTCCCGAGCAAGGCTCGTTCGTAGTTCCTGATCTCGACATTTCTATCGCGCCCATCATCTACGGCGACAACCACTCCTGGAATGCCGCGTTCCTTGCCGGAAACCGGCCCGGCGTCTCCGTCCACCGCCATCACCAGGGCGCCGAAATTCACTTGGGATATTCTCCGGTGAGCGGCCATACGATTCTCGGCGATTCCTTCAGCGAAGTGAACGAAGGCTACGCCATGCCTATCCCGCCCATGACTGATCACGGATTCTTCAACACCTCCGGCCACGATCACGTTGTGCCGTTTGTGTTTGGATCCACCAAACTCGCGGGATGGGGCGTGTTTTTCGACGTCGAGCCTCGGCCGGGCGAACTGGTGAAACGAAAAGAACAGCCCCTCGAGTCAGAAGCGATGAATCACTCGGTGTTCCTGGAGCGTGAAATCGCGAAGATGAAAACCGGCAAGGGATTCTCGCGCCAGGTGCTTGTCCCGGCGCATCGCGCCGGCTCCGAAGCCATTGGCGGGCTTGAACTCGCGCTCACTCGCGCCGGCCGCGATTTAGAGATTCCCTCCGACCACTACCGCATCGTCTCAATCCAATCCGGCAAGGCGCGCATACGCATTGGCGAAGCCGAGGCGGAAGTCGGCGCCCACGACCACTTCGGCATACCAGCCGACATGGAGTGCACTCTCACTCCACGCGGCGAGGAACCGGTGGTCTTTCTCGACGCCATGCTTTTGCCGGTGAACAAATCGGAATTAGATCCCTTGGAGAATTTGGTATCGACCCGTTCGCGCGCGTAGAGTGAGCACTCGTCAGGAGAAAATCCATGGAGACAGTCTGGGGCGCATTGATCGTTGTTCTCGCCGGGTTGGTGCAGGGCAGCGGCGCCTGGCCGATGAAGCTGATGCGCAGGTTCAAGTTTGAGCATTGGTGGTTTATCGCCATGCTGGTAGGACTGGTGCTCGCTCCCTGGATCATCACCCTGACCATGTGTCCCAACGTCCTGGACGCTTACCGCAGCATCGACACCTCCACCCTGGTCAAAGCCAATCTCTGCGCGCTGTCATGGGGAGTGGCGAACATTCTCTGCGGTCTATGTTTCGTGCGCATCGGCATCGCGCTAACCGGCGGAATTCTCACCGGCCTTGGCGTTTCGGTCGGCGTAACCGTGCCCATGATCGTGAAGGGTTCCGGGCTATTCAGCGAAGCACCGAGCTTAAACTCCGCCGCGGGCAAGGCGGTACTCGTTGGCGTCGCTATCATGCTGGTCGGCGTGGTCTTCGCGGCGCTCGCAGGATTTGGCCGCGACCGCGCGCTGCGCAAAACGGACCAGCCCCGCACCGGCAGTTTTATGGGCGGACTGATCATGGTGGTCATCGCCGGCGCGCTCTCCGCCGGAATCAGTTTTGCTTTCGTTTATAGCCAGGGCCCGATCGTCTCCGCCATGAAGGCGCGTGGCGCCGGGGAAATTCCTGCGAACTTCGCCGTGTGGGCCATCGGGCTGCTGGGCGGCGCTTTGATCAACGTCACCTACCCTGCATATCTGATGACCAAGAACAAGAACTGGCACGTTCTCTGGGAGGCCGGTCGCGACCTGACTTTTGCCATCATCATGGGCGTGAATTTCATCCTCGGCGTCGCCCTCATGGGAAAGGGCATGTTACTGCTTGGAGCTTTGGGCGCGTCCGTGGGATTCGGCGTGCAGCAAGCCATGCAGATGCTGGGCAGCCAGGGAGTCGGCTTTGCCAGCGGCGAATGGCGTGGCGTGACGGGCACTCCCCGTAAACAGATGTACCTGGCGATTGCGATTCTCATCGCAGCCGCGCTGGTAATGGCTTACGGCAACACGCTCACGAAGTCTTAAATAGCCGGAGAGCACAAACTCAGAAACATGAGCGAAGCAACTACGATACGCAACATTGTGACGACCGAAAAGAAAATCGCAGATCCCAAAGCTCTCATCCTGTTCGGACCCGCCGGAGTGGGCAAAGGCACACAGTCCGAGCGGCTGGCGCAACTGTTACGCATTCCGCAGATTTCTACCGGCACCATTCTGCGCGACCACGTGCGCCGCGGCACTGAGCTTGGCCAGCAGGTGAAGCAGATCATGGAAAGCGGCGGCCTGGTTCCCGATGACTTAATGTGCGAGCTAATCACCCGCCGCATCTCGCAGCAAGATTGCATCGCCGGTTTCATTCTCGACGGCTTCCCGCGGAATGTCGCACAAGCAAAAGCGCTCGATCTCGAACTGCCCAAGCTGAAGCCAAGTCCGCAACTGACGGCCATCAGCATCACCGTAAAAGAACATGACCTGCTCAAACGCGTGAGTGGAAGGCGTATCTGCCCGGTCGATGGCGCGATCTACAACATCTACAGCCGTCCCCCTAAAGTGGAAGGTATTTGTGATGTGGATGGCGCTGAACTTATCTTCCGCCCCGACGATCGCGAAGAGACCGTCCGCGAACGCTTCAAGATTTACCAGCAACAGACTTCGCCGCTGGTCGACTTCTATCGCTCCACCAACCGGCTGCATTTGGTGGACGGCAATTCCTCCGTCGACTCCGTGACCAAAACCATTCTCGACCTGCTAACCGCCGACGACGATCGGCCCGGACCCAAAGAAAATGCCTGAATCTGCACTGCTCGACGAATCCCTGGTTTCTGAAGAATTTCTCGCGGACCCTTACCCCACGTTGCGCCGTTTGCAGCAAGAAGACCCGATTCACTGGAGCGACTCCATCGGCGGATGGGTCGTCACTCGCTTCGACGACATCACCGTCACCTTCAAGGAAATCACCAAGTATTCGAACGAAGGCCGCCTCGCACGCGCGGTTGAGCATTTACCCACTGACTCGCGCGCAAAGTTAAAAACCTTCGAAGACCATTACCGGACTAAAGGCCTGCTGCATTCCGACCCGCCCGACCACACCCGGCTGCGCGTGTTGGTGGTCAAAGCCTTCACTCCGAAGATGGTGGAAGCCATGCAGCCGCGCATGCGCGCCATTGCTAACGAGTTGATCGATGCAGTGCAATCCAGCGGGCAAATGGATTTGATCCACGACCTGGCAGTGAACCTGCCCATTACCGTGCTGGCGGAGATTATGGGCGCGCCGCAGTCCGACAAGATGTTGTTCAAACGCTGGTCCGACGCGCTGCTCGCTTTTCAGGGGGTCAACAATCCCGGTCTCGATATTTTAGAAAGAGCGCAGTCCACGCTGGTCGAACTGAAGATCTACTTGCGCGACCTGATACGCCATCGCCGGGCGCACCCCGGTGAGGATCTTCTAAGTCAGTTGGTGGCGGCTGAAGCGGAAGGCGACAGGCTGGCGGAATCGGAGTTGATCAACACTTGTATCACCCTGCTGGTTGCCGGTCACGAAACCAGCACTTCCCTGCTGGGCAATGGAATGTACCTGCTGCTGCATCATCCCGACCAGTGGCGTGACTTGAAGAATGATCAGTCGCTGCTTGGCCCTGCGATCGAGGAAATTCTCCGCTACGAAAGTCCGGTCTCGCGTCAGCCACGCCTCATGAAGCAGGACGCCGAACTGGTCGGCAAACAATTAAAAACCGGGCAGATGGTTTTCCAAATGTTAAACGCCGCCAATCGCGATACCGGACATTTCGATGAGCCGGAAATTTTCGACATTCGCCGCAAGAAAAACCGCCACATCGCGTTTGGATTTGGAATTCACTTCTGCGTTGGCGCATTGTTAGCTCGTACCGAAGCCAACATCGTCTACAAGCTACTCATGGAACGTCTGCCGAATCTTCAACTTGTCGTTGACCGCCCGGACTGGGATGTCCACAAGCGCAACTCCAGGATGTTGAAAACATTGAAGGTCACGTTTTAGGACGGGCGTGCAAGCGCGTTTCTCAGAATCGGTCAGTTAGAAAGTGCTCCAGGATGCCTCGCGCGAGCGTCCTGTTGACCTGTAGCGGGCGTTTGAGCCGTGACCGGACTTCGGGTCGGCGCAAACAGAATAAAGGTACAAATTTGTATGTACATAATCCCGTAACATCTTTGCCTGCAATGAATTTCGCGTGGCAGGTTTTCTGTGGACGGGACGCGTCCTTGAAGTAATCCTCGGGATCGCCTTCACTTTCAATCGCTTACCCCATATCGAGCTACGACCCGGCCGGTGCCGGCGGCCCGAACGATGTCTTCCCCTCGGTGTAATAGAGCTCAAACTCACTGATAGTGAACGGCTTGCCCTTCGGCAAGTACACTCGCACGAAGCGCGCGCGAAACGCGGTCACCTCTCGCGCCACCTTTGTCATGGGAATTCCGTAGTAATGATCTACGACGACATCGCCCTTCGGAACGGCATCCACATCTGTCCAGATAAATCCGTCGTCACTCTTCTGCAACGTGAACTCCAACACCCGATAGGCGGGGTCCGCCGCTTGCGACGCAACTACGTAACGATCGATCAGGTAAAACTTCTCAAGATCGACCTGGAACCAATCCTCACCGTTGGACAGCTTGTCGTCGGCATGAATGGTAAAGGCGGTATTCAAGTCTCCATCAACCGCGTCGAACGGACGGTCGTGCGAAACCAATACCTTCGAGCGAGCGTACCTGTTCAACGCCAGATTTTGCGCGCTTGGCATGTTGGGCTGCCACACCACCGGCACGCTCTCCGTGTAAGTGATGACTGGGTCCCACTGGACTTTTTGCTTCGTCACCGCAAAGCTGATCGATTCGCCCTGCACCACCGTGAGTTGCAGATCGTGTGATTTCTCATCCGCCGCGCCAGGCCAGACTTTCTTCGAATTCAACCAGATCGACGCGACTTCACTGCTGCTGGGTGCGCCCTCCACTCGCACTACGCCGCCATGTGGCGCCATCCACTTGCGGATCGCCGATTTGTCCCCGGCGGTCTGATAGTCCGCGCCAATCTCGCAGCCTTCGCTGCCTGACCAAAACAACTTGGGATGGTCTTCATCCACCGTGTACTTGAGGTCAATGGCGTCTGCTCCTGCCGATTGCTGGTAGTACCAATTGTTTTTTCCCATCAGAGCGCTGAAGCCGAAAGAAGCTTTGTAACTTTCCGCGGCGTATTCGAAGCCAATGTGCGTTACCGCCGCCCCCGCCGACTTCGGATGCTTCTTCCCCGTCGCCACGATTTTGATGGTGTGCTTGCCGTTGGAAAGGCCTTGTTTGACGTAAAGAAACTGCTCCCACGAAGTGCTTCGTGGGCTGTAGCAATCGACCGTCTTGCGCAGCGCTCCGTCAATGTAGACATCGGCCTTGCCGCTTTGGGGAGAATGCAGCGCCCGCCAATAGATCGCCTCGCCCTCAAACGAAAACTCGACGCTGGTGTTCGCGGACGAGCTCTCGCGGGCTTTGCCTTCGTAAGACGCAGCATCGGAACGCTCCGCCCAATTGCCGGAATATTTCATCGCCGGGCTCGCGGAGCCGACAATCTTCGTCGCCCGGCCCAGCATCGGATCCGAGGATTCCGGATGCGGTTCGAACATATAGCGATGCGGAAGACCGGGTGTGGTCGTCTGCCCGCGGGAAAGCTTGATATCGAGACGCTGAAACTCATTGGGCTGAAAATAAGAATAGAAACGGAAACTGTCGCTGCAAGTCGAAGCGACGTCGGTGCCTTCGGCGTTGATAAGATTCATGAAGCCGAATTTCGCCTCGGGGCAATGTCCCCAAACCCAATCCTGCTTGCTAAGATCAGAACACGCGCCGATCTGAACGCCGTCGATGTTCAATTCATTGGGCGGGTCCTGATTGCCGAGGAACATGCAGACGTATTTTTCTAACGTCGTGCTGTAGGTGACGCCCCACATGTGGCTGGGCGCGACCGCAGAAGATTTTCCTCCCAACGCGGGTTCGTCCCATTTGCCGTTGTAGAAATTTTTCCATTTGCCGGGAGCCATCTTGTCGCTGATGGCGCAACGGGCGACGCGAGTGTTCCAGCGCGTGCCACGAGTGGAACGCGGCGCCCAGCCTTCGTCGGGGAAGATGTAGAAATAGCCACCGCGCTTGTCCACGTAAAAACCATGATCGGCAAGGCCGTTGCCGTAGCCCGATCCGGAGAATTTGAAGAAGTCGTGGGTGTAGTAATAAGTCTCGGAAGTGACAATGTCGCCCTCATAGCGCCAGGTCCTGCCCTTGTCAACGCTGGTGGCCAGTGCGATCTTGCGTGAGAACGGATACGTCCGGCGAATTCCGTCGACCTCGATATGCATTGGCGCGTAAAGTTTGCGCTCGGCTTCGTCGTACCACATTCCGCCGAGAAACCAGCAAGACGACATGCCGTCGGGATAGGTTCCATCTTCCACCCTGGTCATGTGGTCGATGTCGGGGCCCTTCCAGCGCGCGGTGGTGCCCAGGTTAATTACCCACTGGCTGCGGAATTCCCAGAGCTCATCGTCGATGCGCACGAAGACCTGAGAATTGTCCGGGCTCACCTGATGGACGAAGTCTAGGCATTCGGGCCGAGGCGCAGGCGACTGAACGCCAGTGTAAGCGAAGGGCAGCACGACTTCGCCGGCGGCATATTCGTAACCGCTGTCTTCAATTTTTTGAGCTTTCGCCGCTTCGGCGTATGCGCCGATCGGCAATGCCAGCGCGGCTGCGCTGAGACTGGTGTTGCGCAGAAAATCCCGGCGCGACAATCCTGATTTATCTCGCATGAGTATCTTGGTCCCCGAATACTTCTAGATTTCGCAGTCAGGAGTGTCAACCAAGTTCAATCTGCTGAACGCCGTCATCCAATCGTCGGAAAGCTGGTGAAGGTTTCGTCCTGGATTTGGAGGTAAGGCATAAACCTCGCGGAAAGATGTCCGGCGACACCGTAGTGAAGGGGTTTGTCCGGAACTGGCAACAGATTCTTCACCAATTCGTCCGGAGCAATGTTCAAGTGGGTCTCACCCACTAACGGCATGAGCAGAGGTCCATATTGAAGCGCGTAACGGTCAAAATTAGCGTCACGGTCGAAGCCGGTGTATTTGGTCATGCGGAAACCGATGGGGAGGGCGAACGTGATGTGGTCATTACTCGACCACGTTCTGGCCAGGGTGACATAACTGCCCGGCTTCCCTGTTGCGACCTGCGCTCCGTTGACCATCACCGGCACATCGGCCACCGCCCACGAAGGGATTCGCAACCTGATCTTGAAGGCGAGTGGAGCGTCGGTCGCAATCTTGATCGAAACATTTGTGTCTTCCGGAAATTCGGACCTGGTGTGGAGTGTCACGTCCTTTCCATCCTGCTTCCAGGCGAGACTCGAAGTTGAAAACAGATTAACGAACACTCCGTCAGCGGCTTTCGAATAAACAAATTCCGGCAGCCTGGCCATTAGCGCGGTGTTGGTGACCTCGCAACAAGTGCAGATAGCCTTCGCCTCGTCTTTCTTGCCTACCAGGTTGGTGTGGTAGCGAATGTTGCCGGCGGCATCCTGGTTGGCCAGGGTCACGTTGAGAAGCGTTTGTTCAATCTCAGCAGCGAAGCGCTCGTGGTCGGGGTAGAGCTGGAGAAGACGATGATTGAAATCGATCCACAGCGCACCGCCGCAATTTTCGCCCGTATGTTTGTCCAGGTAGTAAGACTTTGAGGGATAGGCATTGTCAGAGTCTTCGCAGATGGCGGCGCTTCCGCCGACGTGGACGAAATTATCGTGGTAGACCTGCCAGGCGCCGAGCATGGCGTCGATATATTTCGGATCGCCGGTGGCGCGGTAGGAATCGCAATAGGTGATCCAGGGAGCGGAAGCATAAGAATGCGCGCGATTGAGCGGAAAGCGCGAAATCGCGATCGGTTGCTGATCTTTGAGCTGTGCGAGCCACCAGTCCTGACGCCAAAACCTCTCGCCAGCGATCACGTCAGCCTCTTTGCCCGCTCCTGAAAAATACATGGAGAGGTTTGGCTGTTCGCCCATGATGCCGAGCGCGCCGTCCAGCATGGTGTTGATGTAGGGCGAAGCGTAGAGCCAATCTTGAAACTTTCTAGCGACCTCAAGCGCCGTGGGATTTTGCTGGGCGGCCGCTAGAATCCCAAGCGTAAAATTCCGCCGGTCGTAGGGCATGCGCTCATTGTTCGCCCCATAAACCACCTTTCCCATATCGCTGTCGGAATAAGGCAGCGCGTATCCGTCGGAGCGTTGCCGCGCGGCGATTGCCGTTACCAGTTGCTCCAGCTTTTCGCGGAGCGCCGGATTTTCCGCCCAGCGCAAAATATTGGCCGCGGCCATCAGTCTTCGGCCTTCGTTGGCTCCGGGCAGCCAGTTGGTCCAACTGCTGTTCATCTCCCAATTATTGATTTGATAAGCGACGTTTCGTTCGAATGCAGTGCGCAGCACTCCGCTTTGCAGGGTGACTCCATTTTGCGGCGGCTCGGCAGCATTGCACACGGGACGCCAATCCGCGGGCGCGATGTAAGGCTTCTTGCCGGCCTCCATGATCGTGATTTCGCGGAACGCGGACTCAGCATCGTTCTCCGCCGCGTCAAACGCTTCTTGAGCCTCAAACGCGCTCACATGCTGGCTACGCCCAGTAGACTTCGGATTCTTATCTCGTGAGATGAGAATTCTGACAGTGTGATATTTGTCGCCGCTCAGGCCACTCTTCTCGAAAAGGACTTGATTGGAAGCGGAGCCCGAGGCATACGCATCGACGGCTTGCTGCAAAACTCCATCGAGATAGACTTCCGCCATCCCGCAATCGGGCCCCGTGACGCCGATCCATTTGATCTTCGGACCACGGAAGGAAAAGTCCATCGCGCTGCCGGGAATTTCAGCGGCGTGCGAATTTTTTTCGACCGTCCAATCTCCGTAGTAGGAAACAATCAAGTCGTCGTGGCTGGTACGGCCGGCTACGCTCTTCGCCACGGGCTTCGGTGGAGGAGTAGAGGAGGTCTGCTCGACCTCAATGGCGTTTACCAGGCAGGCATCGTTGATGCTGCGGAAGGTGAGGTCGATTTGCCCATCGCGCACCGCGATATCGTCGAACTGTTTCTTAAACCCGGTGTTGACCGGAAAGGGATGGAAATCCGCGAGAACAATTTTTCGGTTTACCACGACATCAAACTTGCGTTGACCGTAAAGCTCGTTAGGGCTTACGAAGTACATGGTGATGCGGTAGTGGCCGTTGGGCACGTCGAATTTGTAGTGGAATGGCGCGCCGCATGAATACCGCAGCGTCGTCAGCGCTTCCGGCAGTCCATAGTCGTTGACCACTGATTCGCATTTAAAGTATTGGCCGCCGTGGATGTATCCCCACTGGCCTTTCTTGTAGGGTCGGTCGGCTGAGAACCCATCGGCCGCTGGACCGGCGCAGTTCACTTTGACGCGGTAAGGTTCTTTAAGAACCCCGCTAAGCGGCGTGGCCAGCGCACCTTTGGAGCAGGAGACCACTGTCAGAGCCGCCAACTTTTGAAGGAGCTGCCGCCTGGTCTCGCTCATTTTTTCTCCGGAGCGTAAAAGTCAAAAACATTGACTACAAGAGGACACGAAGGTTCACAGAGGAAATCCTCGTGGGAACTTGTGGCTACGTTTTTTTGCTGGATGAGATCGCGCCTGTCGTATTCAGCTTGATGCTCCAGATGGAAGTGGTCGCGCCTATGAACAGCGTCTGGTTGTCGGACATTCCGAAAGAACAATTGGCCGCGGTTTGCGGGGTGAGGATCTTTCCCAGCATCTCGCCTTTGGGGTTGAAGACCTGAATCCCATCGCCCGCGGTCACGTATAGATTTCCATCGATATCCAAACGGAAGCCGTCGGGCACCCAAGGCTCGATCACGGTGAAGACTCGCGGGTTGGCCACCGCCGTGCCGTTGCTTACGACGTCGAAGGCCATTAGCTGGTGGGGGCGAAATTCGCCGTGGGTACGGCCGGTATCGCCCACGTACAGCACCGACTCATCGGGTGAAAAGGCCAAGCCGTTGGGCTTATCGAAATCTTCGGAGACTACTGTGACGTCGCCGGTTTCGGGGACCACGCGGTAAACGCGGTTTCTGTCTTGCTCAGGTTTGTCGCCGTGCCCGAAATCTTCGGGACACAGAAATCCGTAATCGGGATCGCTAAACCACACCGTTCCGTCGGATTTTACGATCACATCGTTAGGAGAGGTCAACCGGCCGCCGCGATAGCGGTCAGCAAGCGTAGTGAGAGTTCCGTCGAGTTCCTCGCGGACTACCGAACGGCCGCGAGTCAAGCATGAAACCACGCGGCCTTGCCGGTCGACGGTGTTGCCATTGGCCGTCTGAGCGGGTTGGCGAAAAACGCTGATGCCGTCGCGCTCCGACCACTTCATGATGCGGTCGTTCAGAAAATCGCTGACGATCAAATAACCGGCACGCTCGACCCAGCAAACTCCCTCGGCGAACTTCAGGTCGGACGAGAGCAGCTTGAGTTCCGGCGACGGACCTAGAATGCGGCGGAACTCGTCGGAATAAATTTCGAAACTTTTCGTCATGGAAAGTCCCCGTTAGCAGTCTTGACCGTTAAAAGTCGCGAAAGAATCCGCCGGCGCTCCAGCCGCCGTCGACACACAAAGTCTGCCCCGTGATGTAGCCGCTCTCGGGAGCAGCAAAGAACAACACGGCGTGCGCCATTTCCTCCACCGTACCCACGCGCCCCAGCGGAATATGGCTTAGCACTCTTTTGGCGCGGTCGGCTTCGGCTGCGCTGGCGCTGTAGAAAAGCTGCTTGGTGCCTTCGGTAAGCGTGGAGCCCGGGGCAACACAGTTCACCAGGATTCCGTGCTCGCCTAATTCGATGGCCAAGGTGCGGGTGAGGTGCACCACACCGGCTTTCGCGGAGGTGAACGCACATTGCAGGCGTGCGGGGACCACTCCCAGCACCGACGAAATGTTGATGATGCGGCCCGAGCGCTGCTGCAACATGATTTTCGAGGCAGCCCGGCTGACCAGATAGGTCCCGGTGAGATCGATGTTGACGATCCGTTGCCACTCTTCGAGGGGAAACTGATCGATGTTCACACGATATTTCGCGGTGTTCACTCCAGCGTTGTTCACCAGGATGTCGAGGCGTCCGAATTCCTTTATCACTCCGGCCATCGCCGTCTCGACGCTGGCTTCATTGCTGATGTCGATGCCTACCGCCAACGAATTCTTCACCTTGCCGGCAGTTTCTTTCGCGGTGGCAAAGTCGATGTCCGCATACGCGACGGTTGCGCCGTTGGCAGCCAGGGTGTTGGCGATGGCTTCGCCAATACCCCTGGCCGCTCCGGTCACCAGCGCGAACTTTCCCTCCAGATCAACTTTCAATGATTTCTCCCCGATTCTTGTGAATTATGCCGCAGGCCTTCTCGGAACATCCGCCAACAATGCCGCGAAGATGGTGCGCGGCGGATCGTAGGGTTGGCGTCCATGTGATGTCAGTTTGTTGTCGACTAGCAGCACATCGCCGCGCTGCCAATCGAACATGACGGTTTCCTTCGCGATCACCTGCTTGATAGTAGCGATGTCCTGTTCAGAAATCTCGGTTCCGTCGGCAAACGTGGAATGATAGTAGAAACGGTCGCGGATAAGTGGCTCGAGCCTTTTCGCTTCCTTCACTTGTTCTTCGTCCGGCCCCAGCCAGGGCGCAGTCCAGGGCGCAACCGACATGTGCAACAAATGCGCCTGATTGAACCAGATTTTTTCGCCGGTAACACGATGGTTCTTTACTACTGGCGACGGAGGATGGGTTACTTCCAGGCCGCCGTCGCCGGCCCATTTCATGGTCCAGCCGTTCTTTTTGGCGATTTTTTCCATTTCCGCGCGGTCTGTGGTGCCAAAGGCCGTGTTCCAAGTTACCTCAAATCCGTGCTGCTTTTCCGTTGGCAGTTTACGATGCAAAACCAAACCACCTTTGCTTTCGAAACGTTCGACCAATTCTCGCGGCAATTTTTTGTAGACTTCGCGCATATCGGCAATGGGAGTCTGGCCGCCGCCGCCGGGGGCGGTTTCGCAGAAGAACATCACCTTGTCGGGCGTGGGATCGGGAAAAGCCTTCGAAGGCGCGAGGTAGCTCATCTCCTGGTGCAGTCCGATGACCGCGTGCCGCGGCGCGTCGGTTGAGGTTACGATTTTTCCCGTCACCGCGCTGCGCGGCGTGGTGCCGCCGGCGTAGTCCAAAATTTCCGGCGCCATTCTCTGCGCCACCGCGGCGAAATCTTCCGCCGTTCGAATGGCTTCAAAACCGCGAAACAGCACGGCACCGGCGCGATGCAGTTGTTCTTCCCGCCAGACGGAGGTATCGGTCATCCAATCGAGCAGTTCGTCCAACGGAACGTTTGCCGACTCCGGACTCGCCTGAATTACAAAGGGTAAGCGCCCCAACGTCGGATGGGTAACGGTGATCTTAGCGGACACTATTTTTGCCTCCGGACAGGTGAAAAAATCTGCGCATTTTCTGGGATGAGCTCTCCTTTTCGATTTAAAGCCTTGTCGCTCACCTCCCTCACTTTTCTAGACCGCTTCGCTGTCAGTCAACGGATTTCAGCTTATTGAACACAGAATCCTGTTGGCTTTTTCAAACGAAAAATCGCTTTGCTATTGATAATTGTGACAATCTCCCGGTATCGTGATCAGTCGCGGAGCATCCAATAATCGTGGGAACCATGAATCAATCGACCCAGGAAACGACGCCGGCAACCCAGGATTTCCGTCTGCCGGCAGTTGATCGAGCCATGAGCTTGTTCGAACTGCTGGCGGCTTCGCAAAACGGATTGACCCTTTCAGAACTGAGCCGCAAGCTGGAGATGCCCAAGAGCACGGCGCACTATCTCCTGCACACCCTCGTGACCCGGGGTTACATCCAGCGCGGAATCGACGGGCGGCACTACTCGCTCGGCCTTCGTTTCGGCGACATGGCTTGCTGGGACACCGCAGAGATGAGCCTGCGCACTCTCGCCCTGCCTTACTTGCGGCATATCGTTGCGCGAGTCAATCTCACGGCCACGCTCGCGGTAAGACATTCCGCCGAAGCGGTGATCATCGGCAAGATTGATGCTCGTCAGGATGCCGGCGGAGGCGCCTGGGTGGGACGGCACATCGATCTGCATTGCACAGCGCAAGGAAAGTCGCTGATCTCGCGCCTATCGGATGAAGAGTTGGACAAACTATTCTCGGGCCGCGAAGTGGCGGTGTTCACCCGCAGAACGATTTCGTCTGTCCGTGCGCTGAAAGCACATCTGGCGGAGGTGCGTTCCCAAGGCTACGCGGTGAACGACGAAGAAAACGTGCTGGGCGTGAGAGCGGTCGCCGCGCCCGTAGTTGACAGCTTCGGGGCGGTCATCGCATCGGTGACGGTCCGCGGAAGCGTGGCCCAAATTCCCAGCTATCAAATACCCAGGCTTGGCAAAGAAGTGATGCAAGCCGCGTACGAAATTTCCCAGGGGATGTCGCGCGACAGGATCCATGAACGCTCGTAATTGGGTCTTTCCATCTGCCTGCGACAGTCAGGAAACTAAGTAACTTCATGCATGTAACTCAAGATGATGCGCTGGCGCGCAAGGCGGCCGCCATTGGCGTGGTCAACATCAATGATCTGCGGACACTGGCGAAAAAGCGCCTGCCGCGGGGTGTTTTCGATTTCCTCGACGGGGCGGCTGAAGACGAGGTCACGCTTAACGCCAACCGCGCGGCTTTCCAATCGCTCACTTTTCGCCCGCGTCAGGCGCTCGAAATTGCGGAATGCGATCTGCGCACCAGAGTGCTGGGGTCGGATTTATCGATGCCGGTAATACTCGCGCCCGTGGGGTGCAGCCGGGTGATGCATCATGAAGGCGAAACCGGCGTGTCGCGCGCCGCGGGTGATGCGGGCACACTCTACATTCTCTCCACGTCTTCGGGACACAAACTTGAGGACGTGAAAGCGGCGGGTTCCGGACCGCTGTGGTATCAGTTGTATCTCCTCGGCGGGCGCGGGCCTTCCGAAGCGGTGATTGAGCGAGCACAGCAGGTCGGCTACTCAGCGCTGGTGTTGACGATCGATACGGCGGTGGCGGGCTTGCGCGAGCGCGACATACGCAACCGGTTGGTCGACCTGGCGGGGAAAAATATCATCAAGAAAATTCCACTTCTACCCAACCTGCTGATGCATCCGCGTTGGCTAATGGGATTTCTGCGCGACGGCGGCGCGCCCACACTACCGAACGTGATCATACCGGGGCAGGGTCCGTTGCCGCTGCTGAACGTTGGCACGGCGCTTTCCAAGTCGGTGGTGACGTGGAAAGACTTTGAGTGGATCCGCCAAATCTGGCGTGGACCAATCGTGGTGAAAGGCGTACTGACCGGTGAAGACGCGCGCCGTTCCGTCGACCTGGGGGCGGCGGCGGTGGTGGTGTCGAATCATGGCGGCCGCCAACTGGACGGCGTACCCGCTTCACTCGACGTTTTGCCGGAAGTTCTCGAAGCCGTAGGCAGCCAGGCGGAAGTTCTGATCGATGGCGGCATTCGCCGGGGCACCGACGTGGTCAAAGCGCTGTGCCTGGGGGCGCGGGCGGTTTTGATTGGACGCGGCTACGCCTACGGACTGGCGGCGGCGGGGACTGCGGGCGTGGCAAGAGCGCTGCAAATTTTTCGCGAGGACGTGGTGCGCACTATGAAGCTGCTAGGGTGCGCCTCAGTGCAAGAACTTGACCGTTCTTACCTGAACTACAAGCCGAGATAGACGGTGAGAAACTTCTTCATCTTCACCATGGCCTGTTGCGATTCCGGCGCGCCAAACATAATTGCCTGGAAAACGTGCGGCATGCCTTCGTAGAGATCGAGCACGGCTGTGCCTCCTGCGTCGTTGATGGCGCGATATTCACGTACGAAATCGCTCAGGAAAATTTCTTTCGTTCCCCCTTGGATCAGTGTGGGGGGATAGCCCTTCGAGTAGTCGCCGTAGACCGGCGAGACGTAGGGATTCTTTTGGTCCCTCGGATCGGCATAGGCATCGGCCGCATTCTTCAAAAGCATTGGATAATCCAGAATCGGATCGGCCTGCTTCAGCGTGACATAGGTGTCTCCCGTTTCGGTGATGTCCGCCCACGGGGACCACAGCACCAGCGCCGCCGGCATACCGAGGCCTCTGTCGCGCATCTTTAAGACCGAACCTGCGGCGAGTCCGCCGCCCGCGGAGTCTCCAAAAACGGCCATGCTCTTTAGCGGCACACCCTCCGCAATCAGCGCTTGCAGAACGGCCACCACCTGATCGCTAGTGTGGTCCCACTTGGATTCAGGGGCGAGGGTGTAGCCAATGGAAATGATTCGCAGGCCGGTCTCGAGGCCAACCCAGCCGCCCATGGAAAACTCTGGCCCTCCGGTGACGTAGCCGCCGCCGTGAACGTAGACCAGAAGTTTGCCGTTGTCTTTCCATCCCTGGGGACGCACCTCGACCACCGGAATTCCACCGAGCATGCGATGAATGCTGGTTGAGGGATAGCGCTTCAGCTCCCGGTTCACATCATCAAAAATGGGCTTCAATTGCGGTGGGGTGTAGTTGCGAATCTTCTTCCATCCCTCGATGTCATTGGGCTCGGGGAGCGGAAGCCCTTGCGGGCCCGTCATGCGGCGCAGGGTATTGGCGGCATGCGGGGAAACAGTGGAGGGAACGTAGACAGCGGATGAGGTTTGGGCGGTCGCGAAATGTGACGCGAGCAAAGCAATGATAAAAATAGAAATTCTATTGGCCAAGGAATACTCCCAAATCTGAATCGTTTGCGCTAAGGGATACTAGGGCGCAGTCACCGCCCCTCCCCACCGATTTCAACCTATTGAACTTTGTCGGCTTCCCTACCTGCCCGGTGGTATAAAGCCCCAGTCGTAAAGTAAGCGTTTCCAAGGCCCATTGTCGTGAAGATCACCAAAGTCGAAACTTACGCGGTCAGCGCCGGCTGGAAAAATTGGCTGTTTGTGAAAGTATGCACTGACAGCGGGATTCACGGCATTAGCGAAGCCACCATCAACGGATTCATCGCCACCACAGAAACTGCTGTCCACGAACTCTCGCACTTCGTAATTGGTCAGGACCCGCGACAGGTCAACGCCATCGCGCAGAAAATCATCACCACTATCGCCGACGCCGGCCACATTCACCGTTTGGTGATGGGCGCGATTGAAGTTGCTTGCTGGGACATTCTCGGCAAATCCCTGGGTGTTCCCATCTGGCAACTGCTGGGCGGCAAACATCGCGACTCGATCCTCGCATATGCCAACGGCTGGTACCGCACTGAACGCACTCCGGAAAATTTCGTGCAGATTGCGCGGACGGTGGTCGCCAAGGGATTCAAGGCTCTAAAACTCGATCCCTTCGGCCAGGCAAAGTTTTTTATCAGCAACTCCGAACTCGATCTCGCGTTCGAGATCTTGTTTGCACTACGCGATGAGTTCGGCCCATCGTTGAAAATTCTTATCGATGTCCACTGCCGCTTCTCTCCAAGTGAATCGGTGCGTATCGCCAACCGTCTGGCCGATCTCGATATTTTCTGGTGGGAAGAACCCACCACCATCGAGCGCATCGAACTCACCAACGAGATCGCGATGAAATCGCCGATACCCGTGGCCACGGGAGAGCAGTTCGACAAAGTCGGCGACTTTGAAACTCTGGCTCGGGGAAAATACGTCAGCATCTATCAGCCGGAACCGATGTCGCTTGGCGGAATCACCAACACCATCGCTGCCGCAAACATTGCGCACGCCAATGCCGCCTGGATAGCTCCTCATCAGAGCGGCGGCCCGGTGGCGACCGCCGTCTGCCTGCAACTGGCGGCCATCGTGCCCAACTTTTTGATTCAGGAACACTTCGACCCCTTCAACGATCCGTGGACCAGAGACCTCGTCACCTGGGGCCCGAAGATCGATTTGGAAACCGGACACTTGCCTATTCCCACCGCGCCGGGACTAGGATTGGATTTGAATCTCGATGTGGTGCGCGAACACCCTTACGATCCGAAATCTTTCTTTGATACATCCAAGACCGGTTGGGAAAAGCGTTTGGCCACCGGAACGCAGCAGCCTACTTAAATTTCAGGAGCAATGGAATGAAGCCAATCTCTCGCCGTGATGCGAGCAAAATTTTGCTGGCGGGTTCCAGCGGGCTGGTTATGGCCGCGAAGAGCGCCTTCGGTGCGGCAACTCCAGAAACGGCGAAGAAGCCGGCTGTTCCCAATCGTGCGCCGGTCCTGGCGAATGCCAAGCGCGAGAATGAAACCGAAGCCTGGTCTGACGTGCTGATCGCCGATGGTCCAGAGCCCATCATCAGCTATCGCACTGGTTGGGTGGTGTATGAAGAGTCGCTCACCAAAGGACAATTCGTCGGCCGCGGCTGGAACGGCTCCGGCTATATAAATTTCTACGACGGCCGTCTCGATCCGGCGGAGTATCCTTTGCCGCAAGCGTTTCGCGTGGAGATCGATGGACAGTCGCTGCACTCCGACTGGAAGTGGGCGGGCCTCGAGAAGACACCTGCGAGCGGCGGCAATTTCAAATCCGTCATCACGCTGAACCACGCGGTACGTCCAGTCACGGTGAAAGTCTGCACCAAACTCGACGGCACCGCTGTGATTACGCGTTGGCTGGAGATTACCAACACCGGTAAGCAACCAGCAGCGTTGGCTGTCGCCTGTCCGTGGAGCGGCGTAATGCGCAAGACCGACCGCTGGCGCGCGCACCTCGATGACACAAAGCTGCCGCTCTATTCCATCGGATATTTCGACAGCACGCGTTGGGGACAGGAAGGCGACTTTCACTGGCACGACATGCCGGAAGCCGGATATCGCGTGGATGCTCGTTACCGGCGCTCGCGCTATCGCCATCCCATGTTCCTGCTGCGCAACAATGCGATGGGTGAGATGTTCGTCGGCCAACTGGCGTGGACCGGCGGTTACAGCTTCGATTTCGAATTGGACAGCGAACTCGGCAAAGCCTCAGGCTTGGACACCTCCGCCGCGCTTACTTTCAGTGCCGGCCCCGACGGCGCCGCGCCTTTGCGCATGATCGCGCCCGGCGAAACCGTGAACACTCCCGAAATGCATTTAGGGCTGGTGTTCGGAGATCTCGACAACGCCGTGCAGTCGATGCAAACCCATTTGCGCAAAAGCGTTTTTATGCCGCAGGCCCGCGAGCGCGCTGCGTGGGTGGAATCGGGTATCGGTCCCGAACTCGAGATCACGGTCGAGCAGGTGAATCACGCCATCGACATTGCCGCCGAAGTTGGCGCAGAAGTTTTCTTTATCGACGCCAGTTGGTACGCCAAGCCCGGCGGCAACTGGTGGAAGACGGTTGGCGACTGGGACGTCGACAAACAACGCTTTCCCGAAGGGATCAAGCCTTTTCGCGATAAGGTACACGCCGCTGGAATGTTATGGGGTCTGTGGATGGACGCGGAGCGTGTGGGCTCAGACAGCCGGTTGGCGAAAGAACATCCCGACTGGCTTGCGATGAATTACGACGGCGACAGAGAGATGGGCGGGCTGCTCGATCTCACCAATCCCGATTGCGCGAAGTGGATGGAACAACAGATCAACCACGTCATCGAGGAGAACCAGCTCGATTTCTTCCGCCTGGATTACAACACTGACCAGGGACGCGGCATTCGAACGATGCAGGACGGCTTTATCGAAAATGGCTACTGGCGTTATTACGAGACGCTGTATGGAATCTACGACCGTCTGCGCGCGAAGTATCCCAAAGTGATTTTCGAAAACTGTGCCGGCGGTGGCGGCCGTACCGATATTGGCATGGTCAGGCGGTTCGGACATACTGACGTCACTGACTGGCAAATCGCGCCGCGATCTTTCACCATCACCAACGGCATGACCATGGCGCTGCCGCCGGAGTACGTAGACCGCCTGCTGGGCGGGCAAAGCGGACAGAGCGCGGCAGAGTACGACTTCCAGGCGCGGCTGCTTCTATTCATGCAGCCGAAATTCGGGTTCCTTTATCCCATAGGCGCACAGCCGAATCCGGCCTTTATGCGACGCACCAAACGCTGGGTCGATCTCTACAAGAACTTCGTGCGCTCGTTCATCGACACCAGCCGCATCTACCACCACACGCCCGAAGTCGCGGGACTCGACCCTCATGGGTGGGGCGTCATCGAACTGGCATCCGAAGATCGCACGAAAGATATTTGCGGACTGTTTCAACTCGCAGCCCCAACGCAAAAAGAATACGAGTTAAGACTTCGCGGCCTTGATGTGTCCCGCCGCTACCGCGTGACCTTCGACAACTCCGGACAAACCAGCGTAGTCGATGGCTTCCTGCTGATGGAACAAGGAATTACGGTTCGCCTGGAAGGGGCGTTGACTTCGGAATTGCTGGTGATCGAAGCGGTCGCCTAGCCTGTAACTTTGTATTCGCGGATTGCGTCCTGGCGGAAGGCTACGCCGAAACCAGGACGCTCAGGGACGACCGCCAGACCGTCACAAACTTCGAAAGGATGCTCCAGTAGCGGATCGAGCCAGTCGAACGATTCGATCGCAATTAAATTTGGTTGGGCCGCGGCCAGATGAAGGTCATGCTCTCGGTAAAAATGCGGAGCGACTTTCAGCAAATTTGATTCGGCTAAGCCTGCGACCAAGCGCCATCCAGTGACGCCGCCCACGCGTAGTAGGTCAGGCTGCACCACTGAGATGCATCGTGACTGCACCAGCCGACGAAATGGCGGCACGCCAAACTCGCGCTCACCTGCAGCCAATGGAATCTCGGTTTGCGAGGCAAGCCGTAAATAGCTTTCGAGATCGTCTTTGGGAAATGGTTCTTCCAGCCACGCCACGCGATATTGCTCTAACCGGCGGGCCAAGCGCAGGGCGCCATCCAACGTAAGCCCCTGATTCGCATCGATCATAAGCTTGCGCTCTGGACCAATCGCCTTCCGCACCGCGGCCACGCGCTCAACGTCTCGATCTTCGTTGCCACCTACTTTCAATTTCACGGCTTTAAATCCCCGGGTCAGGTAGCGGGAGACTTCGTCCGCGAGTTGTTCGTCGGTGTAGGAAATCCATCCGCCGCTGCCGTAGACGGGCACCGCCCTCGTGTTCGCTCCGAACAGAAGTGCCGCTGGCACGCCCAAACGCTTGCCCAGCAAGTCCCAGAGCGCGACATCGATCGCTGCAGTACCCCACATGGCGAGACCTTCCCTGCCGATATATTCCGTGGCCTGAAGATTGCGCTCGTAGACCGCGCGGATTTCGTCCGCGTCCAGGCCGATCACGTGGCGCTTCAACTCGTGATCGACGATGCCCTTCAGCAACGCCGGTGCGTAATCGAATGACAGCATGTAGCTGATGCCCGAATGGTCTCCCGCAAATACTTCCACCAGAATCAAATCGAGGAAGGTGAGTTCGTGGGTTGAGTCAGCAATCGGTGTGGCGAATGGCACGCGCAGCCATTCTGTTTTGATGTCAGTGATCTTCATGGATGGAGGATGATTCTAGCATTACGGAATTGATTCCGAATTTATCGCGCTGCCCGCTAGTCAGCCCGTGACATGAGCCTGCGGCAGTGGCGGGCTATCTGTTCTTCTTCTTCCGCGGGTAAGATCTGTATTTTGTCCGGCGTCAGGCCCAGCGATTCCAGACCCGATGCCGCCGCGTTCCGAACATATTGGCTGTGCTCGCCAATGCCGCCGGTAAAAACTAAGAGATCAATCCCACCGAGCAGCGCGATGTAGGCGCCGATCATCTTGCGGACGGAAATTGCAAACGTATCGAGTGCCAACGCCGCCCTGGGATCATTCGCCCGAGCCCGGTCTTCCAGTGCCCGCACGTCGCTCTCCCCATCGGAGAGGGCGAAGAGCCCGCTCTGGTGATTCAGCAGACCTTCCAATTTGTCGGCGTCGAGGTTTTCGTTGCGTATGAGATAGAGCAGGACTCCGGGATCGAGATCGCCGGAGCGCGTCCCCATGGGGATCCCTCCGGTCGGCGTGAGGCCCATGGTGGTGTCGATGGATTTTCCATTGCGCAGAGCGCATAGGCTGGCGCCGTTCCCCAGGTGTGCGAACACGGCACGCTCGGGCAACTTCGTCCCAAAGTGATGCACCAGCGATTCGTAAGACAAGCCATGAAAACCGTAGCGGCGAATGCCGGCGTCAAAATACCGCTGCGGGATCGGGAGGTGCGAAGCGATCTCCGGAATAGTCTGGTGAAATGCGTTGTCGAAACAAGCGAAATGGGTCGCGGAACGAAAGGTGACTTGCGCTGACTCGATAAGCGCAATCGCCTGCGGGACATGCAGCGGCGCAAAGTGAATTGCCTCGCGAAGTTGTTGCAGTACCTGTGGGGTAACGATTTGGTGCTCTCGTAATTTAGGCCCACCGTGAACCACCCGGTGGCCGACGGCCGCGGGGGCCTCGTGTAGATGATCCTTGATCGCCTCGGCCAGCGCCGTCAGAGCTTCGCCTTGCGACTCAGCCACGTTCTTGCGATCGACAAGCTGTTCCCCATCCGATGATCGGATTTTCAGCGAACCGGTTCCACGGTCGATCCCGTCAGCACTCCCGGCAATCAGAACGTCTTCGCCCCGATAGACAGCGAACTTCAGCGATGACGATCCGCTGTTCAGTACAAGAATGAAATCTTCCACGGCGCCTACTCCGGCCACTTCCAGTTGCGAATCTCTTCTTTGTCGATGCCCTCGGCGTGCGCGTAGTTCACGCTGTCAATGATCTGGTCTTTGAGCCATTCTTTAACGTGCGCGCCGACGGAACGCAGATGCGGGACGCGGTCGATGACGTCGATGGCCAGATCGAATCGGTCAACCTGATTAAGAATGGCCAACTCCAATGGCGTGTTGATGTTTCCCTTTTCTTTATATCCACGGACGTGAATGTTATCGTGGTTTTTACGGCGGTAGCTCAGCTTGTGTATCAGCGAGGCATAAGAATGAAAGTTGAAGATCACCGGCTTGTCGGTGGTGAAGAGCGAGTCGAAGTCACGGTCGGAAAGGCCGTGCGGATGCTCGCTTTCCGGCATCAGGCGGAAAAGATCGACTACGTTGACAAAGCGAATCTTTAAATCCGGGAAATGTTCTTTGAGAATCGCTACCGCGGCTACCGCTTCCATGGTCGCAATGTCACCGGCACAAGCCATGACCGCGTCAGGGTCTTCCCCATCGTCGGTCGAAGCCCACTCCCAGATGCCGATGCCTTTGGTGCAGTGGTTCACCGCCTCCTCCATGGTGAGGTATTGCAGATGCTCCTGCTTGTCAGCGACGATCACGTTGACGTAATCGCGCGAGCGCAGGCAGTGGTCGGCCACACTGAGCAAGCAGTTCGCATCCGGCGGCAAATAGATGCGGACCACGTCGGCACTCTTGTTGGTGACTACATCGAGAAATCCCGGATCTTGATGGGTGAAGCCGTTGTGGTCCTGGCGCCACACCAGGGACGTAATCAGGATGTTGATCGAGGGTACCGGCGCGCGCCAACTGATTTCTTTCTTCGACTTCTCCAGCCACTTGGCATGCTGGTTAAACATGGAATCGATAATGTGTACGAAAGCCTCGTAGGTCGACAGAAAACCGTGGCGACCGGTCAGCACGTAGCCCTCGAACCAACCTTCGAGCGTGTGTTCGCTGAGCATTTCCATTACACGCCCGGCCACGTCGAGTTCGCCGCCATCGGCGTCTTCCGGTTTGTACTCCGCGTTCCACGTCTTCCTGGACGCCGCATAAATCGCTTGCAACCGATTGGAAGCCGTCTCGTCAGGACCAAAGACGCGAAAAGTATTCATATTGCGGCGCATCACTTCGGCGAGAAAGTGCGCCAGTACATCGGTAGGCGGTGCGTAGCTTCCGGCGGGCTTTTCGACTTTCACCGCATAGTCACGGAAGTCTGGCAGTTCCAGTTCTTTCCGCAGCAGCCCGCCGTTGGCATGCGGGTTTGCAGAAATACGACTGGTTCCAGAGGGTGCCAGCGCCTGTAATTCAGGAATCAAAGTTCCCTTGGCATCGAAAAGTTCTTCCGGCTTGTAGCTGCGCATCCAGTCTTCGACGATCTTTAGGCTCTTTTTATTGGTCGCCGGATCTGCCACCGGCACCTGGTGCGCCCGCCAGAAATCTTCTACTTTGTGTCCGTCAACTTCTTTGGGCCCGGTCCAACCCTTGGGTGAGCGCAGCACCATCATTGGCCAATGCGGCCGCGCCGCATCACCACTCGATCGAGCGTGCTGCTGAATTGCCCGAATATCAGAAATACATTGCTCGAGGGCGGCCGCCATCTTCTGGTGCATGACCGCCGGATCATTGCCTTCGACAAAATACGGCTTGTAGCCATAGCCAACCATCAGCGCTTCCAGTTCTTCATGCGGAATGCGCGCCAGAAGAGTCGGATTAGCGATCTTGTACCCGTTGAGGTGCAACACCGGTAGCACCGCGCCGTCACGGATCGGGTTGAGAAATTTATTCGAATGCCACGATGTGGCTAGCGGCCCGGTTTCCGCCTCGCCGTCACCAACCATAACCGTGACAATTAATTCCGGATTATCGAACGCCGCGCCATAGGCATGCGAAATGGAATATCCCAGTTCGCCACCTTCATGAATCGATCCCGGCGTCTCCGGCGTGCAATGCGAACCGATCCCTCCGGGAAATGAAAACTGCTGAAAGAATTTCAGCATACCGGCCTCGTCGCAGCTTTTATCGGGATAAATCTCCGAGTAATGTCCTTCGAGGTAGCAGTTCGAAAGGGTGGCGGGCGCTCCGTGCCCGGGTCCAGAGATGTACAGCACGTCCAAGTCGTACTTCTTGATAAGCCGGTTCAGGTGCACCCACAAGAACGACTGACCAGGGTCCGATCCCCAGTGTCCCAACAAACGGTGCTTGAAATGTTCCGGCTTGAGCGGTTCGCGCAGCAACGGATTGGCACGCAAATAAATCATGCCCGCCGACAGATAGTTGCAGGCGCGCCAGTAAGCGTCCATCTTGCGCAGTTCTTCGGAAGAGAGAGGAGCGGGGACTTCCGCGGTACCAGCCATCGAGGTTCTCCAGGGGGAAATAACGCGAGGTGGATGATTACATCGGGCCGCCCGATGCGCTTCCCTCTCAGCCTAACCTGTTGCGGTGTGGAATGGAAATGCGGAAGAAAAAAAGGCCCCACCCTGCCGCACAAGAAACGTGCGACGCAAGTGGGGCAACTTCGGGGTTAAGTCTAGTTGGTGACGACCACCGCTTCGTAGTCGATTTCGGCTGCGTCTTTCGCGTTGTTGGACAGCAACTGCACCATCATGGCGCCGTCGGTTGCGCGAACGTAGTTGGATAGCGTTCCTGAGGCCGGGAAGCTCAGCAGCTTCCATGATCCCCAATCGGGCGCGCCGGCATTGGTGCCGATCGTGACCCAGGCTCCAGAAGTCCAGTTGTAGATCTGCCAGGTCCATACCGTCGTACCAGTTGCGGGCCCTTTGTAGTTCGCCTGCACCTGAATTGTCTTGATGGAAGCCGGCGTGACCGTCGTGGGCAGGGTGAAAGTTTGGTAGCCCACGTAGGTCGATCCCGACTTCGGATCGAACTCCACGTACTTGTTCCAGGTGTCTGTGCTGCCGGATTGATCTTGCACGCCGAGCGCGGATACGGACTGCCCGCCGCTTGATCCGAGCGTCGTGATGTAGGAGGTCGGCACCAGCGTCTTGCCGCCAGTGCTGGCCGCATTGTTGGTCAGCGCGAAGTTTGCTTTGGCTGTAACGCCGGCAACGCTTGCGGTCACCGTGTAGCTGCCAGTGGTTGCGTTGGCGGTGAAGACGGGCGAGGTCGCAATGCCCGAGGCGTTAGTGGTTGCGGTGGTCACGCCGCCAGTGAATGTGCCGGAAGCGCCACTAGTCGGAGCGGCAAAAGTTACGACCACTCCGCTGACTGCTTTGCTGCTGGAATCCTTGACAGTGACAACCAGCGGATTCGCAAACGCCGTGCTTACGGTAGCCGATTGCGGCGTGCCGCTGGTTACCACGATGGACGCCGGCATCGTAACCTTCGCAGTGTTGGTCATCGCGAAACCGGCTTTGTTGGTAACTCCGGCAATGGCCGCCGTCACCGTGTAGCTGCCGGCCGTTGCATTAGCCGTAAACGCTGCTGAGATCGCGATGCCTGAGGCGTTGCTGGTCGCCGTTATAACTCCACCAGCAAACGATCCGGATGCTCCGCTAGCCGGAGCAGCAAAGGTCACGACCGTTCCGCTGACCGGGTTTCCGCTGGAGTCCCTGACAATCGCAGACAGTGGGCTGGCGAAAACCGTGCTTACCGTGGCCGACTGCGGCGTACCGCCGTAGGCAGCGATCGACGCCGCCACCGGATTCGCGCTGGTATTCGTCAGAGCAAAAGTAGCTGCAGTCGCGACACCTGCGACTTTTGCAGTCACCGCATAGCTGCCACTGGTGGCGTTGGCGGTGCAGAGGATAGGCGCAGTTCCAGAGCCGTCGGTCGAGACGTTGGTGCCAGCCAGCGTGCAAGACGCTCCAGTGATTGGCGAAGCAAACGTTATCAATGCGCCGGCAACGGGATTGCCTCCCGCGTCTTTCACGTTCACCACTAGAAGCTTGAATGGAGTGCTGACGGTTGCCGATTGCGGCGTGCCACTGATCGCGACGATAGAGCCCGGACCTCCCACGTTGTTGGTCAGCGTGAAGTAGGCCGGCTGAGCGCCGGATGTGACCGCGCTTACCGTGTAGGTTCCGGCTACGGAATTCGCTTTGAAGAGGGTCGATGTGGCCACGCCGCTGACGTCTGAAATCACGGTGTTTGACCCTGCAAACGTGCCCGAAGCACCGCTGACTGGCGGAGTGAAGGTCACGGCTACGCCACTCACGGGGCCGCCGCTCAAGGTTTTTACAGTTGCGACCAGAGGGGCTGCGAATGCGGAGTTGATGGCTGCGCTCTGGCCTGAGCCGCTAGTCACGACAACTCCAGCGGCAGCCGTATTGGTGAGAGAGAACACCGCGGGACTCGCCGCACCGGCCACCGTAGCATTCACCAGGTAGGAACCGCCAATGCCGTTAGCTGTAAAGGCTGGCGATGCCGCCATTCCGGCAGAGTTCGTGACTGCCGTCGCGATAGGACTTCCGGCGAACAGCCCGGAGGGCCCGATGGTCGAAGCAGAGAAGGTGATGGTCGCGCCGTTTACCGGGGTGCCGCTAGCCGTAACCACACTGACCACGAAAGGCAGCGGGAACGTCTTGTTGACAGAGACGGCTTGCGGGGTACCACTGGTTGCCGCTATCGACGGCGGGCCTGTGCTTGTGAGCGTAAAGCTATACGCACTCGGAGTAGCGGGCGCGGTAAAGGTGCGGGGATTCGAAGTGTTTCCGTCGTTCCAGCTTCCGAACACGTAACTGGGTGAAACTACCGCCGTGACGCTGCAACTCGCACCAGGAACCCACGCCAAGGTTGCCGTCGTGTTGTAGCTGCCGGCGCTGCAGTTCGCACCAGAAACGACGATGCCATTTGGGCTGGGGGTTGAGCCAATCAGAATCGAAACCGGACTCGCCGGGCCAGTACCAGGATAGTAGCGTTCCGCGGAATTCAGATAAGGACTTCCGCTATACACTCCGCCGCCGATGGCCAGCACACTGCCATCCTGCAAGGTCACCATGGCGTGTCCATAACGTGCCTGCGCCATGCTGGCGGTGGTGGTCCACGACTTGGTGGTCACATCAAAAATTTCGGCGCTGTCGCGCGTCGGCAGAGGATCGTTGCAGCAGGTAAATCCTCCCGCCACCAGCATCTTGGTCCCACCCTGCATAACTGCACTCGTGGGAGTGTTGCGAACCGTGTTCATCGGAAACGTATACTGCCAGCTCTGCGTCGCCGGATCGTAAAGTTCTGCAGTGTTGACTCCGGCACAGCATCCGCCGCCGCTACCGCCGGCCACAACTACTTTGTCCCCGGTCAACAAGCCGCCGGCGAAATTACCGCGCGGGCCGTTTAGGCCGGTAAGGGCCGTCCACGTATTAAAGGTTTGATTGTATAAATCGACAGCGGTCGTCGAGCCGGACCCGTAACTGAAACCGGCTACTTCCAACACGGTCCCGTCGCTAAGGGTGTAGGCGCCACCGTTCGAATGGGCCACTGCGGAAGAGCCAACGCCGCTCCACTGGCCGGTTGCCGGGTCCCACACTTCGGCGGAATTCAGCTGCGTCAGCGGACTGGCTGCATCACAACAGCCACCGGTGACCAACACCATGCCGTTCTTCAGAAGCGTAGCAGTGTGGTTGTAGCGCGATTTCAGGTTCGAGCCGGTCTGCGTCCAGTTTCCGGTCGAGGGATCATAGATTTCCGCGAAGCCCACCGGCGACTGAGTCTGGTTGAGGCCGCCCACCACCAGCACCCGCCCATCCTTCAACAAGGTCGCCGTTTGGAAATAGCGCGACCCAACCATGTTGTTGATGGCTGTCCACTTGTTGGTTGCCGGATCGAAGATCTCCGCCGAAAACAGCGATCCAAAAGTAGGTCCATATCCGCCCGCCACCAGCACCTTGCCATTGGCAAGAAGCGTAGCCGTGGGATAGGTACGGGACGTAGTCATGGTTCCGGTAGTCGACCAGAAAGCCGCCTGGGCGTGGCTGAGAACGGGTAGCATCGCGGCTAAACACAGAACGAGGATGGCAACGGGACGTGCGGTGGCGCGCATTCGACTTGTCTCCGGCAAAGCGACGCTGGTTCGCCCTGGATGAATTTTGCGGGGAGGGTCGGGGAGAGACGAAAACAATAATGTACGGCGGCGAACTTGCCAAAATGGAAGGTATGAATGCGCGGGACTAGAACTACTGAGTTATTCCTTAACTCCAGCCCAGGCAAGGGCTTGGCGACGGTCGGCGAAAGCCCGCATCTCGACGGCTTTTCACCGGGGAAGGTTTACACGTCGGCAAGACGTACTTCGCTCCATTTGTCACTGCCCTTTGCCCGTAACTCGGGCGTGGACGAAAACGACGATCTTTTCTCCGGCGGGAATTAATCGCTCAGGCTCGCTGATCACTTCCGCACAGGCCGCGCGGGATTGGGGCAAATACGCCTCCACGCCCGCGTGTCCGTGGTAAGTTGCCACCACCGGGAAATTCTGGCGGCTCTATCCACTCGATGTTGGGATCCAGAGCTTCGGTGGTGGCGGCGATGTCCCCGCGATTGAACGCGGCATAAGCCCGGCGCAGGGCTTCGATGTTTTGCTGCTGCATGTCAGTTCGCGGATGAGTACAGGCGCAGCTCAGCGCGATGAGTATCGGCAAAGCCCAACGCATCGCGCGACTAAGATGCCGGGTGGACGAGTTCGAGATCGAGCGTGATCGGCACTTCGTCGCCAACCATTGCAGCAGCGCCGTTTACGCCGAAATCCTTACGGTTAATTTTGGTACTGCCCGAGACTCCGACGTGCAGGTTGCCCTTCGGATCTTTCGCCGGCTCGGTCGGACCATCGACATCGAGAACAACTTCCTTGGTCACGCCATGGATGGTAAGGTCACCCGTGATTTTTAACTTACCGGTGCCTGCCGATTCCACCTTCTTCGATTTGAAAGTGATCGAGGGATATTTCGCCGCGTCGAAGAAGTGATCGCTGCGCAAATCGTTGTCACGCATTTCAACGCGAGTATCGACGGATGCGGCTTCGATGGTGGCATCGATCATTGTCTTGGAAACATCGGCGGGATCGTAGTCCACCTTTCCGGAAAGCTTGGTAAAGGTCCCGTGGACGTTCGATATTCCCATGTGGCGGACCGAGAACTGCGCCGCCGAATGGGCGGGATCGATGCTCCAGCTTTGCACTTGGGCGGCAGCAGGAAGTATCAAAGCCACGCCGGCGAATAACGATAGAACTGATTTGCGCATGAGTAGCGGTCTCCTCAGAATTCAGCTAAGAGCTTATCAAGGATTAGTCAAAGAGGCTAAGGTTAACCGGCGCAAGTTCAGCGGGTTCCGAACATTCCGGCCCGTCATTTGCGACCTGGTTGACACGGGTGCTGACCGGGTAAAGTTTGATCTTGCCGGCATCGAGGGACGTAAGCATCCCGGCGGCCTCTTCGGCGTCTTGCATTCGGCAATCGAGCCAGCGCTCGAAATTCTCGCGAGGGAGAATCACCGGCATGCGATCATGCACGTCGGCCAAGGCTTCATTCGCAGTAGTTGTCAAAATAGTGCAAGTTTCGACGTCCTTGCCATTGGGTCCGCGCCAGCTGTCCCAGAGTCCGGCGAAGGCGAAGACCTCGGCATCGCCGACCTCAATACAGAAGGGCTGTTTCGCCGATGTATGGCGTTGCCATTCATAGAATGCATCCGCTGGAATCAGGCAGCGGCGTCGCTGAAGTGCCTCGCGAAACGATGGCTTCTCCGCGGCAGTTTCGGACCGCGCGTTAATCATGCGAGCCCCGCCGCTTAGATCGGCCGCCCAGGAGGGGACCAAACCCCAGCGCATCAGCGACACTTTTCTTAACTCACCGTCTTG
>DATBAT010000503.1:0-4528 GCA_036271375.1 Terriglobales bacterium
CTCGACAAAATAAGAAAGATCCTTCGAATGTAGGTCCGAAGGCCAGCAGATTTATTCTCCCACCCGGCATTTTACGACGGGGAGAGTGCTAGCGCGGCTCCACTTCTCCTGCTTCGACCAGCGACGACCTGTGCGTCGAAATCCCGCCGGTGTCGGACCTTAGTCGCAGGTTCGTCACGCAAGTCTAACGTTCCCCAGCTTTTCAAATGACCGAACGTTCAGCGCCGGAAGCACTTAGATCCAAACCGGGTTAGTTCATGAGAGCTTCTCCACGATGGCCCATCGGTTGCACATACGTGTCTACATGGAAACCAACGGCAGCCAAGCCCGTTCCTCACGCGCATTAGAAGTCTACGATCTGGTAATCCTCGGCGGGGGCACAGGATCGACCATTGCCGCCTGGACCTTTGCCAGCAAAGGACAGCGCGTTGCGGTGATTGAGCGTAAGTACATCGGTGGATCCTGTCCCAACATCGCCTGTCTGCCGAGCAAGAACATTCTCCAGAGTGCAAGGGTGGCGTCGTATTTTCGTCGCGGCGAAGAGTTCGGCATGTTCGCGCAAGGCTTCCACGTCGAGATGCCGGCGGTGCTGACTCGAAAACGCCAGATGGTATCGAGCCTGAACGATATTTATCTCGAGCAGTACAAGCAGACTGGCGCGGAATTTATTCTCGGATCGGGACGCTTCGTGGATCCGAAGACTCTGGAAGTTGTCCTCCCGGGCGGAACAACACGCCTCCTCCGCGGAGCCAACGTAATCGTGAGCACGGGTACTCGGGCTGCGATGGAACCAGCTCCCGGTCTTGCCGAAGCGCAGCCACTTACCCACATCGAGGCGCTCGAACTGGCTCAGGTGCCCGGGCACCTCATTGTGATCGGCGGAGGTTACGTCGGTCTGGAATTTTCGCAAGCGATGCGCCGCTTTGGCAGTAAGGTTACCGTCATCGATCGAAACGACCGTCTTCTGCATAGGGAAGACGAAGACGTGACAGAGACTATCGCCACTTTGTTCAGGGACGAGGGCATCGATTCGATCCTGAACGCACGCGTGGCACGCGTTTCTGGAAAATCGGGCGACTCGGTGACCGTTGTTGTCGAACAAGGCGGCGTTGAAAAAACTATCGCGGGGACTCATTTGCTGATCGCGTCGGGGCGATGGCCAAACACAGAAAACATCGGGCTGGAATTGGCAGGGATAGCGCTAACGGATCGCGGCTACATCAAGGTCAACGAACGGCTTCAGACAACCGCGCCTGGTGTTTGGGCCATCGGCGAAGTGGCCGGCAGCCCCCAGTTCACGCACGTCAGCGTTGACGACTTTCGCGTGGTCCGAGACAACCTGGAAGGGGGCAACCACGTAACGACCGGCAGGCAAATCCCCTATACCCTCTTCACGGACCCCGAACTAGCCCGCATCGGCCTGAATGAGAAGGAAGCCAAGGCTAGAGGAATCAACTACCGCTTGTTCAAGATCCCGATGGAACACGTGCTTCGAGCTCGAACTCTCTCGGAAACACGTGGATTCTTAAAAAGCCTGGTCGAAGTAAACGGCGACCGTATTCTTGGTTTCACGGCCTTTGCTGTCGATGGTGGAGAGATCATGCCTTCGGTGCAAACCGCCATGATGGCCGGATTGCCTTACACTGACCTCCGCGAGGCAATTTGGGCTCATCCAACTCTCGTCGAAGGACTTAGTCCATTGTTTTCGTCCGAGCCTTCGTTGCCGGTAGGCGCCGGTAAACACCAGGCCGATCGTCTTCAGCGTTCTGTCTCCTGAAACGGGATGCGTCCATAGTTGCCGCGGCAGCATCGATTGAACAGTCATTCGAGGACGCGGTCATGGCGCCCTGACGAACATTGAATCGATGAACGGAGGATGAATATGCACCAGCTGCGGGAAGTATTGAACGAAGCGCAAAGCAACGAGGTAGGGGTCGGTCACTTCAACATCTCCGATTTGGTTTTGTTGAAAGCGGTCTTCGCGTCTGCTCAAGAGCTGAAGGTCCCGGTAATCGTGGGCGCGTCTGAAGGCGAACGTGCCTTTTTGGGGGTGTCTCAAATCGCCGCTCTAGTGAGAAGTTTGCGCGAGGAACAAAACTCACCGATCTTCCTCAACGCCGATCATACGCATTCCCTGGACAGCGCAATTGTGGCAGCCAAAGCGGGATTCGATTCCATCGTCTACGACTTGTCGGCTTTGCCATTTGACGAGAATGTCAAGCAGACCAGGCAAGCGGTCGAGGCATTGAAGTCAATCAATCCGGCGATCCTCGTGGAAGGGGAAATCGGAAATATCGGAACCGGCTCTGAGATACATGACTCGGTGCCAGATTATTCCAAGAATTTGACCACTCCGGAGGAGGCGAAGCAGTTTGTAGAAAGCACCGGTGTCGATATTCTCGCTCCGGCGGTCGGAAACACGCACGGTATGGTGCAAAGCATGGTGCAGGGGGACTTGAGGAAGCGGCTTGACCTAAAACGGATCGCAGAGATTAAGCGAACCTCCAAAAGCTTGCTAACCCTGCACGGCGGATCCGGGACAGAAGACCACGATCTTCAGGAAGCGATCGCGGCTGGCATCAACATCATCCACATCAACACCGAACTGCGGGTTGCGTGGCGCCGCGGCCTGGAAGATGCCTTTGCAAAAAAGCCGCGCGAAGTTGTTCCCTACAAGCTCCTGCCTATCGCGGAAGAAGCGGTCAAGCAGGTTGTTTCAGCCCGGTTGCGGTTGTTCAATCAACACCAGGTGCAATCAGCGGCCCGGTAAGGTTTCGCCCACAAGCAATCCAACTACACACCAAGGAGAAGTTTAATGAGCCCCGTTCTTTCCCAGTCTTCTATCCCTGTGACCTCCATTCATAAGGTCGAAGCCGACGGAGTCAGAGTGTTCTACCGTGAGGCAGGCGAACCGAGTGCGCCCGTGGTGCTCCTGCTCCACGGATTTCCGACCTCGTCGTTCATGTTCCGCGAACTCATTCCACGCCTCGCAGGCCAGTTTCGAGTGATCGCACCAGACTTGCCTGGCTTCGGATTTACCGAAGTACCCGCGGAACGAAAATATACATATTCTTTCGACGCCCTGGCGCGCACGATGGAGGCTTTTACAGACGCGCTCGGGCTCAATCGCTATGCCATTTATGTGTTCGACTACGGTGCTCCCACCGGTCTGCGTTTGGCCATGGCTCACCCCGAACGAGTCTCAGCAATCATCTCGCAAAACGGCAATGCCTACGAAGAGGGACTCGGGGACGCGTGGGGACCGATTCGAAAATATTGGGCGGAGCCGACAGCCGAAAACCGCGAAGTAATTCGCAAAAACATTTTGAACATGGAAGGGACGCGCTGGCAGTATACCCACGGCGTATCAAACCCGGAAAGCGTCGCACCTGAGTCGTATACGTTGGATGTCGCTCTGATGGAACGTCCCGGCAACGAGGAAATTCAGCTCGATTTGTTTCTGAATTATGCATCGAACGTGAAGCTTTATCCAAAATTCCAGGAATATTTCCGCACGTCGAGGCCGCCTTTGCTGGCGATTTGGGGTAAGAACGATCCCTTTTTCATACCTGCGGGAGCGGAGGCATTTCGCAAGGACCTGCCCAACGCGAAGGTTCAGTTCCTTGACACTGGGCATTTTGCGACGGAGACGCATGTCGTCGAAATTGCTTCAGCAATGGAAGACTTCCTTACCGCAAATAGCCGTGTTGCCACAGAAAGCAAAGCTCAAAGGCGCCCTGCCTCCTGATTCACAGTGAAATGTTTATTTAGAATGGAAAGGATGGAATTGATTAGATCCCTGGCGGTAAGCATATTGTTGATTGCAGCCTTGCACGATGGGCCATGCGCCTCGGCACAAATGACGTGCTCGGTCACTCACGAAGCGAAGGGCTCCGGCGGGAACCTACTGAGTAGCCTTATCGAGGATCGGTTGAGCGTGATGACCGACGTCGCCAGATCCAAATGGAACAATGGATCGGCGATAGAAGATCCGGTCCGCGAGCAACAACTGCTTGCCGATGTTGGGGCAAAGGCACAAGCCCTCGGCATATCCGCGGAATGGGTGCAACACTTTTTCCGGTTTCAGATCGAGGCAGCGAAAGAGATTCAATATTGCCTCTTCGCCCAGTGGACTGCTGCGGGACAAAAACCGTTCACAGCAGTCCAGGATCTACGAAGCGTGATACGACCCAGGCTCGACCAGCTTACAGTTCAGATATTGCAGGAAGTGGCGACAGAATGGCCGGAACTTTTGAAACAAGGCTCGCCCGAGCAGAACGCTTTACTATCTGCACAATCTACGAATGAGATTGCCAAACGCCTTGCGTTGCTGCCACTCTCGGACGGAAGCCTTCCCCGGCGATAGGAATTCGTCATGGTGCCGGTTGCACGTGCGAACAACGAATCTCAGCTGTGGGTGATGGCAGTGATCGCGTTCGCTGTCGTCTACAGCAATTACATGGTGCCGCCGCTCATCCCGGCGCTTTCCCATGAGTTTTCCGTTTCTCCTTATCAACTGGGCTGGTTG
>DATBAT010000504.1:0-9829 GCA_036271375.1 Terriglobales bacterium
AACCGGCGCTTCGATTTCGAGCTCTATCTACGCGACGCCGCTGCGCGGAAGCAGACGGTCACCCGCACGTTTGCCATGTATCGCGAGTTGCAATCGGCGCGGAACCCGTACTCTCCGCTCAAGGCGGAATCTCCTGACTACATAACGCCGTGGCCACGCACTGGCCCCGGGGTCGCTCGCGATGGAGAGCTGAAGTTCGACCTCGATCAGTGGAACCCAGAATATTTCGAACGGCTGCACCGGTTTCTGTCGCTCGCCTCGGAACTGGGCATCGTGGTGGAATTGACGTTGTTGAGCAATACCTACGGCGACAATTGCTGGGACCTGAATCCACTGCGCGGCGGAAACAACATTCAGGGCATCGGCGATGTGAAGTGGCAGGAATACCTTTCCCAACGCGATCCCAAGCTGTTCGAACGGCAGGTTGCGCACGTCCGCAAGATCGCGCAGGAGACCAGCAAGTACGACAACGTCTACTACGAGATCTGCAACGAACCCGGCGGAGGTTTCCCGAATGAGCCGTCACCTGCTGAAGTGGACGAGTGGCAACAAGCGATCGCAAAAGTCTTGCGGGAGGAAATGTCGAAGCTGGGAAGGGTGCACCTGGTCTCGGGACAGAATGCCTTCGCCTATCAACCGGAATTTTCGCAAGGATTCGACGCCAGCTATGCGGAAACGATGCTCGATATCGTGAACGTGCATCCGCTGCCGCATCTGATGTTCAAGGGACACCAATATGAACTAGGCAATTTCATGTCGAAGGAATTGCAGCTTGCCGAGTTCCGAAAATTCTTCCTGGCGACGAGCAAGGAATCGAAGCCAACAGTGTCCGATGAAGACAACGACGCCAGCATGTACGTCGACGAAGTTGGTTGGACGATCCACCGCAAACGCGCCTGGATGGCTGTGATGTGCGGGGCTCACTACGACTTCATCGATTTTTCTATTCAATCTCACCTGGAAGGCGGGACGACTGAGTCGCAAAGCAAAATCCGCAACTGGATTGGAAATTTGTCACGGTTCATATCCAGCTACGACTTCATCCACGCGAACACGGCTCAGGACTGGATTCGCAGCGTTCCCGAACACACCGTCGGAGCGGGCCTGGCGGTTCCCGCTCGGGACTATGTGGCTTATGTAGCCGACAGCCGGAAGGTTACGGACGCGGACGCGGGCAGTCCGATGAAAGGCGAGTTGGCAGTCAGCTTGCCAGCGGGCGATTATTCGGTGCAGTTCTACTCGCCGGTCACGGGTGAAAAGATCGGCTCAAGGAAGATCAAAGGCGGGGATGTCAGCATTCGTCCGAATGCTTTCCAGCAGGATATTGCGCTGCGGATCACGGCCGTACGGTAAGCGATGGCGGAGAGGGAGGGATTCGAACCCCCGATACCTTTTCAGGTATGCCGGTTTTCAAGACCGGAGCCATAAACCACTCGGCCACCTCTCCGATGGGTTAATCATCGCACAAAGGCCACCCATGTGGGCGGACACACCCCATGTCCGCCTGCTGCCGGAGTCCCTAACGTAGCGCCTGGCAAACGGCTTAGTCCCCCTTAGGATCTTTTACAGATGAACCGTTACTGACCGTTGCGCTGCGGGCAGGCGGACAAGGGTGTCCGCCCCACATTTAAACCGGTTTCGGGTTGCGCACGAACTGGCGCTGGTGCCAGTACGGATACGCTGGCACCACGTCGCTGGCGGCGTCGAGCTTGGCGACTTGTTCTTTGCTCAGGTCCCATCCCACCGCGCCGAGGTTCTGACGAAGCTGCTCTTCGTTTCTCGCACCCACGATCACGTTAGCAACCGTCGGTCTTTGCAACAGCCAGTTCAGCGCCACCTGCGGCACCGTCTTCCCCACTTCCTTGCCAACTTCATCCAGCGCGTCGACAACTTTGTAGAGATATTCCTCAGGAACCTGCGGACCCTGTTCGGTGGTCTTATGCAAACGGCTCACCTCGGGCAGCGGCTGGCCTCGACGGATTTTCCCGGTCAGGCGTCCCCAGCCCAGCGGGCTCCAGATGATGGCGCCAACTCTCTTTTCGATCCCCAGCGGCATCAGTTCCCATTCGTAGTCGCGGCCCACCAGCGAGTAGTAGACCTGATGGCCAACGTAGCGCGACCATCCATATTTTTCCGAGATGGAGAGGGAGTTCATTAAATGCCATCCGGAAAAATTCGAACAGGCGATGTAACCTACTTTGCCGCTATGCACCAGCGTGTTAAGAGCGTCCAGCGTTTCTTCGACTGGAGTTTGCGCGTCGAATCCGTGCATGTGGTAGATGTCGATGTAGTCGGTGTTCAGCCGCCGCAAGCTGGCTTCGCAGGCCTGAATCAGGCGATGGCGCGATGAGCCCGCGTCGTTCGGGCCATCGCCCATGGCGAAAGTGGCTTTGGTCGAAATCAGCACCGAGCCGCGACGTCCGGCAATCGCCTTGCCGAGAATTTCTTCCGAAACGCCTCGCGAATAAACGTCGGCGGTGTCGAACATATTGACGCCGGCTTCGAGGCAGATGTCGACCAGGCGCGTAGCCTCAGTGACATCACTTGCGCCCCACTCTTTGAAAAAATCTCCACGGCCGCCGAAGGTACCGGTGCCGAAACTGAGGACGGGAACTTTTAGTCCTGAATTGCCAAGTTGTCGGAATTCCATAACCAGTAGATGCGGAAATTCTACTGGAGGCTTCACGAGCTTTTCACCCACGGAGACACGGAGGAAATCAGGAGCAAAACAATCCAATCATCTTTCCGGGTCTTTCTCCGTGCCTACGTGGTGAAGCGCTTTTGCCGGTTGCAAACCCAGCGCCCCACGCAGACAATAGGCAGGCCTTGCCGACCCTCGCCGCTAAACGCAAACTTGCCCCGGGAATGGGAGCCGTACTAGCGCTGCTGGGCGTGGCGGTCTTCATCAATTACATCGATCGCGGCAGCCTTTCGACGGCCGCTCCCATGCTGAAGGATGAATTTCATCTTTCGGCTTCGCAACTGGGCGTGCTGCTATCCGCGTTCTTCTTTACCTACGCATGTTTCCAGTTAGTGTCGGGTTGGCTGGTGGACCACTTCGACGTTAAGTGGGTGATGGCGGTCGGGTTTCTGGTGTGGTCGGTAGCTACCGCGGTCACGGGCCTGGTCACCGGATTCGCTCTATTGCTGGTTGCGCGTCTGGTGCTGGGTATGGGGGAGTCGGTGGCTTACCCTTCGGTTTCCAAGATTCTGGCGCGAAAGTTTCCCGAGGAACAGCGCGGCTTCGCCAACTCGGCGATCGTGGCCGGACAGGCGGGTGGACCAGCGTTCGGCATGTTCACCGGCGGCATGCTGATGGCCACGTTCGGCTGGCGGTGGTTTTTTCTTGGGATGGGACTGTTGAGCTTGCTGTGGCTGGTCCCCTGGATGCGCTGGATGCCGGCGACGCCGAAAGGCGAGACCGCCGCGGATGGCCCTTCGACCGGAGTGCTCGAGATTCTCAAGCAGCGGTCGGCATGGGGCACTTGCGCCGGTCTTTTTTTCTGCAACTACCTTTCTTACTTCCTGCTTACCTGGATGCCTTTCTACCTGGTGCACGCGCGCCAGTTTCGCATGCAGAACATGGCCGAGATCACCGGCGCAGCCTATGGTTCGGCTGCCATCATTGGCGTGATTTGTGGATGGGCTTCGGACCGCTGGCTGACGAAGGGAACGTCACCGACAGTGGTCCGTAAAACTTTTACCGCCGCCGGCATGGCGGTTGCGGCAGTCGGGTTGCTGGGATGCGTCTCGGCCGTGCCCGGTATTGTTATCGCGATGGTGATTCTCGCAACCATCGGATACGGCATATGCTCGTCGAATCTGTGGGCCATCACGCAGACACTCGCAGGGCCACACGCGGCAGGACGCTGGACGGGCGTGCAGAACTTTATGGGAAATCTGGCGGGAGTGATCGCGCCATCGGTAACTGGATACGTGGTGGACAAGACTGGCGAGTTCTATCTCGCCTTCGTGATAGCCGCAGTCATGTGCGCGCTGGGGGCTCTAAGCTGGGTGTTCTTTGTGGGGAAGGTGCGGCAGGTGGAATGGAAGTCAGCGCGAGTCGAGCTGGTCGAATCCTAGACGTCGAGCGACATCCATTCTTCATCGACATAAACCCCATCCACTTTCAGGGCGTGTGGCTCCACACAGTAAGGTTCGAATCCCAGGCTTAGATACAGCTTTCTGGCGGCAGCCCGTCCGGTGGATACTGCGAGAATAATCTGCTCAAGTCCGGGCTGCGGACGCGCCTGTTCCAAGACTGTTTGCAACAATGATTGGGCGACACCCTTCCCTCTGAATCCCGGCTTGATGTAAACGCCCCAAATACAGCCTTTGTGCCGCGTCTTTTCTTTCGGGAGCCGGAAGAAGCCGGTGATGCCGACTAGTTCCGTGTCTTTGAAGGCTCCAACTACGAAATTTTCTTCCTGTCCCGAGCCAAGGCTGACCGCGATTTGTTCGCGCGACTTTGCCTGATGTTCGACAAGCGACTCGGTAAAGGCGAGCGGTTCGGTTTGGAGCGCTTCCCGCCGTAACCGTGAGAATGCTTCCGCGTCGTGGCGGGTGAGCGGGCGAATTTCCATCAACGGATTAAAGGATTTACTTCAGCGCCTGTAGCTTTTGGGAGGCCATCTGCGAGGCTTCGCTGGTGGGGTTCTGCTTCTGCACATCCTGATATACGCGTTTGGCTTCCAAAGGCTGGTTGTCGGTCTGATAGGTATTCGCCAATTCCAGTTGAGCCGTGGCCTTACCGACGGTCCGCGTGGGTTTGTCAGCCAGCTTCTTATAAATCTCGATCGCTTCCTTAGTTCGGTTCTCGCGGCGGTAGACCGATGCCAGTGCGAAATTTGCCAGCGCCGCCAACTCATCGTCGTGCGACGAGGCTACTTCTTTCAGCGCGCGTTCGGCTGCGGCATTGTCGCCTAAGTCGGAAGAAGTCACGCCGACAAAGTAGCGGGCCATGTCTCCAGAACGCGTGCGTGGATATTGATCGACCACTGCCTGAAATTTCTTGCGGGCTTCGGTGGCGCGTTCTTTCGCGGAGGCAAAACTGGGGTTCTCGGGTTGCGCCGGCATTCCCGCAGGCCGCACAGGTGTGTCGAGGGTGCGAACTGCCTGACTCAGCGAAAGACTGGCCTTCTGGTCTTGCTGATTTACGTAATACCATCCGCCGAAGATCGCCGCTGCCAGGATAACCAGGACGACAGCGCCCACGGCGATCTTGCCCTTGTGCTCGACCGACCAGTGGACCGTGTTCTCGGCCACTCGCATCGTGGTCTTGCTGAACTTGTCTTCCTTGAGTTGATGACGTTCTTGAGCGCGCACGGACGTCCCTTCTGAGAATCGATTGGGCTGACGGTCAGTACAGTCTAACAGGCTGAAAATACAAGCGTCAAAGCGGGTTGGCGCGGGTTTGGATTTGATGAATCAGCATTCAGCACTCAGCATTCAACCGGGTAGGGTGATGTTGTCTATCAGGCGGGTTTTTCCAACGAAGGCGGCTACGGCTGCCAGGGCTGGCTTATCTAATTTGTCGAGTGGTTTCAAGGAGTCGGGATCGACGATTTCCAAGTAGTCGAGTCTGACATCGTCGCCGAATTTTGTTTTGCCTGCTTTGATTAGCGCATCGATGGATCGCTCTCCTGAATCGAACCGGGCCTGAATTTCCTGGAGAGCCTGGTAGAGCGCCAAGGCTGATTTTCGTTCTTCGGGATTCAGGTAAGCGTTGCGGGAACTCATGGCCAAGCCGTCGGCTTCACGAACAATGTGGCAAGCCACGATCTCAACTGCCATGTTCAGATCGCGGACCATACGGCGGATGATCGCTACCTGCGCCGCGTCTTTCTGTCCAAAGAAGGCAACATCGGGTTCGATGATGTGGAACAGTTTGGAAACGACTGTGGTGACCCCACGAAAGTGTCCGGGACGGGAGCCGCCGCAGAGACGATCGCTCAGGCCTTCGACCGTGACATAGGTTGACGCGCCTGCGGGATACATCTCTTCCGTCGCGGGTGCGAAGAGTAGATCGACTCCACGATTTTCCAGCAATTGCGCATCTCGCTCGAAGTTGCGCGGATATTTTGCGAAATCTTCGTTGGGTCCGAACTGGGTGGGGTTCACGAAGATGGTGGCGGCCACCGTATGGCAGCGCTCTCGGGCGGCTTGTACCAATGAGAGGTGGCCGTCGTGCAGTGCGCCCATGGTGGGCACTAAGCCTAGTTGTCCGGCGGTACGGCAGGCCGCGCGCATTTCTTCAACCGTGTGGAGAATCTTCATCTCGGATTCAGAGACGAGCTACCGCTGCATGGCGTGCTTGCGCTCCAGCACAGTTTCAAGGGCCTGCCGGGTTTCTTTCGGCAGATGATAGGACTCGGCGTCGGATGGATATTGGCGCGAGCCGACGTCCGCGCGGTAGGCCTGCACCGCCTGGGTGATGAGCGCCGCCGCGTCGCCATAGTGCCGGACAAACTTCGCCGCGGGACCGAAACTCAAATTCAGCAGGTCGTGGATGACCAGAACTTGTCCGTCGCACTCGGGGCCGGCGCCGATGCCGATGGTGGGTGCGGAGATTTCGGCGGTGATCAGCGCGGCGACCTCGCGCGGGATTCCTTCGAGAAAAATACAGACGACGCCTGCGCGGTCGAGCGCGACTGCATCGCGCATCAGCTGTTCGATGGCGGTGAGCGACTTGCCTTGGACTTTGTATCCGCCCATTACGTTTACGGATTGTGGCGTCAGCCCGATGTGTCCAGCGACGGGAATTTCGGCGTCGATCACGCGGCGAATCACGTCAGCGCGCTTCTCGCCGCCTTCCATCTTTACCGCTTCCGCTCCCGCTTCTTTCACGAAGCGTGTCGCGTTGCGGACCGCTTCTTCCGCATCGACGTGGTAGGAGCCGTAGGGCATGTCGGCTAGCAGGAGTGCTTTCTTCACGCCGCGGCGCACCGCTTTGGTGTGATGAAGCATTTCGTCGACTGTCACCGACAAAGTGTTTTCGTAGCCGAGCATGGTCATGGCCAGCGAGTCGCCGACCAGAACGATGTCAATGCCAGCTTCGTCAACCAGGCGCGCTGTGGCGTAGTCGTAAGCAGTCAGACAGCTGATGGGTTCGTGACGGAGCTTCTGCTCCCGCAGCGTTGCGGGCGTAACTTTTTGGCGAGGATCGCCAATCGGGGTGATATTCACGTTTCCTCCAGTGCCCCTCCGCCGTGGCGGATAGAGCCTGTAAGCAGCTTCAAGGCTGCTTGCGTTATTGTATTCCGAGCGCGGCCGCGAGTCGACAACATTTCATGACTACAAACTCCATGGTTTCACCGTTGAAACAGGTGCTGGTGTGCAGTCCCAAGGCCGCGGGATGGGACTCTCTGGCTGCAAGTCACTGGAAAGAATTGGGATTCGTTCATGAAGCCAATTTTTCGAGCGCGCAGGCCCAGCATTGTGAACTTCGCCGTCAGTTGCAGGAGGCAGGGGCTGAGGTTCTAGACATGCCCGCCTGCGAAAACTTTTCTCTGGATGCGGTGTACGCCCATGACTCGTCGTTCGCGACCGAACAGGGCTTGGTGATTCTGAATCCGGGGAAGGCGAATCGCGTTCCTGAAGGCGCAGCCCATCGTAGCTTCGCGAAGACTAACGGAGTCGCAGTTCTCGGAGAGATCAAAGCGCCGGGAACCATCGAAGCCGGCGACATGGTTTGGCTGGATTCTAAAACGCTACTCATCGGCCGTGGATTTCGCACTAACGTTGAAGGCATCGCGCAAATGCAGGCGTTGCTGCCGGAGGTGGAAGTGATCTCGGCGCCGCTGCCCTATGGGACTGGGCCGTCGGCTTGCCTGCATTTGATGTCGTTGATGAGCCTGCTCGATGAGAAGACTGTCCTGGTCGATTTGCCTTGGCTGGCCGTGGAAACCTTTGAATCGTTGAAAAGGCGGGGCTATAGCTTGGTGGAGATCGAAGCGTCCGAGAGAGACACGCTAGCTTGCAATGTACTTGCGCTGGGCAAAAATCGTCTGCTGGCGATTGAGGAAAACCACAAGACCAATCAGAAGCTTCGCGCAGCGGGATTTGATGTGCGTACTTTTCCGGGATCGGAGATTGGGATCAATGGCGGCGGCGGGCCGACGTGTCTTACGCGGCCTTTGGTGAGGGCGTAATCGCTTGCGTAGAGACGTTGCTCCGCAACGTCTTGGGCAGCGGCACGGAGTTGAGGGTATTGCCACTCCGGAGACGTAGCGGAGCTACGTCTCTACGCGTGAGCGCTTGCGTTTGCGGGCATTTCCGTTTACGACATCTCAACGGAGAGTGTCGTAAGGTCCCTCCGCGCAAAATGCGCGCGTTCGGGATGACAGTTTTGAGGAGATGTCGAGCTACGCGCTGGCCGCGTCCTGGCTGCCCAGCGGCAAGAAGTATTGCGTTCCCTTGATGGGCGCGGAAACCTTGCGCAGCAATTCCTGTAAGTCTTCGTTGCGCTCAACGAAGTCGATCTCTGACGTATTCACGATCAGCAGGTCGGAAGAAGTGTAGTGAAAGAAGAAGTGTTCGTAGGCTTTAATGACTTCTTCCAGATAGTCGTCGTTGATGGCCTTCTCGCCGGGTGCGTTCTTTTTCTTCAGACGCTTTTTCAGAACTTCCGGCGTGGCCTGGAGATAAATAACCAGGTCAGGCGTGGGCAGTTGCTCGCGGAACAGATTGTAATAACGATTGTAGGTTTCGAGTTCGACGTCGTTCAGGTTCAGGCAGGCGAAAAGCTTGTCTTTTTCGAAAATAAAATCGGTGACGATGGATTTTTGCGAACGCGGTCCCACATCCAGCGCCTTTAACTGCTCAAATCGCCGGACCAGAAAGGCAAACTGCGTTTGGAAGGCCGCCCCACGCTCGCCTTTGTAAAAGGCCGGAAGAAATGCATTGCCTTCGGGCTCCATGACGCGCTGCGCGCTGAGGCGCTCGGCCAGCACTCCCGCTAATGTGCTTTTACCGACTCGTATCGGGCCTTCGACTGCGATGTAGCGGGGGAGTTCGAAAAGATTGGCCATGGTTAGAAGACGCACTGGCAGAATAGCGCGGGAGAGCGCCGCACACAATTGCGCGAAGAGTTAACAGGCGGCGAACTTTCAGTACAATCTTGCTCATGCTTAAACTCGCGGTAGGCTTGGCGGCGGCCGCTGCGGCCTCGGCTGCGGGATACCAGTCGATGGCCCCTTGGGGTCAGTGGTATGGGCGCACTTTCACGGGACTTAAGGGCAAGACAAAAAAAATTGCGCTTACCTATGACGACGGGCCGAACGATCCTTACACGCCTCAGTTGCTGGATGTGCTGGCCAAGCACGAGGTGCGGGCGACATTTTTCTTAATTGGTCGGTTCGTGGCGCGGCGTCCGAATATTGTGCGCGACTTGGTGAAGGCTGGGCACATTGCCGGGAACCACACTTACACGCATCCTCCGCTGATTTTTGAGACTTCGGTACAGGTCCGCATTCAATTGGTTTCCTGCCGACAGGCGATCGAGGATGCGGTGGGAGAGCATTCGAATTTGTTTCGGCCCCCGTATGGCGGACGGCGGCCCGCGGTGTTTCGCATTGCACGTGAGTTGGGGCTTCAGCCGGTGATGTGGAACGCGATTGGCTATGACTGGGTGGAGAATACGAATCCGCGTCGCATTGAGCAGAACGTTGCGAAGAGTATTCGTGGAGGCGACGTGATCGTCCTGCACGATGGCAGTCACAAGCACCTGGGGACTGACCGGTCGAGGACGGTCGCTGCGACCGATCTTCTGATCACGCGGTATAAGGCGGAAGGTTATGAGTTTGTTACGGTGCCGGAGTTGATGAAGGGT
>DATBAT010000505.1:0-25661 GCA_036271375.1 Terriglobales bacterium
TTACCAGGTCACTTTCGCCAGTTCCGGCTTCCAATTTGGTCCGACCCCGCAAGCCAATACTTCGCAGACGCAAAACAACCTCAATTTTGTGGAAACCTTAAGCTGGGTGAAAGGCAAGCACACCCTGCGGATGGGCGGCGAGTTCACCAACGTCAGCCTCGACAAGCTATTTCCCCAGGTGTTCAACGGGCAACTGTTCTTCGTCAACACCGGCGACGGCCTGACCGACTTTCAAAACTTCCTGCTCGGCTCTCCCGCATTCAGCTTTGGCGGCGGCGGCGTTTACAACCATGAATATCGGCAGAAGAATTCGGCGCTCTTTCTTCAGGATGACTGGAAAGTCCGTCCAGACTTCACCGTCAACATTGGCCTGCGCACCGAGTTTCTCGGCGCGTTTCGTGATGACGCCTGCCACATCGGAAACCTTGAGTCCGATCTGACCAATCAAAGGCAGGTTCCGTTTGTGTATCCGCGTTGCGCGGATAAATTGAACGTAACCGGACTTACCGGCACCGCTTCCGGCTCCACTTTCCGCAACAACATCTCGACCGGTTGGGGCCCCCGCGTTGGCTTTGCCTGGGATGTCTTTGGCCATCACACCACAACCGTTCGCGGCGGCTATGGAATCTACTACGTTCGCGAAGATGTCGGGACTATCGATCAGTTGAGCTTCCAGGCCCCCATTCTGCCGATCGCCTTCGGCGGCGGCGCTCCCGGAAGCTTGAGTAGCTTTTTCTCTGGAACTCTTGCCACCAACCCGAACGCGTTGCCTCCGGCCGGCGTCATCGATCCCACCTACATTCCGTGCTTGTCGATTTTCACGGGATTCCCCGGCAACGATACAACCCAGGCGGCAAGTTATGACCAATGCACCGGAAGCGGCACCATACCTTCCACCAATATTTTCGGACTGGAAGTCCCTCGTCACTTTGTGGTCCCGAACACGCAGCAATGGAACCTGACCGTGCAACGCGACCTGGGCAAACTCTGGGTCTTGGAACTCGGCTACGTCGGCGCGAAGGGAACGCATCTTCGCGAAACGCGTGACGGCATTCAGTCGTTGCGAGCGAGCGACACCAACCCGGTGGTACTGACCGATCCCAATGGTCAGACCTACAGCATCACCACCAACACCTTCGCCAACGCCATTGCGCGCACGCCAACCGTCGGCCTCAACGGGTACTCCGGCTATCAGTTGTTCGCGAACGATGCCTACTCCATCTATCACTCGTTCCAGGCAACACTCAGCCGCCGCTGGGGACGCGGCTACTTTCAGGGAGCATACACATTCTCGAAGTCAATCGATGCGACCTCGACCGGCAACACCGCCTTCAACACCGCCTACAACGACCAGAGCAGCGTTGACGCTTCGCGCGGCTTGTCCGACTTCGATCGTCCGCATCGGCTCACCGTAAGCTATGTTTACGACCTGCCATTCTTTGCCCACTCAAGCGGACTGGTACACGGAGTGTTAGGCGGATGGGGAATCAGCGGCGAGAGCATCTTCCAGTCAGGCTCGCCATTTTCGATCTTTGACTCCGCGGCCGGCACCGCGTTTCTGGGAGCGGGCAGCACTCCCCTACTGGGAGCGAGCCTTGCACCCGGATCGTCGATCGCCAGCGGACTTTCCAGCGGCGATATTCACCAACGACTCAATGGATATCTCAACCCAACGGCGTTCGCTCCCGCGCCGTTGCTCTATCCGGACCTCTGCGCCGCCGACTCGAGCGGCAATTTCTGCGGCACCGATTTCGGCGATCTTCGCCGCAACATCTACCGCGGACCTTTCCAACAGAACTGGGACTTCTCTTTGATCAAGCATTTCAAATTGACCGAGAGCCAGGACATTCGCTTCACCGCCGACTTCTTCAACCTGTGGAACCACGCCAACTTCGCAAACCCGGCGGTGACGGATATCGAAAGCTACAACCCGAGCGATCCTAACAATCCCTTCGGCAAGATCGTCAACACTAAGGGAACGCCGCGTCTTATCCAGCTTTCGCTGCGATGGTCGTTTTGATGGCCGATCTTCGCATCCCACTGCTCGATCGCGAACAGGTTCCTCCTGAGCTTGCCGTCGTGTACGACGCGTTGCTGAAGCAGCGGGGTGTCGTCCCCAACATGTTCAAGACGGTGGCGCACGTACCGGCTTTGGCGCAGGCGTTTGCGGGACTTCTGAAAGCGCTCCTCAGTGACGGCGCGCTGCCCGGCTGGTACAAGGAATTGATTGCAACTCGAATGTCACTTTTGTGCGAATCGGAGTACGCAGTCAAGGCGCACGCCATTTCCGCCAAGCAGAAAGGCGCGAGTGAAGAACAAATTGAGGCCATTAAAACCGACTACGAGAAGGGGCCATTCACGGCGGCGGGGAAGCTGGGTTTTCGCTGCGCGGAAAAACTTCACAAGTCGGGCCACAATCTGGACGACGCAAGTTACGCGGAACTAAAAGCCGTCTACACCGACGCGCAAATAGTGGAGCTAGTCGCCTCGGCTTCCATCTTTGAATTCTTCCCCCGCTTCGTGGATGGACTGCGAATTCCTCTGACTCCACCCCCAGACAAAAAATGACCGCATTCGTCGCTCTCCTGCGTGCGGTCAATGTTGGCGGTACCGGCAAGTTGCCCATGCAGGAGCTTCAGTCGATGTGCACAAAACTCGGCTTCACTGGAGTTCGCACCTACATCGCCAGCGGCAACGTGGTTTTCCAAAGCAAACTCCCCGAGGCGAAAGTGAAAGCGGCCTTGGAGAAAAGTCTAGCCGCATACGCTGGCAAACCAGTCGCGGTGATGGTGCGTACCGCGGCCGAGATGGCGGCAGTTTCGGCGGCCAATCCTTTTCCTGACGCCGCGCCGAACCGTACGATCGCAGTGTTTCTCGATAAAGTGCCGCCAGCCGATACCCTGAAGCGTGTCACCGGACAAAAAGACGAAGAAGTGCGATTGGGATTGCGCGAGATCTATATCCACTACGGGGAAGGCATGGCGAGTTCGAAGCTAAAAGTGCCTGCTGGGAAAGAAGGCACCGCACGCAACATGAACACTGTCGCCAAACTAGCGGAGATGGCAACTCATCTCGAAATCCGGTAGATACGGAGCTTCGCTCCGTCTTGCAGCGGCACAAACTTTGCCAGGCAACGCCTACTAATGTGACAAAGACCGCTCGCCTGGGAAAGGATTTGCTGGAGTGCCTTCCTCCCACCCGCCCTTCGCCATGTTGGAGTAGAGCGCGATCGCGCAGACAGCGGAGAGCACCAGGAAAATTACCCCCTTAACATACGAGAGCAGGAGGATATACCCCGAACCAAACAGCGCCAGATAAACCATCGCGCAACCCAGAATCCACGACAGCAGGTTACGTCCCAAATCGCGGGTGGCCGGCACTTCCGGCGCCAGGCGGGCGATGGGCTTCCATCCATCGACATGCGGCCTCACTGCGCGATAAAACTTAAGCAAGACTTCTTGAGGCTCAGGCGCCGTCATGAACGTCACAATCAGCCACACAATCGTGGTCGCAACAGTTGTGGCGAGCGCAGTTTTTGCAAACGTGACGGTAGAGTTCCCGCTGAACGGCATCGCAACTCGCAGAGAAATTGTCATCACCAGCGCAGTGGCCATCGCGGAAATCTCGCTCCAGGCATTGATTCGCCACCAGTACCAACGCAGCAGATAGACTCCGCCCGTTCCCGCGCCTACTTCGAGAACCACCTGCCATCCGGAGCGAATGTCGTTAAGAATCCACGAAACCGCCGCCGACGCCACTACGAGCACCACGGTCGCCACGCGAGACATATTCACGTAATGGCTGTCGGTGGCATCCCGCTTGATGAAGCGGCGATAAAAATCGGAAACCAGATACGACGCTCCCCAATTCAGCTGCGTCGCGATGGTCGACATGAAGGCCGCCATGAATCCGGCGATGACGATTCCGCGGAACGCCGGCGGCACATGCTGGCCCACGATCATCATGTAACCGCGTTCGGGATGTTCCAGGTGCGGGTAAAGCACAATCGCCGATAGCGCGGTCAGAATCCAGGGCCACGGGCGCAGGGCGTAGTGCGCGACGTTGAACCAAAGTACGGAGAGCAGTCCGTTACGTTCATCCTTCGCACTAAAGATGCGCTGCGCAATATATCCGCCACCCCCGGGTTCCGCGCCGGGATACCAGAACGCCCACCATTGCAAGCCGATGTTTACGAGGAACGTCAGGACGGGCAACGTCCACAATGCCTCGCTGCCCACCCCGCGCGAGAAATCGGGAAAGAAGGATGTAGCGTCTCCTGCGCCGGGCCCGGCAGTAGCGCGCATCTCAGCCAGCCTTTGCAAAAGCGAGTGCATTCCGCCGGTGGCGGCGACTGCATACCACGCCACGCCGATCACGATAGCCATCTTCAAAGCGAACTGAAACAAGTCCGTCCAAAGCACGCCCCAAAGTCCGCCCAGCGCGACGTACACGCCGGTGAAGGGAATCAGAAACAGAACGCAGATCAGCAGTGCCCGGTAGTCGCTTACGCCCAAAGTCGCCGCCACAATGCTGGTCATGGCTTTGGTTACCCAGCCGAGAATCAGGCAATTCATCAGCAGGCCGAGGTAGACTGCGCGGAAGCCGCGCAAAAACGCCGCGGGTTTCCCCGAGTAACGCATCTCCGCAAACTGTACGTCGGTAAGAAGCCCGGACCTCCGCCACAGCCGCGCGAAGAGAAATACCGTCATCATCCCGGACAGCAAGAACGCCCACCACAGCCAGTTTCCGGCGATGCCCTGGGTGTAGACCAGTCCCGTTACCACCAACGGAGTGTCGGCGGCAAACGTAGTCGCGACCATCGAAGTCCCGGCGAGCCACCACGAGACATTTCTTCCGGAAACAAAATAGTCGTCGACGCTTTTTCCGGAGCGCCCGCGGAAAAAAAGCCCCAAGCCCAGGGTAATGCCCAAATAGGCGATGATGGCCGACCAATCCAGCAGGGTGAAGTTCATGGCGGAGGGAAGAATACCACTCGTGGAAACGATTTAATGCAGGAAAATTCAGCCCTGACCGGTGTAGCGCAGTTCGACGACTGTGCAGTCATCATTCAGGGGAGTGCCGGCACAAAATTCCGTTACAGCCGAGAAGATGTCTTGCAGCTTTGTGTACTTAGCCGCAACCGCCTCGAGCCGTTCATTGTCGAAAAAATCTCCCGCGGCATTCTCGGCTTCGGTCACGCCGTCCGTGACCAGAATGAGCCGGTCGCCACTGTGCAGGTTACAGATATTGCTCTCGTAGGTGGCGTCCGGTAGAAGTCCGACCGGCATATTTCCGTGACTGGGACGAAGGACCTCGCCACTGCAGATCAACAGTGGTGGCACGTGCCCGCAATTCACATATTCCAACTGGCCATCGTGCCGGATGCGTGCCAGGACCAAAGTGGCGTACTTTTCGCCAATCTGTTTGTCGGTGAAAAAACGGTTCACGCCGCTCACGACGTCTGTCAGGCCGATGCCGGCGGTGAGTTGCGAGTAAATCATCCCTTGCAGCGTGGACGCCAATAGCGCCGCTGAAACTCCCTTACCGCTGACGTCGGCGAGCACTACTGCCAAGCCTTGCGGGGTATTTACCGCGTCGAAGAAGTCGCCGCCAATTTCTTTACAAGAAAGATTTCGGCCGTCCAACATTGCGTAGGGCACGTCGGGGATGGTCACCGCCATCAGCCCTTGCTGAATCGATGCAGCAATCGCCAGTTCCTGTTGATAGCGACGTCCGGCTTCTTCCGCCTGTACGAGACGCGCATTCTCGATCAGAGATGCCGCTTCCGTCGCGATCGCGTGCAGAATGTCATTGCTGACTGCCGAAATATCGCGCGAAGCGAAGCGTGAATCCAGATAAAGCGCTCCGATAACTTCTCCGCCGTCACTTCCGACTTTCTCGGCTCGGGTCGCCTGAACCTGGGTTTTCCGCAGAGGAATGCAAATCACGGTGCGAAGGTCGAAAGCTACGACACTTTTACGTCCGGAGAGATCCAAAGATTCACTGGTATCGGTGATTACAAATTCCGAATTCGATTTCATCGCATCGTCGAGGGTCGAATGCGAAATTGTCTTGTCGTCCAAAAGCGGCTCGCCGCGCGACGTCCGGCCGATCGCCAGACGCATCTTTCCGTCTTCGTTTTTCAGAAAGATGTAGCCGCGTTCCGCCCGCGTCAGCTTTAACGTGGCCTCGACTAGCGTCATCAAAATCTCATCCAGCACGCCAGTGGTGTTTAGCTTGCGGGCGGCATCCAGAAACAGCGTCAGCTTTTCCAGGTCGTTGGTTTCTTCAGAAATGTGAATTCCGGAAATCTGGCTGAGAAATTCACGTGCAGTATTGGTGGTCGCGTAGCGCGGATCAAAAACTACATATGCCACGTCGCGCACGCCAAACTCAACGCGGTCGTTCCGCTCCAACTGCTTGCGCTCGACGCGCTCCCCATTGACGAACGTCCCGTGTTTGCTGCCCTGATCTACGACGAAAACTTTTCCATTTTCCGAGCTGAGAATGGCGTGGTCGCGCGACACGCGCGGGTCTACAATCACCAGGTCCTTGTCGGCCCGGCGGCCCACGGTAAAAGGACTGTGGTCCAGCGGAATCGTTTTTTGGTCGTTCCCTTGCACGAAAATCAGGTTCGGAAAAATCCCCGAACTTGATTCTTGAACTTGCCCGCTACCTGTTGGAACAGCCATGTGGGCCGGAAGCTCCTGTGTACTTAGAACTGAATACTGAAAATGATGACAGGCACGGCCTACCGCCGCAACCCAAAATTACGCTGCGCCCTTAAAAGCTGCGATGGCCATGGGTTCCGTGTCGTAGGCCTCAAACACCGTGACCAGCTTTGTCACCTGCAACACGTCGCGCAGGCGCTGCCCAAGGCCGCACAGTTTGACGTCGGCGCCACCCGAGCGAGCCGTGGAATAGACTCCGACGAGCGTTCCCAGCCCGCCGCTATCGATGTAACTCACATCCGACAAATTAAGGACGACTCTAGAAGTCGTGGCGAAAACTTGCTTCAGGTAATCCCGTAAGGCCGACGCTTCTTCGCCGAACATGACGCGGCCATGGCACGAAACCACCGTGACCCCATTTACATCATGCGTATCCATCTTGAGGTCCATTATTTCCTCCAAAGTGCTGAGGAAGCCTATCTTGTGCGGCAGTAGCAATGCAAGTGGGACAGGGAATTACAAGGCCCGCCGGACGTGAAGTCCGAAGAGGGCAAGCACGGAGACGGGGATGGCAAGGCTTGAAAAAAGCGGCACCGACCATGCCTTCTGAAGGGTTCCCAGAGGAACGAATAGTGTGGCGCCCAGCAGTGCGGCGGACGTGAGCCATGGCCACGCCAGCGAACAGCCCATGATCAATGCCACCAACCGATTCAAAACGTTGGTGCTCCAAAGAGCCGTCCAATTCCCAGCTATAACAAAGATGGCCGGGAACAGAAGTATGTGGTTGTAGATCGACAAGGAGGGAACGACGACAACTGTGGTGGCCAGCACGAGCGCCGACACACTCACAAAGGTGTCCGACGTTGCTGCGACTTTCCTGGTTCTCCAGCAAATGACGGCGATCAACAGCAGGACAACCCAATTGATAATTGCGCCCACAGTCGGCGCGGTCAGGGTCTGAATCACGGACTCGGCGTGAGTGTAGGTCTGATACGCGGTTATGCCAGCACGAAATTTGCCAATCCAGCCCGGCAGAACCAATTCGCCGCCGAGCACTAATGTCGCCCCCGTCAGGGAGAGTCCCCAAAAGAAACGTTGTCGTTTTCTCCAGTCAATGAAGGTCCACAACGTGAGCCATGCGGCCAACGGCCATACCAGTTGCGGTTTGATCGACGCCACGGCGAGAAGACACCCAGCCAGCAGCAGGTGGTCGTTCACCACGGCTAACAAGCACGCCGCCAGAATCACACTTACCACGATCGTTAGTTGTCCCAGCAGAATGCCCTGGATAGCCGGAAAATTTCCCACCGCCAATGCCAAAGCTGCAACGTAGATCTCCGGCGAGGGACGCCATTGCGCAAGCCGCATCCACAGCCATGCCGTCACCAGGATCAACGTTACGAGGAACACACGGAACACCGGCTCAATCGTTGAGAACGGCAACTTGATGATCGGCGCGAGCAGAAACACGACATAGACGGGATAGGCGAAACGCTGCTCGTCCTTCGGGTCGTTAGGTTTGGTCGGATCAATGGGCCGCCCGTAATAGCCACTCTGAATTTCGCGTGTGATTTCAGGCCCATACGGGTCGCGATGACGCAGCAAGAGTTCACGCGCCCCCAGCCAACGCGGATAGAGATCGGAAAGATTTCCCCGCGGGCGTTGAAGTTTCGCCGCGTCCGTGACCTGATGAGGAATGAGCACGCCCCGCACATAAAACCAAACGCTGCCCGACATCAGCAGGCACAGTAAGGCAACGAGTTTAGAGCGCAAGCCCAAAATTGTTAGGAGCCGCTTCCATGTTACAACGCGGCAATGGACGTCGCCGCAGCGGAAGGTCGTGGCGAAAACGCTATTAATAAAATGAAGAGTAACAGAGGTAGAGCCAGCAGGTTTGCGGTTTGATGCCGAATCAACAGCAAGTAGAGCGGCGACAGGACAAGCAATCCCAATAGCCCGAGTTCAGGCGCATACTGGCGGAATTCGCCTTCCTCCAACAAGAAGTTAAGGCGCAATGCGATCGGCAGGACCAGTAATGCCAAATCGTAAATGTGCGTGTGATACCCGGCGAGGAGAGCGGCGGCAATGCTGATGGAGAACGCCGAGTCGAAGTCGATCTGCTTGCGAAGATTCGTTATCCCCGCCACGGCGACGATCAATAACGACGCGGTTCCAGCTCCCAACCCATCAATCCCCAACCACGCCGTCAGCCCGCGCAGGTTGGGCATGTCTAATGGCGTGATCGTTCCGCTCCCAAGCTCGCGATTCACGTTCAAGAGATATATCGGGTAGTGCAGCACGCTGTACCATCCGCTTACCGCGACGGAAATCAACACGGTAGCGATCGCAGCTGCGAGAAATCCTGATAGCAACCGGCCACGTTGCGGACGAAACATTAGAATCAAAACCAGCGGCAGCACAATCTGGGGCTTAAATGCTGCGAAACCCAGCCAAACACCCGCCAAGAATTCTTCCCTATTTCTAAGCTTGAAAAACGCCAGTGTCACCAAGAGCAAGAAAGCAATGGAGTCTTGTCCCATCGGCAGATTGATAAACACCGGGAAGAATGCGACTAGGGCAAGAAGCCATAGCGCGGGCGAAAATTCCTGAAGGGCAGGCAATCGACCGCGCGCCAACCAGACCCACAGACAAAGAAAAATCACCGACAGCACATTCCACAGCGTGAACGCCCCCAGATACGGCAAGAAACTCAATGGCAGAAAAGCGAGCGCCTCATAAGCCGGACGCAGAAACGGTAGTGCGGCGATCTCCGCGGAGCGTCCAATTTGCTCGCGCTCGACTTGAGCCTGTAGCGGGAGGTCATAAATCTCGTGACCCATGCCTTCTCTTACCATCAGCCCGGCGGCATAGAATGCAGTGAAGTCGGCGTAGCGCTGCGCGATAAGGTGGCGGGCATGCCAGAAGAATACGGCGTGCAACAATACCATCGCGGCGAGACAAGCAGTAACGATGTATCGCACTCTCGCCGTACGGTTCAGCATCCGGGAATTCTACACTTGGCCAAAAAGCCGCTGGATAACTCGACGCAGTCCCGCAGGTGGCTGTTCCCGCTGATCCTTTCCTTGGGACTCTTCGTTCTCGCTGCGCGCCCCATCGTCGATCCGGACCTGTGGTGGCACCTGAAGACCGGCGAGTTGACGTTACAAAATCACGCCGTCTTTCATGCCGATCCGTTTTCCTTCACTCGCGCCGGACAGCCCTGGATCAATCACGAGTGGCTTTCCGATGTGTTGATGTTTAGTGTTTATCGCTTCGCAGGCTGGGGCGGATTGATCGTCGTTTTCGCCGCGCTGATCTCCGCGACCTATTTCCTTGCTTTCCGCCGTTCTTCCGGACGCTCTTATATTGCGGTCGTCTGTACCGTTTGGGCAGCCTTCGCGTCTCGTCCGGTCTGGGACGCACGCCCCCAAATTTTCTCGCTGATATTGGCCAGCGCCTTCCTGACACTCCATGACATGAGTGCGCGTCGTCCACGAATGCTTTGGTGGACAGTTCCTCTGATGCTTCTTTGGGTCAATCTCCATGCGGGCTACGCGTCGGGAATTGCATTGCTGTTCCTATTTTTCCTCGGAGACATTGCCGATCTGCTTCTGGGATTTGCCCGTGACATGCAACAGAGCCGGTTAGGATCTCTGTTGGTGGCGATAGTGGCGTGCATCGCCGTCGTTCCCCTGAATCCCTACGGCCTGAAGATGTACGCCTATCCCTTGGCCACGCTCCGCTCCGCCGGCATGCAAAACCACATCGCCGAATGGTTTTCTCCTGACTTTCATAAGCCGGAATATTTGCCGCTGGTCCTGCTGATGCTGGCGTTGTTGGCGGCATTGGCGCTATCCAAAAAACGCCTGCGGCCGGGAGAACTGATTCTGCTGGCTTCCGGAACCATCGCAGCGTTGATATCCGCGCGTCACGTTGCGCTCTATGCGCTGATCGCCGGTCCCCTTCTTAGCAAACTACTGGATAGAGGCCTTCCCCCGAGCCGTCAGTCCGCTCCCACTCGCGGAGCGACGCTGATCAATGTGTCTGTTCTTTTGCTGTTTGCGGGCTTCGTCATTCTGCATATTCATGGAGTAATCAAGCGCCAGCCGGAAGTTGAAGCGGGCCACTTTCCGTCTCGCGCGACAGATTTCCTCGCCCACAATCCGGTTCCAGGCCCCATCTTCAACCACTACGATTGGGGCGGATATCTCATCTGGCGTCTTTATCCCAATCATCCAGTTTTCATCGACGGACGCGCCGACGTTTATGGCGACGACTTGATGACCGACTTCGCGAACGCCAGTTCATTGAAAAAAGATTGGCGGCCCGTGCTTAACCGCTGGAAGATTCGCACCATCTTGCTGCCACCCGATTCGCCACTGATCACCGCATTGAAGACGCAAGGCCAATGGCAAGAGATCTACGCAGACCCGCAAGCGGTAATTCTTACTGGACCATAGCGTTTTTTGAACATGCGGCAGGGACTTCCTCTGTGAAACCCTGTGTCCTCTCTGGTTAAAGCTTCGAATGGTGGCTTGTGCTATTGCCCGCCGAGCCAACATTTGAGACCCTGAAAACATGAACAACGTCCGCAGCGCCGACGCAGAAATCACCTATGAACTCGAAGGCAAAGGCGCGCCGGTAGTCCTGCTCCACCCCTTTCCCGTGAACCATGAATTCTGGCAACCGGTGGTGCAGGCGCTGAATTCGCGTTACCAGCTGGTTCTGCTCGATCTGCGTGGCCACGGCAGCTCCGAAATCGGCGAGGGGCCTGCGCTCATGGAAAAGCATGCCGCCGACATTGCCCGCGTCATGGACGATGCGGGCGTAGGCCGAGCCGCCATGGTTGGAGTATCCATCGGAGGCTATGCGCTCTTCGAATTCTGGCGCAGATATCGCGGACGCGCAGCGGCCCTCATCTTGATCGACACCAAAGCCACCGCCGACACCCCCGAAGCCCGCAACGCGCGCCTGCAAGTTGCCAACGATGTGATGGAACGCGGAACCGAAGCCTTCATCGATGGAATGCTGCCGAGGCTGATGGGCGAGACCACGCGCAAGACGCGCCCGGACTTAGTCGAAACTGCCCGCAAGATGATGCTGAAAATGTCCCCGGAAGACATTGGTCAGGTGCAGCGGGGAATGGCCGCCCGCCCTGATTCGGTCGAAACGCTAAAGACCATCAACGTGCCAACTTTGATTGTTGCCGGTGACGAGGACACCCTGACGCCAATTCCGGACGCCGAATTGATGCGCCAACACATTGGCGGGAGCCAGCTACAAGTGGTCCCGAAAGCGGGCCACTACTCGCCTTTCGAGCGACCGGATGAATCCGGCAGAATGCTCCGCCAGTTCCTCGACTCCGTCCACGGCGGATAGTCTCGGCCTCTGCTACAATTTCCGCGCCATGGTAGACACGTTCCTGGTCCCGCAGAAAACCACGATCACGGCTAAAGGCGATGGCGGCAACGTCGACGTCAGTTCCGCCGTCAGCCGCGTCTTCTTATTAAACTTGGACATCACCAGGATCATCGAGCAGGAAGCGTTGGACGTCAGCATTTACGCCTCTGCCGACGGCGCGACGTGGACTGCGAAACCGGTCGCCGCATTTCCGCAAAAGTTCTATCAGGGCGAGCATCCGCTTCTGATGGACCTGACCTCGCACGCCGACGCTAAATTCGTCCGCGCCCACTGGGACGTCAATCGCTGGGGCCGCGGCACCGAAACCGCCATGTTCGAATTCTCCGTCAGCATAAAAGAGGTCTCCGCCGAAATCCTGAAAGAGGCCACAGCCGAATCCCAAGCCTTGGCGTAGCTCGCGTAGATGCACGTGTCCTCACCTGCATCACCACGAATCTCGGCGTTCGATCCTTTCTCGTAGCTGAACCCAATCAACCGTTTTCGATATATTTACTTACACATGTCCAATCCCTCAACCGTAGTCATCCGCCCAGCCCGCGGCCTGTCCGGAGTCGTCCGCCTCCCCGGAGACAAATCCATCTCCCACCGCTACGCCATGCTCGGCGGCATCGCCGAGGGCGACACTCGCCTGGAAAATTATTCGACCGGCGCCGACTGCGCCAGTACTTTGGGCTGCATGCGTGCCTTGGGCGTCGAATGGGAAAAAGTTAACGGATCTATCCTGATCCACGGCAAAGGCTCCAAACTAAATGCTCCCGCCGGCCCGCTCGACTGCGGTAACTCTGGTTCAACCATTCGCATGCTGAGCGGAATCCTCGCCGGCCAAAACTTTACCAGCGAACTAGCCGGAGACGAATCGCTATCCCGCCGTCCGATGGCCCGCATCATCAAGCCGCTGGAAGAAATGGGCGCAAAGATTTCCGCGCAAGATGGCGGACGGCCTCCGCTGAAACTAACTGGCGGTCACCTTAAAGCTATCGAATACGAAATGCCCGTAGCCAGCGCGCAGGTAAAGACTTGCCTGTTGTTTGCGGGCCTCTTCGCCGATGGGGAAACGAAAATCAATGAACCAATCCGCACCCGGGACCACGGCGAAGTGGCGCTCCGCGCCTTCGGAGCGGAAGTTAATCAGGACCACGGCCAGGCCCACATTCAAGGCGGCCAAAAGTTGCGTGCCATCGAAGCCGTCGTTCCCGGAGACATCTCCAGCGCCGCCTTCTTCCTCTGCGCCGCCGCGCTATTCCCCGGCTCTGATCTGATCGTGAATTCATTGTTGATGAACCCGACCCGCGCCCGCTTGTTGGATGTCTTGATTTCGATGGGACTGGAAATCGGAGTTACGCAACTAGAAGAGCAACACGGAGAGCTGGTCGGCTCCCTCGACGTTCATGGCCGATCCCTCAAAGGTGGCACGCTCTCCGGCGCCGACAGCGCCGCCCTTATCGACGAAGTTCCGGTCTTGGCAGCGATCGCACCCTATAGCACCAACGGAATCGAAATTCGCGATGCCGCCGAGCTTCGCGTAAAAGAGTCGGACCGCATCGTCTCCATCGTCACCAACCTGCGAGCGATGGGTGCGGAAGTCGAAGAGCTTCCCGATGGCGTAAAGATTCCCGGCAACCAAAAACTCCACGGCGCGGAACTGGACTCCTTTGGCGACCACCGCATCGCCATGGCCTTCGCGGTAGCCGGACTCAGAGCAGAAGGGGAAACGACAATCAACCGCGCCGATGCCGCAGTGATTTCCTACCCCGAGTTCTTCACCACGCTGGAAGGAATGATCCAGCGCTAGACGCTTCCTCTAACCGCGGACCGCGAAGCGCCACTAATCTGTCATCCCGAGCGAAGTCGAGGGACCTTGTGTTCCCGGCGAAAGAACCTACTTGGGCTCCGCATCATGCAGTTGCTGAACATCGGCGTTTGTGAACGTCCTCACTGCCGGTTTCTTCGCCGCCCGCTGGCTCGCCAGTTCAGCCGCGCCAAAAGCCCCCTGCGGCATCGACGCTCCCGTATTGAAGGCCGGTGTCACAGGCACAACCAAAGAAGCAGCCGGGGAATCAACCATGCTACTGGCTCCCGCTGTATTCCCTTCGGTGGCGTTGCTGGCCCCCACCTGCAAGGCAGGCGTAGGAAAGCTGTAGCTGGGCGTAGACACCCGCGGTGCGAAAGCTTCCGCGTAACTCCCCGGGCCAGCCGATTGCGAAACTGCAAATGTCGACAACATCACCGCGAAGACGAGAACGAAATAGCGCATAGTGCCTCCCTCATCTAAGATTCCTCCAGAAGAAATCAGGATGCTCCTGGCCCCAAACCCTGCGTCCCCAGTGTCAAAAAACTTATCTCTTGCCGCAAAATATTTCCTAGCTCCCCACAAACCGGGCGTACAAACTCCGCGCCACAGCCGCGTCATTCGTCCCCTTGATGATCGCCCGCCCATCCGGAAACAGCGTCATCTCAAAAGGCTCTTTCCAGAACTTCAGCACAAAGTCGTTATGCTTCACCGTCCCATGTGGAGTAAGCCGGTGATTCATCTCGGCGAAATCAAGCGGCCGGTGCCGCTCATGAATCTGCACCGAATTCCGTCCGCACAAAGTAATATGCGGACGCCCCTCCCCCGCCAGATGAACGAAATCTCGCTCCTGGCAAACCCGGCAATCCGCCCGCGGCTTACTCGCATTAATTTCCGCGCGGTCGTTGGTCCACACATCGAAAGACAACAGACTCCGCCGCAGCTTGTCGCGGGCCCCCACCAGAAACTTCAACGCCTCGCTGGCCGCGACCGACGCCGCAAGATTCACCGCGCTATTCAAGACCCCGGAAGTTTCGCAGGTCTCGATAATTCCTGAGGGCTGGTCGGGAAAGATGCACGCCAGGCAAGCCGTCTCCCCGGGAATGATATTTAACGTCACCGCATAGCTCGCCACCGCCGCCGTATAGATCCAGGGCAGGGAAGTCTTCACCGCGAAATCGTTCAACAGATAGCGCGATTCAAAATTGTCAGTTCCGTCCAATAGCAAATCGACGCCCGATAACAGCGATTCCACGTTCTCCGGCGTAACATCCGCCACCTTGGGCTCAACCACAATCTCCGAATTGAAAGCCGCAATCTTCTTCGCCGCCGCAATTGCCTTCGGCAAAGATTCCGCCGCATCGCTCTCATCGAACAACGTCTGCCGCTGCAAATTGCTGGGCTCGACGTAGTCGCGGTCGATGATCCGTAACGTCCCCACGCCCGACCGCGCCAGAAGCGACGCGATCGCCGACCCGGTGGCACCGCATCCCACAATCGCCACCCGCGCCGCCGCCAGCCGTTGCTGGCCTTCCAGCCCGATTCCGGGAAATAACACCTGCCGAGAATATCTTTCGTCTAATCCCAAAGAAGGTCACCAGTTACCGCAGCCTAACCCAGTATTATAGGTTCAAGCGCGGCCTAAAAAGGCCGAATACAACGGTGCGAATTGAGCGCACATCGAACGAATTAAGCACCCACATTTGTCCTGAGGAGCCGGTTTGCATTTAAGGGAAGGATTGCTTACAGCCCTGACTGCGCTGGCGTTCACGGTCGCGTCTTCCGTGGCCGTCATGGCGCGTTCAGCCGTGGCGATGCCTTCCCAAAATTCCGCGTCCTCTGACATCTCTTACGACGGCCTCAAGGTCGACGAAATCCATTTCCCCAACATCAAAGAGTTCGCGGAAGAAGCCCGCTTGCGAGGGCTGCTGCTTGTCCACGTTGGCGAATCCCTGGACCGCGAACAAGTCCGCGCCAGCATTCGGGCGCTCTACGCCACCGGGCGCTTCGCCGACATTCGTGCCGAAGCTGACCGCAGTGCCGGAGGCGTGATCGTCTCATTCGTCACCGACCCCAATTTCTTCGTCGGCGTTGTCACCCTCGACTCGCAGCTTAGCCGCCCCACGCCCGGCCAGATCACCAACGCCTGCAAGCTACAACTAGGCGAACTGTTCACTTCCGAAAAACTTGAGCGCGGGTTGAAAAACATCAAGCAGTTGATGGAAGAAAACGGCTACTACCAGTACAAAATCACTTACGACGAACAGCGCCACCCGGAAACCCAACAGGTCGACATCACGTTCCACATGGATTCCGGACCGCAGGCACACGTTGGAAAAGTCTCAGTCTCCGGCAACGAGCGGTATTCCGAAGGCCAGGTGCAGGACATCGCCCACCTCCACCCCGGCGACCTCGTCTCCGCGCAGCGGATCACCGACGCCCTCGAGCACATGCGCAAGCGCCTTCAGAAGCAGGACCACTGGTTGGCCCAGGTCGCCATAACCAGCCGCACCTACAACAGCCAAACCAATGTCGTGGACTACCAACTGCAAATCACATCCGGCCCGGTCGTCGAAATCGTCGCCGAAGGATTCAAGCTCAGCCGCGGCGAAATCAAGCGCAACGTTCCCGTCTACGAAGAGAACGCTCTCGACGATGACCTGCTCAACGAAGGCCGCCGCAACCTGCTCAACTATCTGCAATCCCGCGGATACTTCGAAGCTAAAGTGACGCTGCGCCGGCGCCGCGCCAATGAAGGCAAAAATCTTCGCGTCATCTATGACATCGATGCTGGCAGCCGCCACCGTCTGGTGAATATCCAAATCACCGGCAACAAATATTTCGCAGTCGAACTCATGCGTTCGCACATGCAGGTGCAAACCGCCAGCCGCTTCTTTTCTCAGGGACGCTACAGCCCGCGCCTGTTGGCCGACGACGTCGATGGCCTCGAAAATCTCTATCGCGCCAACGGCTTCCAGGAAGTCAAAATCACCAGCAAAGTTGAAGACGACTACAAAGGCCAGGAAAATCAACTTGCAGTCGAGTTGCAGGTCGCGGAAGGCCCGCAGACTTTGGTGAGCGTGCTTCACCTCGCCGGAAACAGCGCGCTTTCGGAAGACGATCTGCGCGCCAGCATTAACACTTCCGCCGGCCAGCCGTTTTCCGAATACAACATCGCGCAGGACCGCGAGATCGTGCTCAACCAATACTTCAATCGCGGATTTCCCAACGCATCCTTTGAAGCCGCCGCCAAGCCTGCCGCCGAACCTAACCGCATGGATGTCACGTTCACCATTCTCGAAGGCAAGCAGGAGTTCGTCGATCAGGTTCTAGTCTCCGGGCTGAACTACACCCGTCCCTACGTGGTGAACCGACAGTTGCAGGTCAAGACTGGAGACCCGGTCAGCCAGATCGACATGCTTACCACGCAGCAGAGTCTTTACGATCTGGGGATTTTCAGCCAGGTTGACACTGCGGTGCAAAATCCCGAAGGCAATGAAGCGCAGAAAAATGTTCTGGTCGAAGTACAGGAAGCCAAGCGTTACACCTTCAACTACGGCGTTGGACTTGAATTCCAAACCGGCCAACCCGCCGTCGGAACCAATCAGCCGCAAGGCGCAACTGGCCTTAGCCCGCGCGTCTCCTTCGACGTCACTCGCCTGAACTTCGGCGGACGCGACCACACCGTCGCCTTCAAAACCCATGTTGGTCGCCTGCAACAGCGCGCACTGATCAGCTACGACGCGCCTCGCTGGTTCAACAGCAAGAATCTGCGCTTTTCCGTGACCGCCTTCTACGACAACACGCTCGACGTCACCACGTTCACTTCCCAGCGCCTCGAAGGCTCGGTGCAAGTCGAGCAAGTTCTCAACAAGGCCAGTACCCTCACTTACAGCATGACCTATCGTCGCGTGCATGCCACCGACATCGCCATTAGCCCAGACCAGATTCCCCTGCTCTCGCAACCGGTGCGCGTGGGCATCCCCGGCTTCAGTTACATTCGCGACAAGCGCGACAACGCGCTCGATTCCACTAAGGGCACCTACACCACCATCGACGGTGGCGTCGCCTCCAGCTACTTCGGTTCCGAAGCCGACTTCGGCCGCCTCTTGGTCCAGAACTCCACCTACTACGCCTTCGGCAAGAACCGTCCGCAGGAAAAGAAATTTGTCTTTGCCCGCTCTCTGCGTGTGGGCATCGAGAGCCCTTTTGCCGATACCATCAACGTGACCCCGGGCCAGATCATCCCCGCCGGACAGACGCTCATCCCGCTGCCTGAAAGATTTTTCTCCGGCGGCGGCAACTCTCATCGCGGATTCGGGTTAAACCAGGCAGGCCCGCGTGACCCCCTCACCGGCTTCCCCCTCGGAGGCAGCGCGCTCATCGTCAATAACCTCGAACTGCGCTTTCCCCCAATGAATTTGCCCTATGTGGGCGATGCCATCAGCCTTGCCATTTTCCACGATGCCGGAAACGTCTTCGTCAATGGCAACGACATGCTGCACAACCTGCTTCAGTGGAAACAGAAAAATCCCGACCTCTGCTTGCAGCAAACAACGTCGACCCAGTGCGATTACAGCTATATCTCTCACGCCATCGGCGTGGGTATTCACTACAAAACGCCTATCGGCCCCGTACGGTTCGACTTTGGCTACAACCTCAACCCACCGGCGTTCCCCAGCGTTCAGACCACCGCCGACCCAGCCAATCCCGGCCAAACCATTAGTACGTTTGTGCCGCAACACGTAGGCCATTTCAACGTATTCTTTAGTATCGGACAGACCTTCTAGAGGAAGATGAAACGCGCTCTCTCCACTCTCGCTTGCATTGCGGCCCTTGCTGTCGTTCTGCCGTTGCACGCCGGAGAAGTCATCGACCGCATCGTCGCCATGGTCAACGGCCATATCGTCCTGCAAAGCGACTGGGACGACGCCCTCCGCTACGAAGCCTTCATGGACAACCGCGATCTGAGCGCCGTCTCCGGAGCCGACCGCAAAGCCGCGCTCGACCGCCTGATCGATCAGGAACTCCTGCGTGAGCAAATGCGCTCTTCGGATCTCGACCGCACCTCAAGCGAGGAAGATGTAGCCCAGCGCATCACGCAAATCCGCGCCCAGTACGAAGCCAAAGACGATGCGCGATGGCAAGCGATTCTAGCCCAACACAAGATCACCGGACCGGAACTGAAGCGCCGAGTCTCCACTCAACTGGACATGATGCGTCTGGTCGACGAACGTCTCCGTCCCACTATTCAAATCGATTCCAAAAGCATCGATAGTTACTATCAGCAATCGTTGCTGCCCCAGCTAAAGCAGGCGGGATCGAAATCCGTGCCGCTCGCTGACGTCTCCCCGAAGATCAAAGAACTCCTCACCCAGCAGAAGCTCGATCAACTTCTCACCGCCTGGCTACAGAATCTCCGCGCCACCAGCCAGATACGCACCCAACCCGATTCCCGGGACGAAGGTCTGTTGCAATGACCGAACCCCGCGCCACTTCCCGTTGGCGCCGGATAGGGAAGAACCTGCTATTTCTCACTGCTGGGGCCATTGTTTTTCTCGCCGCCTTCGGCTGGTACATGACGACTTCGTCATTCCAGGCGATGGTGCGCCGCCGCCTCGTTGCCCAACTCGAACGAATCACCGGAGGCCGCGCCGAACTCGGCAGCTTCCACATCGTGCCCTTCCGTTTCCGTGCCGAGGTTCGTGATCTGACCATCCATGGCCTCGAAGGTCCCGGCGAACAGCCTTACGTCCATGTCGATCGCCTGATTGCCAACGTCCACGTGATCTCAATTCTTGGCGGCGAATTTGGATTTCGCTCGTTAGTCATCGACCATCCTTCCATTCACGTTCTCGTTTATCCCGACGGCACCACCAATCAGCCGGGCCCAAGGCTTGCCCGGACATCCACCAACGCCGCCATCGAAAAGTTGTTTTCAGTTTCGATTACACGGCTTGAAGTCCGCCACGGCAGCCTGTTGTGGAACGACAAGATAATTCCGCTCGACTTCGCTGCCAGCGACCTGTCGATCGATCTGAACTACTCGTTGCTCCATCACCTTTACGAGAGCAACCTGCTGGCTGGAAAAATCGACACCAAGTTCGACGGATACCGTCCTTTCACTTGGATGGCCGAAGCCCATCTCAATCTCTCGCCACAAAGCATCGAAGTGAAATCGTTGAGGGCCAACTCCGGACGTTCCCACATCGAAGCTAACGGCACCCTCCAGGATTTTGACGCGCCCAAGATCGTTGCCAACTACGAAGCGACGCTTGATCTCGCGGAAATTGACGCTGAAGCTCGTTTCAACGAAATGCGCCACGGCGTGCTCAATGTCGCCGGCAATGGAAGCTGGCGCTCGGGCAGCTATCAGTCGGTGGGGCGCCTATCGATCAAAGATTTTGAGTGGCGGGATCAAAACGCCATCGTTCGCAATGCAAGTGTGACTTCCCAGTTCTCTCTCGATCCCAGGCGAATCACTCTGAGCAAATTACTGGGAAAAATCCTCGGGGGCTCAATCTCCGGCGACGGTGAAATCACCAACTGGCTTTCAAAAGCCAAAGCAAAAAACAAAATCGACGACCAAAAAGGAAATCTCCGCCTGCGCTTCAAGGATGTCTCCGTCGCGCAAGCCGCCGACTCTATCCCTCCCAGTAAATTTCCACTGTCGCGCATGGGCCTCGCCGGATCTGCCGAGGGCACGGTCGACGTTCGCTGGACGGGACCCAGGCGCAATGCCGAATCCGTAATCGCGCTCGACGTTGCTCCTCCATCTCGCGGCAATTCTCAGTTGGCTCTGCGTGCGCATGCCCGCGGGACCTATCGCGCCGCCTCCGACGAACTCGAAGTCCAGGAATTTACTGCCTCTACTCATGCCACGCAGTTCCGTGCCGCCGGCAAGCTGGACTCGTCAGCGTCGCTGAAGATCTCCATCAACACCACCGATCTCAACGAATGGAAGCCGGTCGTCTCCGCGCTTCGCGGCCCCTCTCGCCTTCCCGTCACCTTGCATGGTCACGCCTCGTTCAACGGCACCGCCTCCGGCAGGCTCTTGAACATTTCGATCTCTGGAAATCTCCAGGCGGAAGACTTCAACATTATCGTGCCCGCTACTTCGCGCACTCCGGAGCGCGACACTGCCTGGGACACTCTCTCCGCTGCCCTGCAATTTTCGGCTCACGGATTTCAGGCCCACAACGTAGTCCTCAATAAAGACAACACCACGCTCAATCTCGATTTCTACGCCGGATTGCAGAATTACCAGTTCACTCCGCAAAGTCCGTTCAGCGCCCGTCTCAATACCGACCGGACGGATTTGGCCGCATTATTGGCTATCGCGGGCTACGACTATCCGCTGACCGGAACCCTTGACCTGCAATTTGGGGCCAGCGGCACGCGCTCGTCTGCCCAGGGCCATGGGCGCCTACTGCTAACCAAGGCCACTGCCTACGGAGAGCCCATCGATCGCCTGTCCGCCACACTGCAACTCGTGGGCAGCGAAGTGAAGTTCAGCGATGTCGCGCTTTCTTATCGCGAAGGCAGCGTCACCGGAAACGCCTCCCACGATTTCTCTTCCGGCGCGTATCAGTTCAATCTTGCGGGAACCAATTTCGATCTGGGAAAAATTCCCCAACTCCAGGTTCACAAAGTCGCCATCGACGGTCAGATGGACTTCACCGCTCAGGGCTCGGGAACCCTTGTCCAGCCAGCCATCAACGGCACCATCCATCTTCGCGGACTGACTCTCGACCAGGAAAAAGCCGGAGACTACACGCTGGAAGCCGTAACCAAAGGCGACCAGTTGCAAATCACCGGGCGCTCGAAATTCGAAGAGGCCGAACTCACCATCGACGGCAAGGCGAGCATGCGCGGCGACTTTCCCGCGACCGTCGATGTCCACTTCAACCACTTCGATGCCGACTCGCTCCTCCGCACCTACCTCGAAGGCAAAGTCACCGGGCACTCCGCCATCGCCGGCGACGTTCGTGTAGAAGGCCCGCTACGCCATCCCCGAGAGATGAGCGTCACTGGATCGCTCACCGATGTCTTCCTCAACGTGGAGGAAGTCGATCTCCGCAATGACGGCCCGGTTAAGTTTTCCGTGTCGCGCCAGCAACTCAAGTTCGACGAATTCCATTTCGTCGGTGCCCGCACTGATCTGCGCGGCAGCGGGACCGTCAACCTAACCGGACAGCGCCAGCTCGACATCACGGCCCACGGGCGAGTCAACCTGCGCCTAATCGAGACCTTCAATCACGATTTCACCTCGTCAGGCGTCGTCACCATCGACGCCAGCGTTAACGGCACCATGGCGAACCCGCGTGCTCAGGGCCGCCTTCAAGTCGCCAACGGAGCGATCTCCTACGTCGATTTGCCTTCCGGCCTCAGCGACATGAACGGCTCGCTGATATTTCAGGAAGATCGATTCCAGATCGAAACTCTGACCGCGCACAGCGGCGGAGGCGAAGTCAATCTGACCGGTTTTGCTTCCGTCCACAACGGCCATTCCACCTTCGACTTCACTATTCACGGTGACTCGGTTCGTCTGCGCTATCCTCCGGGGGTCAGCTCCACCGCCAACGCCGACTTGCATTTCTCCGGGTCGACCGACGCCTCTACGCTGACCGGTGACGTGACGGTGACGAAGTTGGCGGTCACTCCGGGATTTGATTTCGGCGCATATCTCGCGCGCAGCGCGCAAAGCCAGCCGCTGCCGCAAACTAATCCGCTGCTGAATAAGATTCGCCTCGACGTCCACGTAGTCACCACGCCCGAATTGCGCATGCAGACCGCCATCGTCCGCCTCTCCGGCGACGCTGACTTGCGCCTGCGGGGCACCGCCGCCAAACCCGCGCTGCTCGGCCGCGCCGACGTAATCGAAGGTGATGTCTTTTTCAACGGAGCCAAATATCATCTCGAACGCGGCGACGTCAGCTTTATCAGCCCGGTCACCATCACGCCGGTTCTTGACCTGCAAATGTCGACCCGTGTCCGCGACTACGACATCACTGTAAGCCTCAACGGATCCGCCAACAAACTCAAACTAAGCTACCGCTCCGAACCGCCGCTCCCGGAGCCCGACATCGTAGCTCTCCTGGCCCTTGGCCGCACCCGCGAAGAGTCTGCGCAACTGCAATCGCAATCCGGACAGCCCTTCAGCGGAGAAGCCTCCAACGCCATTCTCAGCGAAGCCCTCAACGCAACGGTTAGCAATCGCGTGCAGCGTCTCTTCGGGGGCAGCCGCATCAAGATCGACCCGCAAGGCTTAAGCACCACAGAAACCAATCCGGCCAGAGGACCCCAGGTCACCATCGAGCAGCAAGTCACCAATGACCTCACCCTCACCTACAGCACCAACGTCTCGCAGACGTCGCAGCAGATCATTCAGGTGGAATACAACATCACCCGGAATGTTTCGATCCTAGCCATCCGCGACCAGAACGGCGTAGTCAGCATGGACGTCCGCGTCCGCCGCAGAAAAAAGTAACAGTCTTAATCAAAACAACTTTGTCATCCCGAGCGAAGCCGAGGGACCTTGTGTTCCTTTACAATCACCTGTGCCCCTGCTGAAAAACCTCCGCGTCACTTTGGAAATGATCAAGTGGGAGCACTCCATCTTCGCTCTCCCATTTGCCTTGTCCGGCGCGATGCTGGCCGCCGGCGGCGTTCCCGCAATCCGCCAGATTATCTGGATCGTAGTCGCCATGGTCGCCGCCCGTTCCGCCGCCATGGCCTTCAACCGCCTGGCCGACGCCTCCATTGACGCCGCCAATCCCCGCACCAGAACGCGAGCTCTTCCCGCCGGCTCGTTAAGCCCCTCGTTCGTCGCAACCTTCGTGGCAGTTTCATGCGCGCTGTTCGCGCTGGCCGCTTGGCAACTGAATCGTACTGCTCTCGTGCTTTCGCCTGTGGCGCTCGCCGTGGTGTTGCTGTATTCCTACACCAAGCGCTTCACCCGCTGGTCGCATCTGGTTTTAGGGTTTGCTCTAGGAATCGCCCCAGCCGCCGCGTGGATTGCCGTCCGCGGATCACTGGATCGACGCATCCTGCTGTTAACTGCGGCTGTCACTTTCTGGGTGGCCGGTTTCGACATTCTCTACGCCTGCCAGGATTTCGACTTTGACCGCGAGTCAGGCCTGCATTCCATCCCCCGCTATTTCGGCGTGAACGCTTCACTCTGGATCGCTCGCGTCTTCCACGTCATCATGCTGGCGTTGTTGATCACGTTGCTCCACGTCTTCGCGTTAGGCACAATCGCACTCGTAGGCGTGGCATTGGTAGCACTGCTTCTAGCCTACGAACATTCACTGGTCTCCCCCAAGGATCTGAGCAAACTAAACGCCGCCTTCTTCACCATGAACGGAGTAATCTCCGTTGTCTTCTTCGCCTTCGTAGCCGCCGACCTCCTGCTCCGCTAAATGCCAAGTGCTAACTGCTAAGTGCTGAAATTAACTAGGAACTAAGAACCAACAACTAAAAACTAGTGTTCCACCCGCCTTGTGTCAGCGTTCTCCTCCGCCCCGGAAACCAGAAACTGCCGGAGGTGTATACTCGCGCCGACAAATTTGAGGAAGGTGAAAACATGAACAAAATATTCGTTCTCTTATTTCTTGCAGGCACGATTGCCCAAGGCCAGACCCAGCCGCCTCCAAGATTGGTCTCGCCGGAAGTGAGCTCCGACAATCACGTAACCTTCCGCTTCCGCGCTCCTAATGCGAAGGAAGTCAATCTAGCCATGGAAGGCGTCCAGACGCCGTTCCCTATGCAAAAGGACGAGCAAGGCGTCTGGAGCTTCACCACCGACGCGTTACAGCCCGACTACTACGGCTACTCTTTTGTTGCCGATGGCGTGGGCCTCATCGATCCCATGAATCCGCTGATGAAGCCCAACCTGCTGAACACCCAGAGCATGGTGCACGTCCCCGGCCCTGGGCTCTCGTGGGAAGTCACCGACGTTCCACACGGCAAAGTCGATCATCGCTTCTACAAATCGACTGTAGTTGGCGACCAGCGCGACTTCTATGTCTACACGCCTCCGGCGTATGATCCGCGTGCCAAGCAGACTTATCCCGTTCTATATCTGCTGCACGGCTTCAGCGACGACGCCAGCGGATGGACCGCGGTCGGCCGCGCCAATGTCATCCTCGACAACCTGATCGCACAAGGCAAAGCCAAGCCCATGGTCGCCGTGATGACGCTGGGCTACGGCGCGCCGGAAATCGTAAACGCCGGTGTCCGCGGATTCAGCGACCAGGACCTGCGCAAACGCAACTTTGACCGTTACACCGAAGCGCTGCTTACGGAAGTGATTCCGCAAGTCGAGTCGGGCTATCGCGTGAAGAAAGACCGCGACTCGCGGGCCATCGTTGGCCTCTCCATGGGAGGTGCCGAGTCTCTACTTACCGGCCTGAATCACCTCGACAAATTTTCCTGGGTCGGCTCCTTCAGCGCCGGAGGCCTGGGCGAAGACTTCAACGCGCAGTTTCCAACACTCGACTCAAGAGCCAACGCCAAGTTGCATTTGCTGTGGGTGGCCTGCGGCACCGAAGACCGCCTGATCGAGATCAACCGCAAATTCCGCGACTGGCTGAAGTCGAAAGACATCAACCACAAGGACATCGAAACGCCAGGTATGCACACCTGGATGGTCTGGCGTCGAAACCTGACCGACTACGCCAGCCTGATCTTTCAAGGCAAATAAGCAGACGTCTCTCGAATAGAAAAGGCGCGACCGAATAGGCCGCGCCTTTTGATTTGATCTCTATATCTAGTCTAGC
>DATBAT010000506.1:0-37036 GCA_036271375.1 Terriglobales bacterium
CTTATGCAGAGTCATATACTCTCGATCATTTTGTTTACGCCGCTGGTGGGGGCGCTGCTGATTCTCTTTATTCCTGGAGAGAAGAAGAACGCCATCCGTTGGATCGCGAACCTGTTCGCGCTGGGCGGCTTTCTCATTTCCTTGCCGCTGGTGCCGTGGTTCTGGGCGCAGCGCATGGAACCCGGCTTCAAGTTTCTTGAAGGTTCGGCTAACAACTGGATCCCCTCGATTGGCGCGGGTTACAACCTAGGCATCGACGGCATTTCGTTTCTGCTGATCATGCTGACGACGCTGCTGGGGTGGATCTCCATCCTGTCGTCGTGGACCGCGATTGAAAATCGCGTCAAAGAATATTACGTGTGGTTCCTGGTGTTACAGACCGGCATGTTGGGCGTGTTCATGGCGCTAGATTTCTTCCTCTTCTTTATGTTCTGGGAAGCCATGCTGGTGCCGATGTATTTGCTGATCGGAATTTGGGGTGGGCCGAACAAGCTTTACGCCGCAATCAAATTCTTCTTGTACACGCTGGCGGGTTCGGTCCTGATGCTGCTGGGCATCATCTTTCTCTACTTCAATCACCATGCGGTGACCGGAATCTATACGTTCCACATTCCCTCGCTTTATCAGACGGCGCTGCATATTCCATTCCAGTACGCGATCTGGTTGTTCTTTGCGTTCTTTATTGGATTCGCCATCAAGGTGCCGATGTTCCCGTTCCACACATGGCTGCCGGATGCCCACGTGGAAGCGCCGACCGCCGGGTCGGTGATTCTGGCCGGGGTCTTGTTGAAGATGGGGACGTACGGATTCATCCGCTTCACGCTGCCGTTTTTCCCGGACGTGGTGATGAATCCGCGGGTGCGCTCGGCGATGATTACGCTGTCGATTATCGGAATCATCTATGGCGCTTTGGTCTCTCTGGTGCAGAAGGACATGAAGAAACTGGTCGCGTATTCGTCGGTGAGCCACCTGGGTTTCTGCACGTTGGGAATTTTTGTGGTTACACCGCTGGGGCTCACCGGATCGGTGTTGCAGCAAGTGAGCCACGGAATTTCAACCGGCGCGCTCTTCTTGATCGTGGGCATTTTGTACGAGCGGCGGCACACTCGCGAGATTTCTGAATATGGCGGTATCTCGACGGTGATGCCGGTTTACGCGACCATAGCAATGATCATGTTCCTCTCGTCGATGGGGCTGCCCTTGCTGAATGGGTTCATCGGAGAGTTCACCATCCTGCAAGGCACTTTTATGGAGAACTGGCGCTGGGCGGCCTGGGCGGTGCCGGGCGTGGTGCTGGCCGCGGCTTACTTGTTGTGGCTTTATCAGCGGGTGTTCTTCGGGCCCGTCACTAATCCCAAGAATGAAAAGCTGCACGACCTTACTCCGCGCGAACTGTTAACTTTTGCGCCGCTGCTGATTCTGGCTTTCTGGATTGGGCTGTACCCCAAGCCGTTTATGCAGATTCTGGAGCAGCCGGTAAATCAGTTGGTGCTATCGGTGCGGCCGAATTATCCGGGATTGCAGACCACTGTGAATGCTTCGAATGCGCCTGTCGAAACGACCCAGGGGATGAAGTAGGGCATGTCTCAGTTCTTCACCACTACCGACTACCTGATGTGCCTGCCGATCATCCTGCTAACGTTGTTTGCCGTTGGCATTCTGCTGATCGACCTTATGGTGCCGCCGGAGTGGAAATGGACGAATGCGATCACGGCCTTGTGCGGGATTGCATTTTCGGCGGTCTCGGTTTCGGGGCTTCCCCAGGTTTGGTTGTTCCCCGGCACGCCAGGAATTTCCGGCACGCTTGAGAGATTGGGCAAGGTTGCTTTACCGGCGGTTTCTGGCGCAATGATGATCGACCACTTCACCGTCTATTTTTTCTACCTGTTTCTGGCGGGTGCGGCGATTTCCATCCTAATGTCGGTTCGCTACATGGAGATCGAGAAGGAGCATCACGGCGAATATTACGCGCTGATGCTTTTTGCCGTGGTCGGCATGATGTGCATGGCTGCGGGCTATGACATCGTTCTGATCTTCATCGGACTGGAGTTGATGGCGATTTCGACTTATGTGTTGGTGGGATTCCTGCGGCGCGACAAACGCTCCAATGAAGCGGCGCTGAAGTATTTGCTGCTGGGCGCGTTCTCGTCAGGAATTTTCGCCTACGGTTTGTCGCTGCTCTACGGTCTTACCGGCAGCACCAGCCTTCCCGTCATCCGCAGTAGCCTGGGACAGCAAATTCATAAGGCTGGCGGCCATCCCGGCCCGTTGCTGATTGTTGCGTTACTGACCACCGCGGTTGGACTGTTTTTCAAGATTGCGGCGATTCCATTCCATCAATGGTTGCCGGACGCCTACGAGGGCGCGCCGACTAGTATCACGGGATTCATGTCAGTTGCGGTAAAGGCCGCGGCCTGGGCGATGCTGCTGCGAATCTTGTTGTGGGGTTTGTATCCGCTGCGCTCGATTTGGGTGCCGTTGGTGATTTTTGTTTCCATTGCAACTATGACCGGGGCGAACCTGGCGGCGCTTACGCAAACCAACTTGAAGCGCCTGCTGGCGTACTCTTCCATGGCCCATGTCGGATACATGCTGCTCGGCTTGGTGGCCCTGGGCTCGGTGATCGTTCCGGCGCCCGCATTCTTCGACGGATTCAAGGGCATTCTTCTGTATCTGCTGGTCTACACCTTTATGAACCTGGGTGCGTTTGCCGTGGTCGCTTCGCTGCGGCAGCGCGACATTATTGGCGATGAGATCGACGACATTGCGGGCCTTTATTTCCGGGCTCCAACCGAAGCCGTCCTGATGCTGATCTTTCTGTTGTCGCTGGCCGGGATTCCGCCACTGGCAGGCTTTTACGGGAAGTACTTCATCTTTCTCAGCCTGATCGAGAGCGGACATTACGTGCTCGCCGGGTTGGGTGTGGCCTATTCCGTCTTCGGACTCTATTACTATCTGAAGGTCGCTAACGCGATGTTCATGCGCGAGCCGGCCACCAAAGAACGCCTGCAAATCAGCCTGGGTATGAAGGTAGCGCTGGCCGTGACCGCATTCGCTACTGTCGTCATCGGAATCTTCCCCGAGCGTTTCGTTGAAGCGATAAACTGGTCGCTCAAGTTGGGGTAGGTTCCTTGCCGGACGAAGATCCTCCTAAAAAAAGCTCCTGGGTGCAGGCTGGACAGATTAGCCAGTTGGCTTTCGTCTTGCCCGCAGCCACCGTCGTGGGCTGGTTGGTTGGCGCTGGACTTGATCGCTGGCTGCACACAACCTGGATTTGGATGGCCGGGTTAGTGCTGGGAATCGTCGCAGGGTTTGTGGATTTGATCCGCACGGCGATTGCTAACTCGAAGTAAGCATTTGGGATTTAGCATTTAGTCCCTTGGGCGTAATCAAGATTTCAGCAGGGCTGAATGCTGACGGCTGAGTGCTTCTTTCTAGTATTCTTCGGCGGTGGGATCCTTATCTGCTGCCGAGTTGCGCCGGGAGTTGAGCGTTCGCAATCAGCGATACGCCAAGAAGCGCGAATTGCTATGCCGCGAGAGCTATGGCGATCCGCCGGTCGTGTGTTACTTGCCCTGCGATGCTGGCTCGACCCACGGAAATTTCCTGCCCGCTGCTTACAAGGCGATCCTCAAGAACCCGGTGTGGAGCAAGAGACTGGACAAAGTTCACAGCCTGGCGCGTACCTCGCTCCCGCAAGAAGACCGGCGTTGGCGGGAGCTTGATTCTTGCAATAGCTCGGATGCGTTGCTGATGAATATTTTCTGTTTTCCCGGAACGCTCAAGGATGGAGCCGTCGCTAACCTGTTGGGAGTCGAGCAGGGAAGCCTGCCGGAATTCGGCTTCCGGCCGAGAGTTCCGCTCACCAACGGAAACGCCGACCGCACCGAGGTGGACATGCGGCTCGCTAATTTAATGATCGAGGCCAAACTTACGGAAACGGATTTCCAGACCGCCGATGAGAGTCTTGTCGAAAGCTATCGCCACCTTACGGATGTCTTCCACGCAGATTTTCTTCCGAAATCCGGCGAAAAATTCCTCAGCTACCAGTTGATTCGTAACGTACTGGCCGCACACCACAACCAGACCTCGGTCTGCGTATTGTCGGACGCGCGCCGACCAGACTTGATGGAAGCCTGGTTCGCGGTGATGAGGTGCGTGCGCTCGGTCGATTTGCGGCTGCGATGCAAGGTACTGACTTGGCAGGAACTGGCAGCCGTCGTCCCGCGCAAGCTGCAAGCCTTTCTCGAAGAGAAATACGGGATTTACGCGGAAGGCCGCGCGGTTAGGGCGATTCACTCCGAGGACCAACTTGCCAGCTTCTGAAGCTGCCAGCGAAGCGTTCTTCGCCGGTGCGCTGCCGCGAATTCAGCGCATGATGTTGGTGACCGGTTCACTTTTAACTCTAGGAGGCTGGTTCCGCTACGGCTGGCGCATTGCCGTGGGGCTGGCTTGTGGATGCGCCATTGCCTACGTCAATTTCGTATGGCTCAAGCGTGTGGTGACTGCCTTCGCCGACCGGGTTACCGCCACGCAAACTCAGCAATCCAGCGGCGGAATTGTGGCCCGTTTCCTGCTGCGTTACCTTTTGATGGCGGGTGCCGCCTATGCTATATTCACTGTTTCCCGCGCGAGCCTCTACGGGCTTCTGGCAGGCCTGTTTCTCCCCGTAGTAGCGATAGCGTGCGAAGCCGCTTACGAGGTTTATGCTGCGCTAAGGCGCGGCGTATGAACGCGAAGCGAAATCGCCAGGAGCTATAGCTAAGCCGCTTATGCCTGAGCAACTCTGGTTTACCGAAACCCTCAATCACTTGCTGGCCGGCCCCGTCACGGCGTTCATGCGTGCGATCCATATTGAGCCCACGTATCCGCAGGCGCCCATCAACAATGCTGTGTCCATGCAGTTTTTAGTCGTACTTTGTCTGCTGTTGCTGTTCCTGCTGGTGCGTTCGCGGCTTTCGGTCGAACAGCCCAAGGCACTTCAGCACATCTTCGAATTTGCTCACCAGTCGATTCAAGGTCAAAGCGACGAGATCATCGGCCATCACAGCGAAGGATTCACGCCGTTTTTGGTCGCGCTGGCGTTTTTCATTTTGATCTGCAATTTGATTGGCTTGATTCCGGGATTTGAGTCGCCGACCGCCAATCCCATCGTGCCTCTGGGATGCGCCATCTGTGCCTTCTTCTATTATCAGGCCGCCGGATTTAAACATCACGGCATCGCTTACCTGAAGCACTTTATGGGGCCGATGTGGTGGCTGGCGATCATCATGATCCCCATCGAAATCATCAGCCATCTGGCGCGCGTGCTATCGCTGACCGTGCGTCTATTCGCCAACATGTTCGCTGGTGACATGGTCACCATGGTGTTCTTTTCGCTGGTGCCGGTTGGAGTGCCAGTGGTGTTCATGGCGCTGCATATCGGCGTGTCCTTCCTGCAAACCTATATTTTCATCCTGCTGACCACGGTGTACCTTGCGGGAGCGGTGGCGGAAGAACACTAGAACTCGAAACTTTGAAACCGACTTTACCGCCGTTCAGTGTGAGGGCGTCTGTACGAGGATGACGTCAACCACCTCCTGCGGCAATTCATGCAAGGAGAACTATCAATGAAACTACTGAGCAAGGTATTTATGGCAATGTCGTTCCTTAGCTTCGCCGTGCCGATGTTTGCGCAGGGCGGGGAAGCGATGAGCGGCACCAACTGGGTCGCCATCACCGCAGGATTTTCCATGGCGATCGCGTCCGCGGTTTGCGGACTGGCACAGGCGAAAGCTACCGCCGCCGCAGCCGAGGGATTGGCGCGCAATCCAGCAGCGCGACCTGGTATTCAGCTGGCGCTGATTCTTGGTCTGGCGCTGATTGAGTCGCTGGCGCTGTATACCCTGGTTATCATTTTCGCGAAAGTGAAGTAAGGGCCGTGTAGGGACGCAGCTTCGCTGGGTCTTTCATCTCCGCGAACGCTGGCTGATACGTTGCCGAGCAACATTTCTACACAAAGCAAATACAAAAGCCTCTGCCGTTTTGGCAGAGGCTTTTTTGTATTCCAAGAATTCTAGCTTTTGCGCTGCTCGCTCCACTCGTCTTCTTCGACCATACCCCGCGATTGCTCGGCAGCTTCGATCAGCATGCGACGCAGGCGGTAACGGCTTTCGAGGTCAGTCTTCACGATTTCGAATCCGACTTCGTTCACGCGGGCCCGGCGCAGAAGTACCTGCGCTTTGATGCGGCGAACCCCGACGGAAATATCCAGGTTAGCGTCCGATCCTACGCGAAGATTGTCTTCCTTGATGCCCATACCTCCACCCAGGCTAAGCTCACGCACCAGAATGCTGGACTTGCCCCACGAGCTGCTGAGGATGGCCGAAAATGGTTTGGCTACCGTGACCCGGTCATAGCGGCGTTGCCGGACCCAGGGGCAAGCAGGAGCAGAATCCAAAGGAGCGATGGTTAACTCGGCCGGCTCCAGACCGCTATTGGCCATGATTTCGGTGCCAAAGCGGGGATCGATCTTGGTCAACGATTGCGCGGCCGCAATACGCAGCTCGCGGTGGTTGACGAACTTCCACATCTTCTTGGCCTCGAGTATGCCGCGCAGAACCGGGACAGAATCAGGTTCGCGCAGGCGGCCCAGCGATTCCACCGCCTTCAACTGCAAGAGCGGTGGACGACCCTGGGCTTCCCCGGATTCGGCGATGACCATCAAGGAGGCAGCAGCGGAGTGGTCGCCACTCATGCCAATTTCGTCGAGAGCCTGTGGCAATACCGCCGGATCGAGAATTTCGAGCAGCTCCAGCAAAGTGCGGCCACGATCCGGTGCGGCGCCATAGGCGATCTGGCGGACGACCACGTCGTGGTAGAAGCGGTTCCACTCAGGCAGGCGATCTGGAAGTAGCTCAAGCAGCGTAGGAACGTCCAAGCGGCTTAACAAGCCTACTACTGAGGCGGCTTGGCGAGTCTGTCCGACGCGCAAGGTTTCCCGCAGATGGTGCATGGCAGGCGCGCCGAGCTCCTGAACGATTTCCACCATGCGGTCGCAATCTTCGCGACGCATGCAGCGGAAGAAGCGGTCGGCAAGCTGCTCGGCTGACGCTTGCGCAGTCTGGCGCAGCACGTCAAATAGTTCGTACGGGACTTCCTGCAAGGTCAGCGCTTCTTCGATAAATTCCGGAAGGCGATTTTCCACTCCGATACGCGGACGCAACTCGTCGGCGAATACCGGACGCTCTGTAGAAATATGAGTGAGTGCCGAACAGACTTCCGATACCGCGTTGTACATGCGGCGAGCGCTGGCTTCAGCGCTGATGCGCACGAATGCCGCACTCAACAAACTTTGAACTTCCTGGTCGGGCTCTTTCGCGAGCACTTCGCCTAGGCGCGTGACTGTCTTGGCCATTACGTCGGATCCAGTCTGCGCGAATACATCGGCCAACTGACCGATGCCGGTTGCCGTCTTGCGGCGCGGCTCGACGTCTTTCGCTCCCAGGCAGCTGACGTAATTTTGCAAAATGGCGCTGGCCGTTTCCCTGTCTCCACGTTCAAGCAATAGTTCAAGAAACTGCCGCATGTTGCGGGCAGGAACGCAGGGAGCTTCACTCGAAAGCAGTACGCTTTTCTTGCCCGCCTCGGGGACTTCCGCCCAGAACAAGCGGTCGAGAATGTCGGCGTGAGATTCCACCAAAATGCCCGCCTTGCCCATCTTGTCTTCCTGGATGCGCAGGATCTGGCGTAGCGTATCCATCTGCCGGGACATGTGCTCCAGCATTTGATGGACGGCATTAACTTTGACTTCGCCCTTCTGGAAGCGTTCCAGAGCGAAGCGGATGGCCATGTGTTCCGCCGCTTTCATCAGCAGCGGGGTTTCGTCCTGGTCTGCAGCGCCAACCTTGGCTGCCAGACTTCCGAGCAACTGCTGAAGATTAAGGCGAGTATTGGGATCGACCTGAGCCAATTCCTGCTGCAATGTTTCCTGGCTGGCGTTGGGATCGGTACCCACTTCGCCGAATCGGGTCAGCAATCGAATGGCTTTGATAACTTCTTCTTCTTGCAGGGCGACCGTGCCGCCGTCCCAGGTCCCAGTGCCCGTTCCGGTTCCAGTGCCGTTCCCCCCGCCGTTACCGCCTTTTGCTCCGGGTGCGCTATAGGGAACTGTGCCGACGGGCACGTGGGTGCCTTCTCCGCCGCCGGTACCGCTCTGTGCGCCCTCGGCAGCGGCAATCAATTGAAGAAGTTTCTGTGGTTCGCTCAACCACTGCTTGAATTCTGGGCCAAGCGTTTGCGCGGCAATTTGCGCGGCGATACTGATCTCGCCTGTCGTCGGATCGGCGGCGACAAAGCGCACTTCATTGATCTTGATCGAGCCGTCGGAGCTGTCCCCAAGGGCCTCGCGCACCTGAGAGGCAACGTCTTGGCCTTTTGAACCGCCGGATGTAAATGCCTTCACCAGCTTGATGAAATCTTCTTTTGTGACTCGCTGCGAAAAATGGATGCTGGCCAAGCCCGCGGTATTCAGCAAGGTGGCAAAGCTGCGGTCGGCCTGTCCGGCTTCAAGCGGTGCTCCGTCGAGCAAAAGTTTGCTGTCGGATACGCCCAGGAGGAAACCAGAGGAACCTGTGTCAGGCAACCCCTGCTGCAATTCGTTCCAGCAAACGTCGAATTGCCCCTCGGTGCGCTTGTGATCAAAGCCGTAAAGACGGGTGTATTTGATCAAAATATTCAAGCTGTGCACGAAGGCACGGGCAGAGGCGACCCTGCTAGTCTTGGCGGTTGTGGCTGCCGTAGTAATATGCCGCTCCTGTGATTTCCGGGGTACGCGTAAGCGTAATCGGAAACCGTCCGTTGGCGCACATTACGGAGGTAATTGCACTAATGCCAGCTTGGACAAACGCAACGCAAAGGATTTCAGGGATTTACGGGCAATCTGCCCTGTTTCTGTGCCCGAAACCGCCGGGGCACTTTCCTTCCGCGCCCGCCTTCGATACAACCGTATGGTGACCCACGCTCAATTAGTCGAAAAAGCTGTCGCATGGCTGCGCCACTATCGTTGCGGTGTTGTGCTGTCGGAACAGGCCTGCGTAAGCGGTGAAATGCCCGACGCCATCGGATGGAAACGCGCCTGCCACTCGGTAGTGGTGGAGTGCAAGATTTCGCGCGCAGATTTTCTCGCCGACCGCGTAAAGCCCTGGCGGCGCAAGCCGGAGGGCGCAGTGGGATGCGAACGTTTTTATTTGACTCCGCCGTCTCTGGTGAAGCTTGAGGAGTTGCCGCCGAAGTGGGGGTTGCTGGAGTTGCGCAATCGCCGCGTGGAAATCTTGAAGCCAGCCGCGAGAGACGGCCGCAGCACGACCGGCTTCCGCCATGAGATGAATCTGTTGCTGGCAAGCCTACGAAGGGTGGAAGTGCGTATCGAGCCGCAATCGATCACCGATTTCCTGAAGTGGAAGAACCGCATGGCGGAATATAACCGCGGGACGTTGCCGGAAGGGATTCCAGCGGCTGAAGCGGAAGCGAATTTGTTTTTGGAAAGCGAGACGCTGGCGAACTAGAAGCGGCCTCCCGGCCTCACTTTGCGTCGGCTGTAAACGTCTCTACGGTAACTCCTGGCGCTGGCGCCGCGCCTGAATCCAGCACTCCGCCGTTCTGCTGTTTCAAATAGCGGTCAAAGAAAGCCAACGTATACTGCTCAATCGCTGCCAGCGCACGCGTGGCTTTATCGGCGTCTTCGGAGTTTTTCGCCGCGATCAGGGGCTTGTCTGTGAAGCTCAAGTGCTCAACTCCGGGGAGATTGATGGTCACGTGAAAGCTTCCTCCCGTGCAAGCCTTCAGTTCCTTCTCGTTTGCTGCAAGTTGCGCCTGGTGATCTTTGTCCCATGCTTCACGGGTGGTGTGAAAAGAAGCCAGAAAATCTTCGGTCGGAGGATCGTGATGAACTTCCATCCAGAGAAAGGGCCGCGAAGGTAAGGCCATGTTGGGGTACGCGAAGATGGGGCCGTCTGTGCCAACCCCGTCCGCATTGAGGCAGGCCTTAATGCGCGGCTCGGTCTGGCAGGCCCGCGCCGCGGCTTGGCCGCCGAAGGAATGGCCCCAGGCGGCGATGTTGTTGATGTCAACGCGACCGGAAAATGGCTCAGTGTTCTTGTCGGCGGAATCGATTTCGGAAACTTTGTCGATGGTGAGACGAATGTCCGCCGCCCACTTGTCGAGATGGCCTGCATCGAAATCGTGCAGCCGTTGCAGGAACTTCTCTTTGGTGTCACCCTGGCGGATGAGCTTGCGCCTTCCGGTAGCATCTTCGGAAAGGCCTAGCACTCTGCCGTCCGGAAACGCCATGGCCGGCACCTCGAACGTTGGTTCGATGGCGGCGACGATGTAGCCGCGGCTCACGACTTCCTCAATCAGCGTGGTGTAGCTGCTCGCGTTTACGCCAACTTCAGGCGAGAAAACAATCAGCGGGAAACGGTCTTTGCCCTTCGCCACCGGCGCGCCCTCAGAGGCATCGATCTTGACGGTATCCAACGACACCAGCGGCCAGGCGTCTCCCCAAAATTCTTTTTCGGCTTTGACCTCGGGACTGCTGGCGATCGCGTCGACACCGGGAAGATAGTCAACCCGGCCGTCCTTGCGGTTCTTGTCCGCGGGATACCAAACGTAAACCATGATCTCGCGATGGTCGCCGGCGATTTTTCCCGTGGGATCGACACGCTTGGCGTCGGTCCAGTCATAGCCGATGCGGGAGACGCCGAACTTGCCGGTGGGGGAGGGAAGCTGCTTCTGAGGAGGTTCCCCAGCGGGATTCTGAGCTGCACAAACCCCAGCCAACAACAACGCGCACAAGATCGACCGAATCATTCCGCCTCAGTTTCCGGGAAATTTACTGCGGCTACTGGCGGCCCGCTATCTCCATTTTTTTAGCTCGGGCCAAATTTCTTGCAGGTTCCACTTGAGTCCCCGGCAGAGGAAAATTGGATCTTGTTCCACTGCGTAAGGGTTGAGATGTCCGTCAAACTCCTGAATGCTCGCGCATTTTGGTTCGAGAGTCGCACGATGGTCGCCGAGCACGATCAAGCTTTCGCCGGTGTAGTTACGCGGTCCCCACAGCCAATAACTTTGATGGCCGCCGATGGCTTTAGGCAGTCCGTAGCGCGGGCCAAAAAAATCGATGGCGCCGGCGTAGCCATAGTTGTTGCCAAAGATGGCTGTCTTGGCGCGTTGCTCGGGCGGCAGCGAGTTGTAAATTTTTGCGGTGGCGACGGCGATTTCTTCCCAGCCGAACTGGTCGGCATAGTGTTGCGGCAGGGCCAGCCCGAAGTGGCTTTTCTCGCTGCGCGGTATTTTGAAGGGCAGCTTGTCGAGGTAGACGAGGAAACTTTCGACGGGGAGGATTGGAACGGTTATTGGAGCGAAGCAGGCTCCCGCGGCGAAGACAATGCCTGCGATCAGCGGCTTCCAGATCCAATCCTGCTTGCTGCGATTGAGGGCATGTTCGATGACCACTGCGCCAGCCGCGAGAAGCATGGGGTAAATCGGCGCGAGGTAGTAGTTCTTTCCGTGCAGCACAACAAATGCGCTGAAGGAGACGACGTAACACCATCCCAGCAGGCGGTAGGGTTTCAGCGATTTACAGATAAAGAGGCCAACCACGCCGGTGATCCAAATGGGCGCGCTGACGAATCCGATCAGCAGCATCTGCTGCGAAAAATACTGCCAGGCTGAAAGCTGCACGTCGCGTCCGTCAGCGCGGATGTTGTGCATTAGTTGCAGAAATGGCCACTGGTGCTGAACATTCCAAGTCAGGTTCGGCAGAAAGATGAGGAACGCTGCCGCGCCACCGATCCAAAGCCATTTGTTCCATAGCGTGCGGCGGTGGTTGGTAAGCAGCAATCCAACCACGATGCCTAGCCCAAAGATGCCAATCGAATATTTGTTTTCCAGCCCAAGGCCCGCTGAAACGCCAAACCAGAGCCAATAACGGGGATCATTGCGATTCACCGCCAGAATAGCAAAGTAAGCGCAGCCCATCCAGAACAGGGGCTCCATGAAGTTGGTGGTGAGCAGGCCGCCGTTGGAGAGATACATGGGGGCCAGCGCGGCTGCCAGTGCGCTCAGAAACAACGCGTAGCTCTTGCCCCCCATTTCGCGAGCGATCATGGCCGTCAACACCACCATCGCCGAACTGACCAGGGCCGGCAAAAACCGAATGGCGCGCAAAGAATCGCCCAGAACATCGCGCGTGATCTGCACCAGAAAGGGCACCATGGGCGGCTGGTCTACGAAGCCCCATGCGAGATGCTGCCCGCAAGCCATGTAATCGAACTCATCGCGAAAATATCCGTAGCGGTTGTTGAAGAACATGTGCAGCGCGAACTTGACGAGGGCGATGAAGAGAACCAGCAGCATGCCGTCGCGGAGAAACGACGGCTTGTGCGCCTGCTCTGGGAAGGAAGGCGTACTCATGGGTTCCAAAACTATAGCGGAATCTGTAAGCGTCGAGATTGACGCACAAAAGAAAAAAACCGGGCTGGTTAGCCCGGTTTAAGCGTCGGTTGAGATGCGGTTACATCTACAGTCGGCGCAGACTGCGCCGGGTAAGTTGCGGTTGCCCTTTTGTGGCTTTGTTGCCGCATCTTCCCGGCTCGGCCAGGAAAAAGCAATCAAGGAGCGTCGTCACACGCACTGGGGATAGTGCAAATGCGAGGCCAGTTCGTGACGCGAAATTCATATTAACTAAGTGCTTACGGCTGAATGATTTACGTAAACAATGTAGCGAGGAAAGCGAAGCTGGGAAGTGCAAAAGTTTGCACAATAAAATCAACACGTAGGGGCAGGTGTCCTCACCTGCCCAACCTAAAAGTCATTTCTAAGGCCAAGGTCCGCGACGAAAGTTGCTTGGGCAGGTGAGGACACTGCCCCTACGTGTTTCGTGGCGAGGTCCGCCCTACATGTCCCGGCGACCTTCCATCGCCTTCAGCATGGTGATCTCATCGGCGTATTCGATGTCGCTGCCGACCGGTATACCCATCGCGATGCGGGTGACTTTCAATCCGGCGCGGCGGAGTTGTCCGGAGAGATACGTCGCCGTCGCCTCGCCTTCGACCGTGGGGTTGGTGGCGATGATGACCTCGTCGACTTGGCCGTCTTCCACGCGGCGCATCAGGTTCGAAATTCGCAACTGGTCAGGACCGATCCCATGCAGTGGGGAAATCGTTCCATGGAGCACGTGGTAGGCGCCGTTGAAGTGCTTGGTCTTTTCGATGGCGGCGATGTTGGTGGGTTCCTCGACGACGCACACCAATCGAAGATTGCGCGTCGGGCTGCTGCAATAGACGCAGGGATCGACGTCCGTAATGTTGTTGCAGATGGAGCACAGCCGCAGATTGGCTTTGACGTCCTGGACGGCGGCAGCGAGTGCCTGTGCGTCCTCATTGCTGGAACGCAGAATGTGGAAGGCAAGCCGCTGCGCGCTCTTGCTGCCCACTCCCGGCAGCTTCTTCAATTCTTCGATAAGACGTGCCATCGGTTCCGCGAAACGGGACAAAGGGGCCTCAATTCAGAAAAGCATTGGGTAATTTGGTAGTCGGGTAATTTTGTAATTAAAAAACCGCCACGGTCACTCCTGGCGAGGTGAAATTACCAAATTGCCCAATTACCAAATGGGTTTAGAGTCCAGGAAAGTTCATGCCGCCGAGCATTCCGCCCATCGTGGACTGCATGGCTTCGTCCACCTTGCGGCCGGCTCCGTTGATCGCAGCGGTAATCAGGTCTTGCAGCATTTCGATGTCTCCTGCCTTCACCGCTTCAGGATCGATCTTGATGCCGAGCACCTGCTTGCGTCCGTCCATTTTCACGGTCACGGTACCGCCGCCTGAAGAAGACTCTACTTGAGTCTCTTCCATTTTCTTTTGCAGGGATTCGTACTGCTTCTTCGCCTGCGACATCAGTTCCTGCATGTTGAATCCGCTCATAAATTCCTCTTGATCAGCAAGTCCGAAGGCGGATTAATCGGCTCACGGCAGATTTACATCCGCTTACTGGTGTGGTCGATGATCGTCCGAATTTCCGCGCCGAATTTCTCTCGCATTCGTTGCACGACTGGATCCTGCTCAGCACGTCCGCGACCGCCCACCGTAGGAGTGCGCGGCGCTGTTGTTTGCGCGACCGCTCCCGGCACGACTTTCACCTTAACTGCTCGTCCCAAAACTCCGCTGGCCGTTGCAATCATCAGACGCCGCGCGTCGGCACTGATCGACATATCGATCATAGTGGGAGACGAATCGACCTTGATCAACAGATCGTTTCCCTGAACGCTCCATTCGCCGCTGTCGAGTAGAGAGAGCAGCATGCGGCTGCTGCCGTTGTCGAGCGCGCGCAGGACGGCTTCGCGCAAGGCATCGGGTTGAGACGATTGTGGGGCAGGAGCAACTGGTTCAGGGACCGCCTCCGGCTGGGCAAGTTGCGGGGCAGGTGCTTCCTGAATCTGCGGCCGCGTTTCTTCAACCTCCGCCGGCGCCGCCGAACCCATCAAGACTCGCGCAGTTACCGGAGCAAGCGAAGGCCTCGAAATTGCGGCAGGCGCTTCCTCCGCCGCAAGCTGCGGTTTTGAACTGCCCTTGCGCGCTGAGTCCGCCGCAAAAGGAGAAACCGCGGGAGGTCGCGCCGGCTCAGGCTTGCGAATGTCCGGAACCATAGTCGGCTTGCCCGGAGGTAGCGTCGGCTTCACGTTAGCGATACCTGCGTCGCTCAACAGTTGCTCCAGCGGAATCAACCGCTGGGCGTGTGCCATCTTCAACAGGCCAAGCTCAAGATGGAAGCGTTGTTCCTGCCGGTAGCCTAACTCGCCGTGGGTGCGCAGCATGATTTGCAGATGCCGCGCCAAATCTTCTTCGCTGAAGAGATCGGCGACCGAGGCAACGCGCTGCCGTTCGTCGCTGGAAATTTGCAGCAGGGAAGAGTCAGGCCCGGCCACTTTAGCGACCGTGGCGTTGCGCAGAAAGCGAACCATCTGCCGCGCGAAGTGCGTAGGACTCTGCCCCTCGCTCAAGAGCCGGTCGATCAGCATCAGTACGGCTTCGCTTGATCCCTCGGACACGGCGCGCATCACTTCCGCCAATGTGCCCGACGGGGCTATTCCCACCAACTGCCGTACTTCGTCCGCGCTGAGCTTTCCATCGCTCGAGGCAATTGCCTGATCAAGGATAGAAAGCGCGTCGCGCACTGATCCGTCGCCTGCTTCGGCAACCAGCGCCAGCGCGTCTTCATCGGCTTGAATGTTTTCCCGGCCCAGCAGTTCTTTCAATTGCTCGAGAATCTGCTCGAAGCGCACCGCGCGAAAACTGAAATGCTGGCAACGCGACCGGATGGTCTGCGGAATGTCTTCCGGCTGCGTGGTCGCCATCATGAAGATGACGTGGCCCGGCGGCTCTTCCAGTGTTTTGAGCAGCGCGTTGAACGCTGCATCGGTGATCTGGTGGGCTTCGTCGAGGATGTAAATTTTGAAGCGGTCGCGCGCCGGACGATAGCGCGCGGCTTCCCGCAGTTCGCGAATTTCATCGATGCCGCGATTAGTTGCGGCGTCGATCTCGATCACGTCCACCGAATTTCCCGCACGAATTTCGACGCACGAGTCGCAAACCCCACAGGGTTCTGTAGCCGGTTTGTCTGAAGCGCGGCAGTTCAGGGCCATGGCCAGAATGCGCGCGATGGTCGTTTTGCCAATCCCGCGATGGCCGCTGAAAATGTAGCCGTGAGCGGTGCGCCCCTGCTCGATGCCGTTTTTCAGGGTGCGGGTGACGTGGTCCTGGCCGATGACCTCGGAGAACTTTTGCGGACGATATTTGCGCGCCAGTACCTGATAGCTCATGTGGGGAACACTCGATTATACGGGAACAGGAAGTGTGCAAAACCATGGCCTACCTCACGTTCAGGCGAGAAACAGTCTGTTGGGTATCCGGCATGGCTTACTTCGCCGGACTGTTTTCTTGCATCAAACTCCACAGCACTATAGGCTCTTAGCGTTCACAAATACCCAGCCCACGTGGAGGCCCGCTTGCAACTGAAACTCGATACTCGCACGGTCGAAGACGTAATCGTGATTGACGCTTCCGGGAAAATTGTTTTTGGAGAAGAGTCGAGCCTGCTTCGCGACACAATCAAGAAGCTCATTACCGAGCATAAGAAACTTGTGCTCAACCTCGCCGGCACAAACTACATCGATAGCGGCGGCTTGGGCACGCTGGTGTCGCTCTACACTTCGGCGAACACCGCCGACGCGTCGCTGAAATTGGCGAACCTGACGCAGCGCATTGGCGATCTTTTGCAGGTCACCAAGCTGCTCACCGTGTTCGACGTCTACGACAGTGAGCAGAAGGCCATCGACTCGTTCCGCAAAGCGGCATAGACGAAAAGAATGTGGGACGGACACTTTGTCCGCCGCTTTTTACTCGCGAAGGCCCGTATGACGCCGATGGAAACCCACATCGTGGCAGCCATTCGCCGCATTCCGCGGGGAAAGGTCTCCACCTATGGAGCTGTGGCTCGCGGCGCCGGATATCCTGGCAATGCCCGCCGCGTGGCGGCTGTGCTGCACAATTCCGGAGGACTGCCGTGGCAGCGCGTGCTCGGCGCCGGGGGCGAAATCAAACTTCAAGGGGACTACGCCTTCGAACAGAAATTTAGACTGCAATCTGAGGGCGTCACGTTTCGCGGCAAGCGAGTGAATATGCGGCTGCACGAGTTCAAATTCCCAGTAGTTCGTAGCAAGAAGCCCCGTGCTACTCCTAAAAAACGCGGCTAGCATGGGGCACCTTCAGTCTCCTCTTCCTGCTAAACTTCCAGCAAATGAAGCGCTCTGGTTGGATCGCTCTTTCTCTGCTCGCCGTTACTTTCCTTTCCGCTCAGTCCAAGCCTGCCGATCTGCAAGTCGTGCCTGACCTCGCGCAGCGGGTCGCAAAATTTCGACGGGTACAGATGCCGTTTCACGCGGCGGGGCTTTCTCCGCGGGAGCGTCAGTTAGTCGAGAAGCTGGTCGCCGCTTCGCGTTATCTCGAAGAAATTTTCTGGCGTCAGATGGATCCCGAAGCGCTTGACCTCTACAAGTCGCTCGGCGACAAGCCCGACGCCAACGAAACCCTTCGCCGCTACATATGGATCAACGCCTCCCGCTATGACTTGCTCGAAGACAACAAACCGTTCATCGGCAGCGAGCCGATGCCTCCCGGTCGGGGGTATTACCCCAAGGGGCTGACGCGCGAGCGCATAGAGCAGTATGTGAAGGAACATCCGGAGAAGAAGGCGGAAATCTACAATCCGCTTACCGTGGTGCGTTGGCACGGGGACGGCCTGGAGGGCGTGCCGTACCACGTGGCCTACCGCTCGTTTCTTGAACCTGCTGCCGCCGATCTGCGCGAGGCCGCGAAACTCAGCGACGACGCGCCGTTTGCCAAGTTCCTAACCATGCGCGCCGATGCCCTGCTCAACGATGACTACTTTGAGAGCGACTTGGCCTGGGTTGACCTGAAAGATCCCAAGTTCGATGTCATTTTTGCACCATACGAAACTTATGATGACGATCTGTTGGGAGTAAAAGCGTCTTACGGCGCGTCGGTGTTGATTCGCAATTCCGAAGAAAGCAAGAAGCTGGCGATGTTCCTGAAATACGTGCCCGAGATTCAAGACACGTTGCCGCTTGCGCCAGAAGATCGGCCGTCGAAGCGCGGCTTGCAGACTCCCATGGAAGTGATGGATGCACCTTACCGCGCCGCTGATTTGCGACACGGCTACCAGGCCGTCGCCGACAACCTGCCCAACGATCCGAGAGTCCACGAGCAAAAAGGCAGCAAGAAAATATTCTTCAAGAACTTCATGGATGCGCGCGTGAACTACGTCATTCTGCCGCTGTCGAAATATCTCATGCTGCCGGAGCAGTCGGCCAAAGCTTCGGGCGAAGGATATCTCCTCGGCACCATCATGCATGAGATGTGCCATGGTCTCGGTCCGGTCTACTCGCGGACCGCCAACGGAAAAGTTGCCATACGCGAAGCCATTGGACCCATCTACAGCGGACTGGAAGAATCGAAGGCCGATGTGGTCGGAATGTTCGGGCTGAAGTGGCTGGTCGATCACGGCGCGTTGCCCAAAGAAAAGCTTCCGGAGTTTTATGCGTCGTACGTGGCAGGGCTTTTCAGGACGCTACGCTTCGGAACCGGCGAAGCCCACGGTCAGGCTGAAATGATGGAGTTCAACTATCTTTCTGAGCACGGCGCGGTGAAAAGAGAAGTGTCTGGTAAGTACGCGATCGACTACGCCCGCATGCCGCTGGTGATTTCTGATTTAGCTAAAGTCCTATTGGACATCGAAGCCACCGGAGACCGCCAGCGAGCGGAGAATTGGTTCAAGAAGTACGACGTGATGCCGCCCGAGTTGACGGCAGCTTTGAAAGCCACGACGAAGGTGCCGGTCGATATCGATCCGATATTTTCGTTTAAAGAGAATATTGATTGAAGGGTTTGCGTGGGGCAGGTGTCCCCACCTGCCCGCCCTTACCTATGGTCTCAACTCTTCAGGTCTGTGGTGGGGCAGGTGGGGACACCTGCCCCTACGCGAAGCATGGGCGCTGCCCCTAATCCACAAACTCTACTTTCGCCCGATGCGGAATGATTCCTGCCTCGTACCCCATGGTCAGCAACCGCTTTACCGCCTCACGTCCGTCCGCGCCATAATCCAGAGTCCGCTCGTTGACGTACATTCCGACAAATTTGTCCGCCAACTGGTTATCGAGATCGCGGGCAAACTGCATGGCGTAAGCCAATGCCTCTTCGCGATGATCGAGCGCGTACTGAATGCTTTCTTTCAGCGCGCGTCCTACTTCTGACATCAACTCCGGTCCCAGGCTGCGGCGGATGGCATTGCCGCCGAGCGGCAACGGAAGTCCAGTCTGCTTATGCCACCACGCGCCGAAGTCTACGATGCGGTGTAGGCCTGACTTCACGTAGCTCAACTGTCCTTCGTGAATGATCAGTCCCGCTTCGTACTTGCCTTCCAGCACCTGCGGAATAATTTCGTCGAAAGGCACAACTTCCGTTTCCACACCGGGCGCGAACAGATTCAAAACCAAATAAGCCGTCGTCAATTTCCCCGGCACCGCAATCTTCTTCCCCTTGACGGCTTCTTCGGAAAGAGCGCGCGGCGCCACGATCATCGGGCCATAACCGTCGCCCACGCTGCCGCCGCTCGGCAACAGCGCGTATTTGTCCTGAATATAGGGATAGGCGTGAAACGAAATCGCGGTCACGTCGTAGACGCCTTCCTTGGCCTTCTGATTCAGCGTTTCGATATCGCAAAGAGTGTGCGTGAAGCGCAGGCCGGGCACGCGAACCTTATTGGTCGCCAGCCCATAGAACATGAAGGCGTCATCGGAATCCGGGCTGTGCGCGACGCTGATCTCTCTAACCGTACTGCTGCTCATAGGACCTTTCGCTTCTCTCAGGAAGGAATGCGTATCGAACTTTCGGGGTGGTATTACTCTTGCGGTCCGCCAAACAGCTGCCATCCAGTGGAAGCACCAGCCGCCAGCAATATCTTGATCACTTCCGCGAACACAAACCAGTAGAGGCCGAAGCGCATGGCGGTTGAAACAGAATGGGTCAGCACAAATAGCCAACCCAGGCCACCGGCGAAGAGCACCAGCTCGGCCAGGAAAGATGCGGCAGTAGTCCGAAGAAAGCTCTTGGCACCGCGCTCAGAGATCCATCCCGCGACGAAAGCGACGAGCGGATAGGCCATCAGAAATCCACCGGTTGCGCCCATCACTTGAAGCAGTCCGCCTGGTCCCATGGGATTAAAAACCGGCAGGCCAGAAATACCTTCGACCAGGTAAAGAGCCAGGGCCGCAAACCCGCGACGGCTGCCAAGCGTCACGCCAACCAGCAGGACAGCAAAATTCTGCATGGTCAACGGTATTGGCGTGAACGGGAGAGGGACGGTCAGGTGCGCGCACAGAGCCACAAAGATGCTTGCGGCCACCACAATCGCGGCCTGCCGCACCCAATATGTGGCGCCACTTTCCGAATGTAGAACCTGTGTCGCTGCTCTTGCCATGGTTATTCCTTACCTTTGGGAGTTTGTTTTCTCAACTGTCGGCGCACGCGAAGATATGCCGAGATGCCCACCCACAACACGAGTCCCGTGCTGCAAGCCAGAATGATGAACCACCACACCATCCTCACGATGGACTAGCATACCAAATCCAAGCACTGTCCTCCCGAACGCGCGTTTTTTGCGCGGAGGACCTTACGATGCGTTGTGCGACGCTTCGGAAGCTGCCAGGGATATATCGAATCGGAAACCACTCGGCGGAATATGTCGTAAGGTCCCTCGCGCAAAAACGGGCTTCGGGAGGACAGTGCTTGAGGTGTTTAGGAGAGCGAATAGACCGCCGCCACCATAATCGCGGCCTGGACCCAATAACTGCGTTTCGGTTCAGCCTTCTTGAACCAGTTCCAGGTCAGCCCTAGCGCGACCATCCCCAGCAGCAGAAACCACACCCAACCAAACATGGGTAGCGGAGCCAGCGTCGCCCCAATTTTCTGCCGCAGCCCGGAGTTCCACAACGATCCGTACAGAATGCAAATGTGTACGAAGTAAATGGTGAGGGACTCTTGCGCCAGTGCCTGAATGGGTTTCTCCGGCAGGCGAATCCGCCGCGTCAAGTACATGAAGGAGGAAAGTACCAGGCAAACCAGGCCCATCTTGATGAAGAAAAGATTGGGACTGTCTCGCCAGTAATCGACCTGGCGGTAAATATGGAAGGGAAGCGCCTGCAAACCCGATCCCAGACAAACCAGCACCCCGCCCAATCCCACCAACCCAATGATTGGGAACCCCTGCGGCCGCGGCGACAACTGAAGATATCCGAACCCTAACAGCGCGCCGAAGAACACGTAGGCGGTCCAGGGAAACAGTGGAAAGAACGATCCGGTATATCCCGTGAAATAGCCGCTCAACCAGGGCGTAAAGCCAGTGCCCAAGTTCCACATCACCGGTGTCAACAAGACGATGAACGCGCCAAGCGCGCCGACCGTCAAGGCGAACCGCTTTTGACTCTTGCTCGCCAACACCAGTAATTGCATGGCGGCCAACGACAGCCCTATGCATTGCAGTACGTCAACCTGAAACCAGCTTTGCCATCCCGCGGCATCGAGCCACTTGACATCGTGGACCGTGCGAAAAGGCACATGCATCGCATATCCGAGTAAGACGAAGGACAAAAATCTTCGAATGCGCTTAAAAAACGGCCGCGACAATTCGATGTGCGATTCCCAATGCCGCGAACTTGCGACCATGAACGAGAATCCGGACAACATAAAGAATGTCGGTGCGGTCAGGCCCCGAAGGTAGAGCCATTTATCCCAGAGAAAACCTTGCCGGTAGACGGGATCGAGCAGCACATCGAGCGCGTGACCTTGCACCATGAAGAGAATGGCCAATACGCGGGCGAGATCGACGGCGAGTAGTCTCTTCGGCTGCGGCAAGGGGGCAGTCATCCGGGATAGAGATTGCTCCGATGAGAGATCAGCCGCAACAGGCGCCATGACCTCATCAGATGCCTTTTGCATCCTATCGGTCACCAATCCTACCCGCAACTAGACAAAAATCTACAAATGCCGATTGGGTCCTTGGCTCTTGGTCCGAGGACCAGAGCCAACGACTTTTACCAGATAACTGTTACTCACCAACGTTCATGGCCTACGGTGGGGTGTGTTCCTAGTTAATCACCTATGCTCAACCCGTTAGGGTTGTGATACTCTCCGAAATACCCCATATTCTCTAGAGTTTGCGAGGTTTTAGGGGCCAAAGTGTCGTCATCGACTCGGAAGCCTGGGATCCACATTGCGTGGAAGACTGTCACCTACCGCAGCGTCGCGCTAGCGGTGTGCGCAGTCGTGTTTCTGCTGCTGGTTGCGGTGCATTTTCTATTTCCCGAGGTCACAGATCGAGCGTTCAAAGCGGGCGGCAGCCTGCTGGAGTGGGTCGCCGGAGCGGCCGGAACTCCCGGCAAAGCTACGGGCATGAGCGCCCAACAAGCGCACATCACAGCCCTTGATGGCACTGTGCGCGTTAAGAAAGCCAACAGCAATACCTGGGTTGCGGCCGACTACAACGTCCCGCTGGAAAAAGGCGATGTGGTGCAGACCGGCTCCGAGGGAATGGCGAAAATCGTCTTCAACGACGGCACCAACTACACGGTCAAACAAGATTCGCTCATCGTGATCGAAGAGAACTCGGCCAACGACAAACAGCAAACCACCGTCGCCGTGACCGTCAGCACCGGAACCGTCGATCTCTCCACGGGAACCTATAGTCAGGGTTCGAAATCGCAGGTCATTGTTGCCGGAGCGACGGCGTCTCTCGGTCCCGAGAGCGCAGCCATGGTGCGCAACGATCCCAAGTCCGACAAACACGAATTCCTGATGAAGAAAGGCCAAGGCGACGTTAGCCGCAACGGGGAAGTCGTCCGCCTGGCCGATTGGGAAAAGGTCAGCTTCCAGGCCGACTCGCCGCGTATGGCAAAGTTGAAGGAAATCGGGTCGCCGACGCCAATTTCTCCCGCCAACATGATGCCGATCTTCATGTCAGCCAGCGCTAAGCCGGTGGAATTCTCCTGGACGCCCATGAAGAACGCCTCCGGATATCGCCTGCGGATCTCGCGCAATCCTTATTTCAGCTCAACCGTCGTCGACCGCAAAGTCGACACCGCTGACGTCATCGTTTCGGGTCTGGGCGAAGGCGCCTACTACTGGCTGGTGCAGTCGTTCGACAATGAAGGCAAGGAATCGCTGGAAAGCGAACGTAACCGCTTCACGCTCATCCCCAAGGGCAAGGCAACGGCGGCGATGAATCTGGAACTTGATCCATTTGTTCAGCATGGACACGTGATCGAGGTGATTGGCAAGACCGAGGTGGGGGCCCGCGTTATGGTCAACGGGCGCGAAGTCGCACTCATTGGTAACGACGGAAGCTTTCACTATTTCACCCCGCCGCTACCCGATGGCGAAAGCGTCCTCACCATTACAGCCCAGAATTCGCGGGGTGGAGTAAACACGCAGCAGAAGAAAGTCGTGGTGCAGTGAGAAACGCCAAACTAACGTCACGTATTTCCGGCGGGGCACTCACTTTCGTTTTCAATAATTTGCAGAAGAATCCAATAGAATTGAACAAACAGCAACTAAGAGAACGGCAATAACCGGGTGATTCCCGGAAACGATATTTTCCCAAAATAAGGAAATCGTCACGTATGTCATCTAACGGGTTTCATTCCAGCGCAACACGCATGCACAACTTGCGGTCGCTGTTCAGCCTTTTTTCTAGCGACCTGGCCATCGATCTCGGCACCGCGAACACGCTGGTCTATGCGCGTGGTAAAGGCATCGTCGTCAACGAACCATCGATCGTCGCCATCAACAAGAACACCGGCGAAGTCGAAGCCGTTGGCAAAGAGGCGAAAGAGATGTTGGGCCGCACCCCAGGAAACATCGTTGCCATCAAGCCGATGAAAGACGGCGTTATCGCCGACTTCAAAGTCACGGAAAAGATGTTGAACTACTTCATTCAGAAGGCACACAACCGCAAGATGCTGGTGCATCCGCGAATCGTGATTGGCGTACCTTCAGAAATCACTCAAGTCGAAAAGCGCGCGGTCATGGATTCCGCGTATCGCGCGAAGGCGAGCGAAGTTCACCTGGTTGAGCAGGCCATGGTGGCGGCTATCGGCGCCGGGCTTCCCATCACTGAACCCTCAGGCAACATGGTCGTCGACATTGGCGGCGGCACCACCGACATCGCAGTCATTTCTCTGAGCGGCATCGTCTACTCGCGTTCGGTGCGCATGGCCGGGAACCAGATGGACGAGGCCATCATGAACTACCTCAAGCGGAAATATAACCTGCTGATCGGCGAGCGCACCGGCGAACAAATTAAGATTGAAATCGGCTCGGCTTATCCGCTGGACAAGCCGTTGACCATGGAGATCAAGGGCCGAAACCTCATCGAGGGCGTTCCCAAAACCATCACGGTGGATGACAGTGAAGTTCGCGAAGCCTTGAGCGAATGCGTTTCCACCATTATGAATGCGATCCGCGTCGCGCTCGAGCGCACACCTCCTGAGCTTTCCGCCGACATCAGCGACCGCGGCATCGTCCTCACCGGCGGCGGCGCGTTGCTGAAGAATCTCGACAAACGCATCCGCGAAGAAACCGGACTACCCGTATCCATCGCCGACGACCCGCTATGCAGCGTCGTCCTTGGCACCGGAAAAATGCTGAGCGACTTCAAACTGCTCAGAAAAATTTCGATCGAATAGCAGTTTCTAGTTTCCGAGTTTCAAGTTTCCTGGATCCAGTTTGCGAAACTTGAAACTCGAAACCTGAAACTAGATTCCAGCTATGGAAAATCTCCTCGGACGATACCGGAACTTCATCATCCTCATGGTGGTGATATTCCTCCAGATCTTCGGTCTTGCGGTACAGGTGCGCCGTACCTCCGATCAGGAATCGGGAAGGCTCATCCGCGTTTGGGCGGTGACGGCGATCTCCCCCTTCGAAAAAGCCATCGTCTGGATGCAAGGCGACTCGCACAACCTCTGGCGCAACTATCTCTATCTGCGCGGCGTGCGCCAGGAAAATCGTGACCTTAAGGAAGAACTCAATCAACTCCACCTCGAACAGGTGCGCTTGAAAGAAGACGCGGCGCAAGCCCGGCGCCTGCAAGCGCTGCTGGGATTCAAAGAACAATTCATCTCGCGCACCCTGCCGGCGCAGGTCATAGGTTCGAGTGGTAGTCCGCAGTCGCGTTCGGTATTCATCGACAAAGGCAGCGTCGACGGCCTTGCCGCCGGCATGCCGGTAATTACTTCCGACGGAGTTGTCGGCAAAATCTGGCAAGTCTACAAATCGACTTCGCAGGTGTTACTGCTCGATGATCAGAGCAGCGGAGTGGGTGCGATTCTAGAAACGTCGCGGCTACAAGGTGTACTGCGGGGTAAGCCTTCGGGCGACGTCGTCCTCGAAAAGATCATGGCTGACGAGAAAGTACAGCCGGGAGAAAAAGTTCTAACCAGTGGCGGCGATCAGGTTTTTCCCAAAGGCTTGGCAGTCGGCACGGTGATGAAAGTTTCAACCAATGCTGATTCGTTCCTTAACATTCGCGTGAAGCCCAGCGCCGACCTCAGCAAGCTGGAAGAAGTTCTGGTGATCACGCAACGGGATGAACGAGCGCCCGCGCCTCTCCAACCGGGCATGCGCGCCGCGGACATTCTGGCGCTGCGGTTGCCGTCGGTTCCCGACAAGCCCGCCGAAGATCCAAAGAAGAAGGCTCCCCCTGTTGGAGCGGCGACCGACACCGTTCCGCAAGACCCAACGCCCGCAACAACCACACCGGCTGTGACGCCGGCAAAACCTGCGGCGCCGCCGAAGACCGCTCCCCCCTCCACCACTCCGAAGCAGGAGAAGCCGCAATAGCGTGCCCATTACCTACACTTCCGGAGATCAGATCGAGGTCTACCGCTTTCATTGGGCGGTGACGCTCGGCGTTCCGCTGATCGCGGTTTTCCTGCAGGCGTTTCTGCCGCTGCGTTTTCATTTCTTCACGGTTTTTGATTTGGCGCTTCTGGTGACCATCTTCTTCGCGGTTGCGCGCCGTGACCCGGTTAGCGGTTTGGTCACCGGTGCCCTGATCGGAATATTGCAGGACTCGCTGACCCACCATCCCATTGGCCTCTATGGCATGGCGAAGACGGTGGTGGGCTACGGTGCGTCATCGCTCGGTGCCAAGATTGACGCGGAAAACATGGGCGCCCGCTTCCTGGTCACCCTCTTCTTTTACATCGTGCACGAGATCGTCTATTTCGCAGTGGCCCGCGGCATGGTCAGCCTGACTTTGGAATGGAGTTGGCCGCATGAACTGGGTCGCGCCTTCGCTAATGCGTTGTTGGCAGTAGCGCTGTTCGCGCTTCTCGACCGATTCAAGCGTCGAATCTGACGCTCAAGCTTTCTTTCCTGACATCTTCTGCGCCTTCACCCGGACGAACGCATAGTTCAGTTGTGGCAGGGAATTGAATCCAGCCGCTTGCGCGAAAAGCTCCTGAGATTTTTCTTTGTCGCCTTTACCGGCATATGCCTGCGCAAGGCGAAACATATCCTGCGGATTCTGCTGGTTCGCCTGTTGCAATTCCGCGATAGCGGTATCGTAATTTTTCTCCGCCAGCGCGATGATCCCTGCCAGTTCGTGCGATTGACGCACCTGCACCGGATTCTTTGAAGCCTCCGCGCCCTTAGAGAATTCAGCAGCTTCGCTTTTCGCGGTTTTATAGTCGCCTTTGCCGGCCGCAATCACGCCCAGATTGAAGTGAAGAACCAGTTGCGCATTGTCCTGAATTTCTTTCGAGAAACTGCCGTTCTGCAACAGCTTCACCGACTTCTCAAAGGCTTGCCGTGCCGCATCGTATTTCTGCATCTGGACCAGAATATTTCCTTTAGCCTGCAGGTCCGCTGACATTGCGCCTTGATCGTTGATCTTCTCCGCGACCGCATATTCCCGATCCATTTCCTGCGTTGCCTGATCGAGTTTGCCCGCATCCGCCGCGACCACCGAGAGTCCAAAGAGAGCCAATCGCCGGTCTCCGTCGCTTCTCGCCTTGTCGATAATCTTTTGCAACTCGGCGGAGGCTTCTGACGATTTGCCCTGGTACATCAGGTCAGCGGCAATGCCAAAATGCGACGCGACGAAGTTTGAATCGATCGCAATCGCCTTGCGATACTGCACGATCGAATCGTCGAAGCGTCCCATTTTCAGCAGCAACTCACCGTAAGAATCGTAGGGATTGGGATCGTTTGGCAGCAGCACGGTGTATTTCTTGAACGCCTCCTCCGCATTCGGATAGTCGTCCAGTTGCCGGTAGGAATAGCCCAGCATGTTGTACGTAGGCGAGTAGTCCGGAGCCACCGCGACAGCTTTCTTCAGATGCTCGACGGCGGCAGCGAAATCCTGCTGGCCAAACTCGTAAGCGCCAAAATTGAACTGCACGCGTTCATCATTCGGATAGGCCGCCACCAATTTATCGAGATACTCCTTCTGCTTTACGGTCCCGGCGTTGGCCCCCGCCTCGTTCGCAAGAATCAACCACTTCTCGCCGTCGGAAACCTTGTCCGCCAAGGTCACCGCTTTCTTGATGTGATCGAAAAATTCATGCGGAGTAGCGGCGGCGTTCGCCCGCGCCAGTTCAGCGGAAGCGAAATCCTGATCGAGCGCAATTGCCTTGTCGAAGTGCGCGATGGAATCCTGTACCTGCAATTTATCGGCAAGAGCCTGGCCTTGCAGAAATTCCTTGCGCGCGTCTTCCGACTTGGTGGTGACGGGAACTTTGGCGTTCTCTGCGGTGGCGGCAGGCTTGGCGGCGTCGCTCCCCGAGTTGCACGCGGTCAAAGCGGTGAGAGCAAATACGGCCAACCATGAAAAACGGAAATGCTTGCGCATAGGAATGTCTCCTTCGAGTGATGACTCAGGCCCAGTGAAGCTAGACGAGATTGCGAAGAGTTTGGGTAGCGAGAGTCGGCGCTATAGTAGTCCAAAATAGACGAGTAGGATGGTAAATCGTGACAGGCCGCCAATTTTCAAGGATGAAGGGGTTTAAGCGCTAGAGCTCGACGGGAGAGCGAAGAGAACGGTTTCGGGGGCTTCGCACCGCCCTCCGCCTCCGTCACAATCGAATCTGGTCGGCCTGCGGTCTTCAAGGCGGATTACAACTCTCCCAGGGGAAACGGTTTTGGGACTTGTGTAAATCTTTTTCGAAACTTAATTTAGTCAATTCCATGAAGCCAAGTCGGAAATTGTTTGTCCGCAACTCGCCGGCACGCTGCGAGAAATTTCACGAGCGTCTGCCAGTCATTTTTCAGGGCCTCGCCATCGTGATACTTGGCGTATCCATGACTTCCTGTAGTTTGGCCCCTTCGAGATGCGAGTCCTCTGCTGTGACTCTCTCGGCAGGGTGGAGCCATGGGGGTGGCGATGCCCATAACACGCGTTTCCAGTGCGCCGAGACTCTTATCAGCCCTGCGAACGTTGGAGACCTAAAACCAAAATGGGTCCAAGCGGTCAAGGGGGACGTGTCCGCAACCCCAACGACGGACGGTCTGAGGGTCTATTTCCCGGACTGGGGAAATTTCCTGAATGCACTCGATGCCGAAACCGGTGAAGTCATTTGGCAAGAACCCATCTCCGGCTATAACAATTCGCCTTCCACTTGCCGGACGAGCCCGGTGATTGTAGACAATGGTGCGGCTCTGGTCATCGGAGATCGAGGTACCTCGATAAAGTCGAAGGGCGCGAACGTGATCAAGGTGGATGCCCGTACGGGAGCGCTGATTTGGATCACAACGGTGGAATCTCATCCGGCGGCACAAATAACCTCCAGTCCGACCGTCGCGGACGGAGTTATTCTGGTAGGAGTTGCTTCTAACGAAGAGACCTTCGCCCTTAAGCCAGCCTATGCTTGTTGTACTTTTCGCGGCAGCATCGTCGCGCTTGACGAAGAGTCAGGCCAAATTTTGTGGAAGACGTATCTAGTTCCTGACAATACTGGGCTGACGAATCAATACAGCGGCGGCGCGATCTGGGGCGGCTCACCGGTAGTCGACAGTCAACGAAAACTTGTCTATGTCACTACAGGAAATAACTACACCGTTCCACAAGAAGTCGCCGATTGCCTAATATTGCTGCCCGATAGTTCCACTTGTACTGATCCCGAAAATCGAATCGACGCCATATTGGCGCTGGATTTCAATACGGGGAACATCAAATGGACGTATCAGGCCCAGTTCAGCGATATCTCCAACGGAGGATGTTTAATCGGAGTGAACTGTATGTCGCCGCGAGGTCCGGATTGGGACTTTGCGCAGGGGCCAATTTTCGTTGATAGCCCGCTTGGGCAGATGATCTTTGCCGCTCAAAAGAATGGATTAACCTACGCACTGAATCCCGAAACCGGGGCTTTGTTATGGAAGGTACAGACTGGTACAGGAGTACGCTTTGGCTCCGCAACCGACGGCACCCGGATTTATGTCGCAAACCGCACTAGTTTCGACAGGGATGCGGGTTCGTGGTCAGCGCTCGACCCGCAGTCCGGCAAGATTCTTTGGACTACAAACGACCCTGGTGGGCCCGAAACTCACTCCCTCGGGCTGGCGCCAGTCTCAGTCGCTAATGGAGTAGTTTACGCCGGCTCTACCAACAAATCTGGAGCCACAATGTTCGGTTTGGATGCGGAGAATGGATCAATTCTTTTTTCGTTCAACAGCGGCACGCCGGTGGCGGGAGGGGCGGCAGTCAACAATGGAGTTGTGTTCTGGGGTTCGGGGTATCCTTCGCTGGACGCGAATGTCGGCGACAACAGGTTTTTTGCTTTTGGCTTGTCTGGTCCAGCCGATTGAACTACGCGCCCGCCGACAACTTGTGGTGCCCTTTGGCTTCAGCCAAGCCATACTGCCGAATCTTATACAGCAGCGCTTTATAACTAATCTTCAGGAGCCCCGCGGCCTGTTTGCGGTTCCAGTTGGTCTCATCCAAGGCTCGAGAGATCGCTTCAGCTTCCGCGCCGTCCTTGGCGGTACGTCCCAGCGACTTCAGTCCGCCTTCGTTCTCGGCGGCTCTGCCCGGCGTGTCGAACACAGCGCCGGCTCCATCCGCCTTGGGCGCCAATTCTAGAATTGCTGCCTCTTCATCGCCCAACACGATGTAGCGCTTGATGAAGTTATTCAACTCGCGCAGATTGCCCGGCCACGGATAATCCAAACATGCTTGCAAGAACTTCGGAGACATCGACAGCGGAGACCGCGCATACCTCTCCGACATGTGCGACATGAAGTGCTTCAGCAAAATCGGAATTTCTTCCTTGCGCTCGCGCAACGGAGGAATATTCAAAGTGAAAGCATTCAGCCGATAGTAAAGATCTTCACGCAACCGCTTGTTGGCGATGGCTTCGGGGATGTTAATGTTGGTCGCCGCCAGAATGCGCACGTCGACCTGGATCACCGAGCGGCTGCCCAACCGCGAGAACTGCTGATCTTGCAAAACGTGCAGCAGTTTGGCCTGCAATGCCGCCGGCATCTCGCCTATCTCGTCGAGCAGAATCGTACCCTTATTGCACAACTCAAACTTGCCGGGCTTGGAGTGCGTAGCTCCTGTGAAAGCGCCCGCTTCGTAGCCGAATAATTCGCTCTCGAGAAGGTCAGCCGGTACGGCCGCGCAATTCACTTTCAAAAATGTCCGGTGCGCACGCGGAGAAAGCTTGTGAATCAACCGCGCCACAACTTCTTTGCCCGAGCCGCTCTCGCCCAACATCAGGACGGGAATATCTACACCCGCCACCAGCGCCGCCTGCGAGCGGATCTTGCGCATGGCCGGGCTGGCAGCAACGAAGAACACATCCTCAGCCAGTTCTTCTACTTCACCGGGATAATTCCCCTTATTTGTACCCAGCGCCTGGTCGATGACCGCGTCGAGTTCCGATTTCTGAAATGGCTTCGTGAGGTAGTCCTGCGCGCCAAGGCGAATCGCCTGCACAACTTTCTTGGTGTCGCTCACGCAGGAAAGCATCACGACTTTCATGTTGGGTTGCAGTGCGCGCAATTGTTCCAGCGTCTGCAAGCCGTCGATGCCCGGCATCAACAGGTCGAGCAGGACCAAGTCAGGTTTCAGGCCTTTCTGCACTTTGTCGAGCGCTTCTTCGCCAGTAGTGGCAGTTTCGACTTTATGGTCGTCGACTTCCAGCAGCGTGCGGATGTACCGCAGCATTCCCGGTTCGTCATCGACCAGCAGAATCTTGGCTTTGTCCTTCATTACTTGCTTCCTTTAGCATTCGCGCTGTTCGACGGTTTCATTGGCAGAAGGAATGAGAACTTTGCTCCCGCTCCGGCATCGCTTTCCACCCATATCTTGCCGCCCATGCTGTTGACCAGCCGGCGCGCGATCGCGAGACCCAGCCCCATTCCGTCCGATTGATTTTCGTTCTGCGGTAGGCGGAAGAAGTCGTCGAAAATCTCCATCTGAAATTCTGCGGGAATTCCCGGACCGGTGTCCGACACGCTCAGTTTCACCGCGTTGGCCACCGATAGCGGCAAGCGGCGCCGCTCCACGCCCGAAGTCTTATTCACGGCGCGGCGGTCCCACATGTGTGGTTCGGCATGCAGCCAGACGGTTCCGCTGGTCGGCGTGTACTTGGACGCATTCTCCAGAAGATTCGAAACGATGCGCTGAACTTTGGCATAATCGAAAGGGAATTCTTTTAACTTGTCATTCGGAAGGAAATAGAGCGCCAGCCCTCTATCTTGAAAGCGCTGCGACCACATGCGGCAAATTTCTGACAAGCAAAGATTCAAATCGCCGATCTCGTAGTGCAGCTTGATCTCGCCCGTCTCGAGCACGCTGAACGTCAAGAAGTCTTGAATGAAATGTTCCAGGCGGTGTCCGCTCGAGTGCATGTCGGCCAGCACTTCACGTTGGCGGTCATTCAAAGGCCCCAGCTTTTCTCCGCGCAGTAACTCAACGTAACCATTCAAAATGGCCAGCGGAGTTTTCAAATCGTGCGCGGCTGACGCCAGCGCATTCGTGGTTCGCGAATAACGTTCGCGCAACTTGGCGTATTCCGCCGCTAATTTCTTCGGATCCGTCTCAGGCGCAAGGTTTTGTTCCAGCGCTTCCTGGGAAGGTCCAACCTCAGCCTTGGCGGCACGCGCCACAGGTACACCCGTATTTTCGGCAGGAAGAACCATAGATTTGTATCGATGTTTGGCTTACTACCAGAGGGAGGGAACTGCTGAAACGTCCTTTGGGACGTAGGCAAAGTATGACAGAATTTTTCTTCATGTCAACGAGAAATGACTACGGTTTTAGCCTTCTAGGTAAAACTTTTGCACTTGTAAGTTGTTGATAAGTTTAGGAAAAATCGGTAACCGCCGAAAGCATGGGGCCAACGTAACCGCCGTGTTGGTTGGGATACGCGGAATACAGGCAGTACACCCGGTTTCGTCCGTTTTGCACCGAATGTGTTTGATAATTGGCATCGCAGATGCTCAGAATCAAGTCGAGTTCAGAACTACGAGGACCGATTGCCCAGAAAAAAACTCCCCCAGGAACGCCGTAAGTGGCAGCGCTTGCCACTAGCCGTCCCCGTTTTTATTCGTTGTAGCGACAAAGCCGGAAACGAAACTCTCGAATTTGCCACTGCGGTCAACGTCTCCGCAGGTGGAATGCTCGTGGCCGTACGCCGCATGCTTCCAGCCTCTGTGCAGTATTCGCTCGAAATTCCCAGCGCCCCCATGCCCGACTCCGAAATCCTGGCTAAGAGCTCGCGGAAGCTGCGGGCGCATTCCGTGCGAGTGGTTCACGCCAAAGACCACCACTTACTGGGCCTGAAATTCTCGCGTGCTTTGCTGCTCTAGCCCTTCCCGCAAGTCATTGTGAAAAGGGCAAGTTCCTTCTTCTATGTGAAAATGTTTTCCCTTTTTGCCCTGCTCCATCCGGTTGTGCAGCCTACCCAGGTTACTTTCGCTTGCAGACCTACCCGAATGGGCTAACCCGCGTTAAACAAAACCAGTTACGCTGATCTGCCCCGCTGTGTGCAGCAGTGTGCGAGGTTTGGCGTTATGGATGCACATTGCTAGTCGCTATGGGATCAGTAAATTACAAAATGCCGAGTGTACCTTCGAATCCGGTTAGCGCTTTAGTCCAGGCTTTGGGTGAGTTTCCCCCGGAGGCCGTAGTTTTTGGCAAATCGGAAGCCATGCAGGCGGTTCGTGAACGCCTCACCAAAGTCGCTGCTGCCAATGTCCCGGTACTAATCCAGGGCGAAAGCGGCACGGGCAAGGACATCATTGCCCGCATGGTGCACACCCTTTCTCCTTGGAAAACCGGGCCCTTCGTCAAAGTCAATTGCCCGGCCATACCCGGAACCTTGCTCGAGAGTGAACTCTTCGGCTACGAGCGCGGCGCCTTCACCGGAGCCTACGGCTCTAAGCCCGGACGCGTCGAAATGGCGCACCGCGGCACGTTGTTTCTGGACGAGATTTCCGAACTCGATCCGGCGTTGCAATCGAAACTCTTGCAACTTCTGCAGGACGGACAGTTCTGCCGCATCGGAGCGCAGGAAGACAAGAAAGTGGAAGTTCGCATCGTCTGTGCCACCAATCGGAATCTGGAAGTTGAAATCGAAGGTGGGACTTTCCGTCAGGACTTGTTCTACCGCATCAACGTGGTGAACCTGCATCTGCCGCCACTTCGCGAACGCCGTGGCGATGTAGCAGATCTGGTCACCTATTTCTTGGAATACTACAATCGCAAATATAACTGCCGCGCCCGCGTTCTCTCGGCCGAGACGATGGGAGTTTTGCAGAAATATCACTGGCCAGGAAACATCCGCGAACTGGAAAACCTTATCAAGCGCTATGTGATCCTGGGCAACGAAGAGGTCATCGCCTCAGATCTGGTCGCGAAAGAGCCGGAATACGCAGGACCCGAGATCGACTACGACGGCCCAATTAGCCTGAAGAAGCTGACCCGTCAGGCTGTCCGCCAACTTGAGCGTAAGGTCATCCTGAAAGTTCTTCAGATGCACCACTGGAACCGCAAGCAAGCTGCCCGCACTTTAGGGATCAGCTATCGCGCTCTGCTCTATAAGATCCGCGAAGCAGGCCTGCCTCCGAACCGCACGTCACGAAAACCCGTAGCGGCCGTGGGAGCAGAAAACCTTCCCGCCGCCGACTAACGCCCAAAATACCCGCGGACACGAATACAGGAATCTAGTACCTGTATTCGTGTCCGCGCTTTACCATCGGCTTCTCAAAGAAATGCCATGAGGCCGCCGCCAACATAATCGCGACTGCGATACCTAGCAGTGGCGTTCCGATCTCAACTGCAGCCGTGGGCCTCCATCCGGCCCGCATTACTACAATCTTTAAGGCAATGATCGTCAGGCGATGGAACAGGTATGTGCCATAAGCGATCGTGCCCAGCCCCGTCATCAGGCGATTGCAAAACACCGCTTTTACGAATACATCTTCCTGGCTGACCGCAATCAACAGCAACAAAGCATAAAACAAACCTAGAACCGAATATTCCAGTCCGAAGAACGGATTTAAGAGGAGTTCATAAGAATTCCCGGCTACACAAAGAATGCCAGCGAACATTGTCGCGGCCATTACGTAGAGATTCCTTCTGTGCCGATTTAAGAAACTCCTTCCGCGTTCCTCTCTCACTAACAGAGCGCAAAGTACACCCATCCCCAGAGCGTCAGCACGGCACGGCATGAGCACATAGCTGGAAAAAGCTCCGTTTGGCGTGAACCGAATCAGGATCACACGCAATAGCGCAGAAGCGACGATCAGCCCGGCCACCAGATACCAGAGGCGCCTCCTGCTCACGTTGCGAATGATGGGAGGGAGCGTAAGGTAAAACTGTTCTTCAATCGCCAACGACCAGGTGACGGCGAAACCGCCACCGCTGAATATTCCGGCGAATGCCATCCCGATATTTTGAGTGAATGTCGCGAATGTCCAAGTCGCAACCGGCCCGTCGAACAGGCCGCTCCATGCCGGCGAAACCCACCCCACATTGAGCGACTTCAGAAGCAGCCAACAGGGAACGAGCACGGCAAAATACAGTGGCAGAATCCGATGAGCACGGCGTACGTAGAACGTCCGGTAATATCTCGGCGACTCTTGCGCGTCGAGTAGGATGCCTCCGATTAAGAAACCGGAGAGCACGAAAAACAAATCGACTCCGCTCCACCCAATTGAACCGAGGCTAAGAACCCTTTGCAAAATGGGATGGTGCTGAAAATGGAAATTGAAAACCGAGTGCCACAACAGAACCAGCAGGATCGCGAGTCCGCGCAACCCGTCGAGAGCAGGGATCCTCCCCGCTGCAAGATTTCCGAGATTATTTGCGGCCGGTTTCATTTGGCGTAGAGGTTCGAGAATAGCAAATCAACGGAAGCTGTCCCGGACCGGATCGGGAGCCGTTCCAAGAACGAGTGCGAATCGACCAAAGGGCTCGGGTTAGGCTGAAATTGGCAGGCAATCTGCCGTAGTTGAGTCGAATGCGCTGCTGGATCCCGTTAACTCTTTCAGCGCCTATTCACTTCAGCTAGACGAGGAAAATCCAATGGGAAAAATGCTGCTTCTTCTTGCTGCCACTGCGCTCTTGTTGCCTAGCAACGTTCGGGCTGACAGTTCAGTAAACTTTTTTTTCCGGGGCGGTACTCTGGTCGTCACAGACAATGGTTTATCTCTTACCTCTCCGTTCACAATTCTCACGGGCTTTGGCGGTCCTCCATTAAGTGGTCCGGATCTTGGCACCGTCAGTTTTACTACCGCCCCTCTCCAGAGTGGAACCCCCGAAGCTGGGGTGTTTCTTCCAGGGGGCACATTCACCGTTACCGGTAGCGGTAATAGCGGCGTTCCCGCAGGCGTGCTGTTTAGCGGAACGTTTAACCAGCGGTCGGGATGGACTACGTACACTCTCCCCGATGGTTCCTTTCACCATGTGCTTCACGGTGTGCTGGACGGAACCTGGATGGGTACCACCCCACTCACCAACATCCCGATGGTTTTTACAGACGACACTCCAAGCCCCTCTTTTTCTTCCCCCGGACAATATCTGCATGGGAGCGTATTGTTTCCCATTTCCGTTCCTGAGCCTGCATCCCTTTCATTTCTGATCATGGGAGCTGTGGGCTTGGCAGGAGCGGTGGTCGCCAAATCGAAGTCCTGAACTGAAGCGATCACGGTTCTCCCGAAACGAATCTTTTTGTCCCATTTCCTTTGAGATCGGGGATGTCCGCCCGGACATTCCCGTCTCCATGATGTGCTAAGTGTTGACCCACATGTACTAGTGGGTAGGGTAGATAGTTGACAGGAATAAAGTACCAATCTAATTTTGATACACATTTTCAGGACGCGCCCTTCAGCGAACTAGCCACTTCCTAGTGCCTCGCCGAATCCGAGGCCGGTTTTTATTTCCTTGTGATCGCTCGGGGTATAGGCCCGGCATTCCCTTCTGGCCGACGGTTCTTAAATAAAAATTCCGCCTCTCCACGAGGAGAGACGACAAAGAGGCTGTACCGTGAGAAAGTCCCTCCCCCGACTTGCTACGCTCCTCGTTTGCCTTGCCATTTTTCTGGCCTCTGCCGGAATTCAATCCCTTTTTGCCCAGGCGGCAACACCTGTCAGTGTGACGGTAACGCCAGGGACTGCCTCTTTGACGGGGGGTGGCACACGGCAACTTACGGCAACGGTCTCGAATACCGCAAATACTGCGGTGACGTGGTTGGTGAACGGAGTCACGGGCGGCAACGCCTCGCTGGGAACCGTTTCGGCCACAGGCTTGTTCACGGCGCCTGCGTTAATTCCGTTCAACGTTGTGCGTGTAGTAATGGCGGTATCGCAAGCGGATGGCACCAAGAGTGGAAGTGCCAACCTCAGTTTGTTGGCTGTGAATTTGAGCTTGACTCCGGGTTCCGTCACTCTGATCGATCAGCAAACCCAGCAGTTCACCGCTACAGTGACTAATACCGCAAACACTGCGGTGACTTGGATGGTCAACGGAGTGGAAGGTGGGAGTGCGGTTACGGGAACCATCTCGGCACAGGGCATCTACACCGCTCCGATCATCGGGCCGGCAATCACTGCGGTAACGGTGAAAGCAGTTCCGCAAGCGGACCCCACCAAGGTTGTTAGTGCTCAGGTCATTCTAAAAGGGATCGTCATAACGGTTGCTCCAACGGCGGTAAGCCTGCCGGGGGGAAGCAAGCAGCAGTTCACCGCTACGCTGGAGAACGCTCCAAATGCGGGCGTCAACTGGTATGTCAACGGAATCGCCGGCGGGAACGCGACCGTCGGGACGATCTCGACGGGCGGCCTGTACACCGCGCCGACCGGAGCGGGGCAGCACACGATCACCGCGACGAGCGGGAGCTTGACGTCGAACGTGACCGTGT